>URIT01000001.1 GCA_900547945.1 uncultured bacterium
ACCCGGAGTACCGCAGCCCGCTCTACACGCCCGCCCTCGCCGAGTTGTGGCGGAGACCGCGCTAGGGCCGCCCGGACTCCGGTGGACGTCGGGACGGCGTTGAAGCGCGTGTTTATGGTATACTAATCCACTCACTTTCAGATTACAAGCGAAACAAGACAGGATTCCATGGTCATTCTACCGGCTATCGACTTGAAGGGCGGCGTGTGCGTGCGGCTTCGCCAGGGGCGCGCGGACGACGTGACGACGTACAGCGACGATCCCGCCGCCCAGGCGCGCGACTGGCGCGATCAGGGCGGGCGCGAACTCCATGTGGTGGACCTCGACGGCGCCTTCGCGGGCACGCCCCGCCATGCGGAGACGATCCGCGCGATCATCGCCGCCTTCGGCGGCCCCGTGGAGGTGGGCGGCGGCATCCGCACGCCCGAATCCCTCGCCGCCGTCCTCGAAGCCGGCGCCGCGCGCGCGATCATCGGCTCGGCCGCGCTGGAGGATCCTGAATTCCTCACCCGCGCCGTCGAGCAGTACGGCGAGCGGATCGCGGTGGGCATCGACGCGCGCGACGGCTTCGTGCAGACGCGCGGCTGGGTGAAGACCTCCGCGGTGAAGGCGACGGACCTCGCGAAGGCCGTCGCGGCGATTGGCGTGAAGACGATCATCTACACCGACACGGCGACGGACGGCATGCTGGGCGGACCCAACCTCGTGCAGATGGCCGCCATCTGCGACGCCGCCCCGTCCTGCCGGGTCACCGCGAGCGGCGGCGTGTCGAGCCCGACCGACGTCAAGAACCTTCTCGCGCTCGGACGCCCCAACCTCCGCGCCGCCATTGTCGGCAAGGCCCTCTACGACGGCCGCGCGACGCTGCGCGTGATGAACGAGGCGGCGGACGGCAAGGTCTAGGGGAGCGCGCCATGTTGCCAAAAGCCACGCTGGAGATCCTGGAAAACGGACTCAAGCTCGTCCTCGTCCCCGACGACCACGTCGAGGGCGTCTCGTTCGGCCTCTTCGTCGCAAGCGGGTCCCGCCATGAGACGCCCGACCTCGCGGGCATTTCCCACTTCATCGAGCACATGCTCTTCAAGGGTACCGAGACGCGCAGTGCCCTTGACATCTCGACGGCGATCGAGGGGCAGGGCGGGAACTTCAACGCCTACACCTCCGAGGAGGGGACGTGCTTCTTCGCCCAGATGCCCTACGACCGCCTCGCGACGGCGGTAGACGTGATCTCGGACATGTACGTACACGCGGCGATCCCCGACGCCGAGTTCGCGCGCGAGCGCGGCGTCGTCCTGGAGGAGATCAAGATGTACGCGGACGAGCCCGACGCGGTTGCGAGCGAAAACCTCTCCCGCGCCCTCTTCCCGAAGAACGCGCTCGGCCTGCCGATCGCCGGTTCCGCCGAGACGCTCAACGCGATGACGCCCGGGACGCTGCGCGCCTACATCCGCCGTGCCTACGTGCCGAAGGCGACGTGCGCCGTCGTCGCGGGCCGCTTCGAGGCGGATGTCGTCCGGCGCCTCGTCGCGCAGGCGCTCGGGGGGCTTGCGGGCGGGGAGCCGCTCGCGTTCGTCCCCATGAAGCGGCGTCCGCTGCCCGTCCGGGAAATCCACGCCACGCGCGACGTCCAGCAGGTGCAGCTCGCGCTGGGTTTCCGCTGCTTCGGCGTCCACGCGCCCGAGCGGAAGAAGTACGCGGCGAACGTCTTCGACTGCCTGATGGGGCGCACGATGAGCTCGCGCCTCTTCCAGAGCGTGCGCGAGCGGCGCGGCCTCAGCTACGACATCCGCTCGCAGCTCCAGTATTTCGAGGACGTGGGGGGCTGGGCCGTCACGGCGGGGCTTGATACCGCGCGCGTCGAACGGGCCGTCGAGACGATCGAGAAGGAGTTCGCACGCATCCGCGCGCGCCGTCCGTCGTCCGTCGAACTGCGCCGCACGAAGGACTACCTGCTCGGCAACTTCCGCCTCGGACTCGAAAACCAGCGCGCGCGCATGTTCTTCTTCGGCAACTGCGTGCAGACCTACGGGCGCGTACGCGACCCGGAGGAGCTTGTGAAGGGCATTGCGGCCGTCACGGCGGACGACGTGCTCGCCGTCGCGAACGAAATCCTCGACGACCGTTTCAAGAGCGTGTCGTGGGTCACGCCGAAGGGCGCATGAACCGGATCCTCTTCGAGGCGAACGAGGTGCGGGACGGCCGGGCGGAATTCGACGACGCCCGCGCGGAGCATGTCCTCAACGTCCTCCACGGCGCGGTCGGCCAGACGCTCAAGACGGGCATCGTGAACGGCCGCGTCGGCACGTCCGTCATCGAATCGATCCTGCCGCTTGCGCCGAACCCCGAGACGGGCGCGGCGCGCGGACGCATCGCCGTGCGCTGCACCCATGCGGAGGAGGCCGTCGCGCCGTGGGTCGATCTTGTCCTCGCGCCGCCGCGCCCGCGCGCGCTCAGGCGTCTTCTGCCGCAGCTTGCGCAGATGGGCGTGGGGCGGATCGTCCTCGTGGGCGCGGAGAAGGTGGAGAAGGCGTTCTGGGGGGCGCAGCTCCTCAAGGAGACCGTCTCCCGTCCGCTTCTGCTGGATGGCCTCATGCAGGCCGGGACGACCGCACTGCCGGTTCTCCGGGTCGAGAAGAATTTCCGGCGTTACCTCGAAGGGGGGCGCTTCGAGGTGGACTTCGCGGGGCAGACGAGGCGCATCGTCGCGCATCCGTACGCGGGGACGGAGAGCGGTCGCGGCACATTGCGATCCGCCCGCGTGGCGTCGCGTGTCGTCGTCGCGCTCGGTCCCGAGGGCGGGTGGACGGACGACGAGGTGGCGCTTCTGGAGGCGCACGGCTTCGCGCGCCTCTCCCTTGGTCCGCGCATCCTCCGTACGGACACGGCGGCCATCGCCGTCCTCGCGCGCCTTATGCCCGTTCCGGGCTGACCGATGGAGAGGATCGCATGGCGCGCTGGCATCTTGAAGTCGATCCCAACCGGCCCGAATCCCTGACGGCGCAGGTGGCGCAGACGCTGCGGGAGATGATCCGCGGCGGCGTCCTGGCCGTCGGCGCGTCGTTGCCGTCGCGGGCGGCGTTGTCCCGGAGTTTCAAGGTGAGCGAATGCGTCGTGCGGGCCGCGCTGCGCGACTTGGCGGCGGACCGTCTGGTTGCGGGCAAGCCCCGGCGCGGGCATGTCGTCCTCGCCGTGCCGCGCGAGGACCGTCCGCGCCTTGTCCTCGACGTCTCGACCGAAAACCTTGGTTCGTTCAGCTCCCGCATCAGCACGGTGGAGTGTGCGCGTGCGATCTTCAAGTCGGGGAACCGCGTGCTGCCGGTCGTGTTGGGGGCCGATGCGCGCGAGACGCCGTACCTGAGCCCGCTGCAGGAGGCCCTGCGGCAACGCCCCGACCTGGTTGTCGTCCGCGTCTCGTCAAGCCGGCGCGCGGTCGTGACGGGCCTTCTGGCGTCCTGTGGCTGTCCCTACGCGACGCTCACGCTGGGGAACCGGGCGCGTTCGCCGGGTCGGTTCGCGGGCAACCTCTGCCACAATGTGGACGACGCGATTTCGGACATGGTTGCAGCGTGCGTGCGGACGGGCGTTCGCTCGGCCCTGCAGGTTGACTTCGGTGTGGACACCTACGTCCGCGCGGATCCGGCCTTTGCGCACGTCGGTGTTTTCGTCGAGCGCCTGTCCGTGCCGCTGTCCGTGAATGCGTCGCTCGACGACATCGCCGAGGCGGCGCGCGTCGCGACTGAGCGGCGAGTGGCGCATGGCACGCTCCCGGATGTGGTTTACGTGAGCGATGACTATCTGGCTCAAGGCGTCTGCGAGGCTTTCCGGCGACGGGGGATTGCCTGTCCGCGCGACACGCGGCTCGTCGTCTATGCGAACAAGGGCTCGGGGCTGTTTCCGTTCGGTGACCTGGCGCGGATCGAGTTCGATCCGTACGAGGACGGTCGCGAGATCGCGCGCTGCCTATTGGCGTGGCTGCGGACGGGGACGCTGGGCCGCTACGACAATCCGCACCGCTTCGTCACCGGCCGAAGTTTCACGGCGTAGAAGGGCGCGGTGATGAGTCGTCTGCGAGCCTCCGTTCATTGTGCTCGGCATGCCCACCATTGCGCAATTCGGACGATTCGGACGTTTTTGTTTTGTTGCGGGAGACCGTCGTATTATGCTACCATTCCAGACATCCAACGAAAGGATAACGAAAGGGCGTCGCATCTATGACAACGAAAACCTTAGTGTCGCGGATCTTGGCTGGTCTTGCCGTCGCCTTTTCGCTCGGCGCGGACGCGGCTGTGCGGGCGGCGGAAAATGCGCCGCTGACGGGCGGTGTACACGTCTCGACGGACGTGCCGCGCTATTTTGCGGGTGCAGATGGGAAGGCCTGGATTCCGATTGGTCTCAACATCTGTTTTTCCCGTACGAAAGACGGCCTCCCGACGGGTGCGGATCTTGAGGTTCGTCGCGCCGAATTCGAGGGTTGGCTTGACCGCTTCGCGGCGGCAGGGGGCAATTATGTCCGCCTGTGGCTCGGTCATGCGTTCTTTGAGATCATGCCGGAAAAACCCGGCGAATTCGACCCAACGGCCGTCGAAACCCTGATGCGTGTCGTACGGCGGTGCGAGAGACTGGGGCTGAAGCTGAAACTGACGCTGGAGAGCTTTCGCACGGTCTTTCCGAAGGGACGGGAGGGCACGGGTCTCTACGCCGCGTTCTTCAACCGTTCGCTCTATGCGCCCTATGCCGCGAATCTGCATGCGTTTCTGCACAGTGAGCGATGCTATGAGATCTATATGGGCAAGGTGCGCGAACTTGCCCGTCTCGGTCTTGGCGATTCGCCGGCCGTCATCGCCTGGGAACCGTGGAATGAGATCGGCTGCATTGGCCCCTGGCGCAACGATGTGGGGCCGTGGAGCGATCGCGTGATGCGTGACTTGCGCCGGATGTTTCCCCGTCAGATGACGACACAGAACCTCGGCAGCTTTTCGAGTCCGGGCATCTTCGACTACTACGACTATCTCTGCACGATGGAAGGCAATGACTTTCTGCAGGTGCATCGCTATCTTGATTGCGGTGGCGAGTTAGACGTCTGTCACGGGCCGATGGACGTTCTCGCGGCCGATGCGGTGCGGGAACTCCGCGACCGCAATCCGCGCAAGCCCGTCCTTCTCGCAGAAGTCGGCGCGGTGAAGCCGAACCATACGGGCCCCTCGATCCTGTACGCGCAAGACCGCGAGGGGACGCTGTTGCACGACGCGCTTTTCGCGCCGTTTTTCGCCGGTTCCGCCGGTTGCGGGCAGTTCTGGCATTGGGATAGCTATGTGGCGCCAAACGGCCTTTGGCATCACTACGCGCGCTTTGCGAAAGCCATTGAGGGGCTGGACCCGATCGCGGAGGACTTCCGCCCCTTCAAGACCGAGACGCGGCGCGTGCGGGTCTACGGGCTTCGGGGCAAGAGGACGACCGTTCTTTGGTGCCGCGACAAGGCGAGCGACTGGAGGTCCGAACTGGTCGAGGGGAATGAGGCAAAATCGGTCGCGGGCGAAGTGCTTCCGTCGCCCCTGGTGGGGGAGATGACGTGCTACCTTCCGTGGGAGGATCGGAGTGTGAAGGTTCAAGGCCCGTCCCTTCCCGCCTTCCGACGTTCCATCGTCGTGCGCTTGCCGACTGGAACGTGCCCATATCCATAAACCCTCGTCTGGCGAGACATGGACGTTCCGCTCCATCGCGTCATTTGGACGATTCGGATGGTTTCAGGCTTGTTGCGGGAGGTCGGCGCGTTGTGTACAATTCAATGCACCATGAACCAACAGAAGGAGGGAACGGCGATGAAAGTATCCGGGATGAGCCCTGTGGCTCGGATGTTGTTTCGCGCGCTGGCGTTGACGACCGTTTGGGGCGCGGAAACGGCCTTCGCCGGCGCGTGGAGCTGTCGGGTCCTGACGGAGGCGAACCCGTTGCCGGCGTCCGCCAATCTTCTGCGCGGACGTCTGCCGACCGATGCGTCGTGTGACGGTGCGACCGCCTTTGCCGAGGCGTCCGCCACGCGCTTCACGGACGGCAAGATCACGCTTGCCGAGGACTTCTGGTCCGTGCAGCTCAAGAGTGGCGGCGCCTACGTCTGCTATTCGGTGACGGACGATCCGGCGGGCGTGGCGCTCGCCTCCGTGCGCTTCACGACAACGCATAAGGACAAGGGCCGCTCGCAGGTCCGCATCGCCAAGCTGAGCGTCCAGAAAGCGGGACAGGACGGATGGGTTGAACTTGAACACTCCAGCGTCATCGGGCCGGTGCCTCAGGAGGGCGAGACGAACTTCCAGGCGGTGTATGCGGAGGCTGATGGTCGGCCAATTGCCGTAGGCGTGACGGCCATCCGGCTCGACTTTGACGAGAAGCAGCAGAATGATTCCATTGGCGTCTCCGAAATCGAGGCGACCGCGCTTTATCCTGTGGCCGCTTGGACGCGAAAGAAGTATGCGACATCTGCGGAGACCTGTCCGTTGCTGCCCTCCGCCGACATCCTGCACGGGAAGCCGCCCGCTGTCTCGGCGGACGGAATGTCCGTCGTATGCGGACTGGGCGACGGTTCCGCCCTCGCCTTGGGAAGCGTGCGCGTCACGTCGGCCCTTGAGGCCGGCATCCGCTCCCTGCAGGTCAGGACGGAGGCAACGGGCGAGACCTGGTTCACGCTGCCCGCCTCCGGCCTTGCGGGCATCGGCGACGGCGGTGTCTGCCAGTCCGTTTACGCGAATGCCGAGGCGCTTCCGCTCGTATCCGGCGCGACCGGGCTGAAGGTCGTGTTCGCGGCGGCGTTGCCGGACAACTGGGCGGAGAAGATTGTGGTCGAAGCGACGGAAGCGGGGATTGCGAACTGGACGTGCTGCCCGCTCGCGGAGCCGAATCCCATGCCGGAGGCGGAGAATGCGCTTCTGGGCCTTGAAGCCACGGCCTTCGCATGTAATGGCGTCGGGCCTTCGGACGTGCAGACGAACCTGTTCACGGACGGGAAGATCGCGTTGAAGGCCGATGGCTGGCGGACGCGGATCATGGACGGCGGGGCCTTTGTCGGCTACAGCCTTTCCGGCGGCCCCTCCGGACGGAACGGCATGCGCCTTCGGAACGTCCGCGTCACGACAACGCATGGCGACCGGGAGCGCTCCGAGGTCCGGATCGACGCGCTGTTCGTCAAGACGGCATCGGGCGGCGACACGTGGTTCGCCTTGCCGAATTCAAGCTGCATCGGGCCGGATGACAATGTCCGTTTGCCCAACAACCAGGCGACGTATGCGCGGCGGGACGGCGGCTTCGTCGTCCCCGACGCGACAGACCTCCTCATCGCGTTCAGCGCCGTGCAGCAAAATGGCTGGATCGGTCTCGCCGAAATTGAATCGTCGTGCAGGCCGAACTTCGGGCTTCGCATCATCTTCCGTTAGACGGGGACCTCCATGAAATGTTCATTTGACTCTGTGATCGCATGCGCGGTACTTATGGCCGGCGGGCTCGTGCCGCAGCTGTGGGGCGAAGGCTTCGCCTTGTCCGGGACGGGTGCGTGGCGGCGGGACGACCGGGTTTCGATGGCGACGGCGCAGCCGTTCGGAACAGGCTTTTCGCGCGATGGCGAGACGGCCGTCTGCACGAACGCCGATGCGAAGGGCGCGAGCGGTCTGGGCTGGTCGCTGGCCCTGAACCAGGCGGTCGCCGCGCCCGTGCGGCTGTCGGCCGAGGGTTGGGCCGAGAAGCCGCCGCGCGGCGGGCGCTTCGAGCTGTTCGCCGACGTCGACTACATGGACGGCACGACGGCGTGGGCCCTGCGGGCGCCGTTCTGCGCCGACGCATCCGCCGGCTGGACGCGGCAGACGCTGACGCTGGACGGCAAGGCGATCAGGCGGCTGTCGGCCTACGCGCTCTTTCGCGGGGCGGCCGGCGTCGTGCGGTTCCGCCGTCCAGCGTTTGAGGAAATCCATCCCGAAGGCGGCGCGCGCCTCGACGGCGTCTTCGTTCTGCCGGACGCGCGGCTGAGCCAGGAGTGCCTTCTCCTGCGCGACGTTGGCCGGAACACGGGCTTTGCGCCGTTCCGCGCGGGCGTCTGCAACGGCGTGAAGGCCGTGCAGACGCAGACGCGGGACGGCGCCGGCGCGGTGCGCCATCGCGTTCGTCTGGAAGGCGCGCCGGCGAGCGAAGACCGCGCGCTGACGCTCGTCTACGCCCTGCCGCTCGAACCGGGCGAACTGACCTGGTTTGCCGATCCGCGCCATTCGCGCGTCGTGACGGCGCGCGACGGCGAACAGCGCGTGACGAGCCCCGTGCCGTACGGGCAGCAGGCGCTCTCGCTCTGGCCGTTCGCCGCCTGTGCCGTCGCGGACCGGGGACAGGCCCTCGCCGTCGATCTCGCGGCTCCGGCCGTCTACCGCGTGACGCTCAATCCCGAGCTGCGTCTCCTCTACATCTCCTTTGACGTGGCGCTTGCGCCGGAGAAGAACACGGCGGAAGTCGGCTTCGTCACGTTCCCGTTCGCGGCGCGCGACGGCTTTCGCGGCGCGCTGGAGGCGTGGGGCCGGCTGGAGCCGTCGGCGGTCGAGAACCGCATGGAGAAGATCGGCCTGTGGGATGCCTTCACGCCCATCAAGAACATTCCGCGCTACGAGGACTTCCACTTCGCCTATGTCGAGGGTGACACGGCGAACGCCGCCTGGTATGACGAACACGGGATGTACTGCTTCAAGTACACCGAGCCGTCCTCGTGGTGGATGCACCTGAAGGGGAAGGGCGGGAACCTGCCGACCTATGCGGAATGCGTGGCGGAAGTCGCACGCCTGGCCGCCGAAGCACCATCGGTGGACGCGGCCGCGTGGTCGAAGCACGCGGCGGCCCTGGCGTGGCAGACGAGCGCGGCGATGGATGCGTTCGGGCGGCGCGTCGGGCACATCCAGTCGACGGCCTGGACGCCGTCCGGCATCATGTGGAGCTTCAACTCCGCGCCGGGCATCAAGGGCGAGGTGACCGACTACAAGATCAAGGTCTCCGAGGCGCGCTTCAAGGAGATGTACGGCGGTGCGCCGTATCCGAAGGGCGTGGACGGCGAGTACATCGACTCGTCCGAAATGGGCTTCTCGATCGGGGCGGACTACGACCGCGCGCATTTCGCCGCGATGGAGACGCCGCTCTGCTGGAGCGGTCCCTCGAACCGCGTCTGCATTTCCGGCGGGCTCGTCAGCTACGAGTACGTGCGGTCGATTCGCCGGCGGCTCGACGCCTACGGGCGGCGCATGATGGCGAACTCGACGCCGAAGAAGACGTCGCTGATCGTCCCCTGGGCGGACGTGCCGGGGACGGAGGTGGACTGGAACCGGGGCGGGAAGTGGAATCCCTCTCCGCACGACGAGATGATCTACTGGCGTGCCATCGCCGGACGCAAGCCGTACTGCCTCCTCCAGAACACGAACTACAAGATCTTCACGCGCGAGCTGGTCGTGCGCTACATGGAGCGTGCGCTCGCCTACGGCATGCTGCCGAGCTACTTCAGCAACGACGGCTACACGGACCGCTATTTCGGGAACCCCGCCTACTACGAGCGCGACCGCGACCTCTTCCGCACGTACGTGCCACTGGCGATCGAGCTGGCGACGGCGGGCTGGCAACCCGTGCGCACGCTCGTCTCCTGCGCGGACGAGTCGGTTTTCGTCGAGCAGTTCGGCGACCGCTACGCGACGGTGTTCAACTCGTCCGTCGGGCAGGCGAAGCGCGTGACGCTCCGCTCCGGTCGCGCGTCGGCGGCAGAGCGCGTGACGGGCGCGACCTGCGCGTTTGCGGACGGCGTTGCCGTGCTGGAGATTCCACCGGAGAGCGTCCGTCTCCTGGACTTCGGCGCGGTGTCACCGAAAGTGCCTAGTGGAGGAACACAGGGACCTTCGACGTGTCCTGCACGGCGGCGGCCTTGAGGAAGGCATCCGGTCGCGACGAGCGCGACCCTCCCGCTTGAGGAAGCCATCCGGTCGCGACAAGCGCGACCCTCCCGCTCCCGGTCGCGACAAGCGCGACCCTCCCGCTGCCGGTCGCGACAAGCGCGACCCTCCCGCTGCCGGTCGCGACAGGCACCGCAAGCACTTGGCGGACATGCCCGCTGCACGACGCAGAGGGTGATGGCTCAACGCCGATCGACGGACTTGCCGACCGCGACGCTGGAGGCGCAGTCGGCGGGGAGGGGCGGCAGATCGATCCGGCCGGCGTCGACGATCCGCGCGGCGGCGTAGACGTCGTCCCAGGTCTGGTAGCGCCCGGCGCGGTCCTTGACCAGCATGCCGGCGAGGAGGCGTGCGAACTGTTCGGAGACGGCGGGGGTGAACGTGCGCGGATCGGGGGCCCGGGCGGCAGGATCGACGTGGCGGCGCAGGATGTCGTCGTTGGAACGGAGCGGGAAGAGGATGTGCCCCGTGACAAGGTGGTAGAGCGTGGCGCCGAGGCAGTAGATGTCGGCGCGGCAATCGAGGGGAACGTCGCCGTAGATCTGTTCGGGACTGATGTAGGCGGGGGTGCCGACGACCTCGTCCTGCCGTTCGGGACGGCGGAGCGCGGCGGTGGACTGGCAGAGGCCGAGGTCCATCACCTTGATGACGCCGTCCTGGTTGACCATGAGGTTGTCCGGCTTGAGGTCGCAGTGGACGATGCGCGCGGTGTCCCAGGCGTACTTCATGGCCGCCGCCACGGACTCGCAGACGATGAGCGCGTCGGTGGGCGCGAGACGCCCCTTGCGCGCGAGGAGGGAACCGAAGGTGTAGCCGTCGATGTACTCCATGACGAAGTAGTAGCGTCCGTCCGCGCAGTCCGCGCCGTAGCCCTGCACGATACCGGGGTGGTGGAGGCTTGTCATGGTGCGCACTTCCAGCATGAACTGGCGCACCTCCTCGCCCGTGGCGGCGAAGTCGGGGTCCAGCACCTTCACGGCGACGAACTGGTTGAGCTCTTCGTGCCAGGCCTTCCAGACGACGGCCATGCCGCCCCGTCCGATGAGGGCGTCGAAGCGGATACCGGGGATGCGCGGGGGCGTCTCGCGCAGCCGGACGCGCGCGCGGGCGGTGTCCGTCGCGGCCATCTCAACGCTTCTCCTTTTGGGGAAGGGAACCCGTGCTCCGGCAGTGGCGGCAGGGGACGGCGCCCCTGCCGAGGCAGTCCGGGCAGACGACCTTGCCGAGCCCCTGGCAGGTGCCGCAGGGGGTGACGAGGATCTTCACATGCCGCGACGTGGCACCGGCGGTGCGCCGTTCCGAACGGATCCAGCCGGGCTTTCCGCCACGTGCGCCGCTCTTGCAGTCGCGGCACGCCTGGAGGCCCGTGCCCAGGCACTTCCGGCACGGCGTGACGCCGGACCAGCGGCAGTCGGGACATGCCTCGTAGCCCTCGGCCTCTTCGGGCGCGGGCGGCTTCACGCGCGTCTTGTACTTCACCTGCCGTCCCGTGCCGTCACAGATTGGGCAGCGGGCGATCTTGACGTCCCAGCGGTGGGTCGTGAAGGGCTTGCCGGGCGTGACGCCGATTTCGCCGTCGTACTGCCCGAGGTTCGGGGGCGTGACGGAGAGGCTGCGCTTCCCGTGGCAGACGGGGCAGCGGCGGGCGGTTTCGACCGGTTCGGCGCAGAGGGTGCATCCGATAAGGACAGACAGGGTGGCCAGCAGCGTCTTCGTCTTCATGGCGTGATGCCCTCCCGGGCGTATTCGTCAAGCTTGCGGTAGAGCGTGCGGCGCGAGATGCCGAGCACCTGGGCGGCGCGCGAACGGTTGCCGCCGACGTCCTTGAGGACGGCGAGGATCTGGTTCCGCTCGTTCTCGCCGAGGGTGACGGTGGGCGAAAGCGAGGGGGTGGTGAGGGGGGCGGGAGCGGTGGCCGCTTGGATTTCGTCGGGCACGTCCGCGACGTCGAGGAGTCCGCCCGGGGACAGGACGACCATCCGCTCGATCGTGTTGCGCAGTTCGCGCACGTTGCCGGGCCAGTCGTAGGCTTCCAGGCACTTGAGCGCGGCGGGTGTGATGCCCGTGACGGCGACGTGGTTCTTCTCGGCGAGTTCGCGGATGAAGCGCGCGACGAGAAGGGGGATGTCACCCGTCCGCTCCTTCAGCGCGGGGAGGCGGATGTCGATGACGTTCAGGCGGTAGTAGAGGTCTTCGCGGAAGGCGCCCTCGGCGACGAGGGCCTTCAGATCGCGGTTCGTGGCGGCGACGACGCGCACGTCCACCGTCACGTCCTCCGTGCCGCCCACGCGCGGGAACGCGCGGTTTTCGAGGACGCGGAGGAGCTTCACCTGCATGGCGAGCGGCAGTTCGCCGATCTCGTCCAGGAAGATCGTCCCGTTGTCCGCCGCCTCGAAGGCGCCGACCTTGCGCGCGTAGGCGCCCGTGAACGCGCCCTTCTCGTAGCCGAAGAGCTCGCTCTCGATGAGGTTCGGGGAGATGGCGCCGCAGTTGACGGCGAGGAAGGGAGCGTGGGCGCGGGGGGAGAGGTTGTGGAGCGCGTGCGCGACGAGGTCCTTGCCGGTGCCGTTGGGTCCCTGGAGGAGGACGGTCGCGGAGGTGGGGGCGGCGCGGCGCACCATCTCGAAGACGCGCTTCATCGCGGGGGAGGAGCCGATCATGTTGTCGAGGCCGTACTTTTCGTCGAGCTGGTTGCGGAGGTCTGCGACCTCGCGTTCGAGCGCGCCGGTCTTGAGGGCCTTCTCCACGCGGCTGTCGAGCTGGTCGAGGTCGATGGGCTTCATGAGGAAGTCCTCCGCGCCGTCCTTCGTGGCGGAGACGGCCTGCTCGATGGTGCCGAACGCGGTGAGGAGGATGCAGATGAGTTTGGGGTACTTGGCCTTGGCGGCCTTCAGCAGCTGGAGGCCGTCCGCGCCGGGCATCCGCACGTCGGAGAGCATGAGGACGATGGAGGGGTCCGCCTCAAGGGCCTTCATGGCCTGTTCGGCGTCGGGGGCGGTGGTGACGTGGTAGCGGTCTTCGAGGGCGCGCGCCATGAAGTCGCGTGTGTCCTTTTCGTCGTCGACGATGAGAATGGACGGTTTCATGTGAGCCTCCTCACCCGCTTTTCGAGACGTGGGATGCGCACGGTGAACTTGGTGCCGGCGCCTTCCTTGGATTCGACGTCGATTTCGCCGCCGTGCGCGCGCACGATGCGGCGGGAGAGCATGAGGCCGAGCCCGGTGCCGGCGCGCTTCGTCGTGCGGTAGGGTTCGAAGAGGGCGGCGACGGCGGCGGGGGGCATGCCGCTGCCGGAGTCGCGGAAGGAGACGGTGACGGCATCGTCGTCCGAGTCGAGCGCGATGGCGAGTTCGCCGCCGTCCTTCATTGCCTCCAGGGCGTTCTTGACGAGATTGAAGAAGACCTGCTCCATCTGCGCGCGGTCGAAGAAGGCGGGGGGAAGGGCGGGGGGAAGGTCGAGGAGCACGCGGATGCGGCGGTCCTCGATCTGCGTCTTCATTGCCGCGAGGGTGTCCTTGAGGGGGTCCGCGAGCGACCCGGGCGTGAGGGTGGGGTGGATGGGACGCATCGCGTTGAGGAAGCTGCGGTTGATGTCGGCGATGCGCCTGATTTCGTTCTGGGCGGTCTTGACGTCCGCGAGGAGGCGCGCGCGGCGCGCGGGGTCTGGTTCGCGCCGGAACTCGCGGGCCATGAGCTGGAGGTTGAGGGAGAGGGCGTTGAGGGGGTTTCCGATTTCGTGGGCGAGTCCGGCGGCGAGGTCCTTGACGGCGTCCGTGCGCTCGTTCTCGCGCGCATCGGCCTCGCGGGCGTGGGCGCCCGTGACGTCGCGGAGGATGACGACGACGGCGTCCTCGTTCGGGAGGGCGCCGAGTTCGAGGATGCGGTGTTCGGGGTAGGCGAGCTCGATTTCGCAGGAGGCCTTGCGCGTCCAGCCGTCGCCCTCGGCGGAGGGGTGCAGCAGACGGTCCCACTCCCAGGTGGGCAGCAGGTCGTGGATGGGCTTGCCGCGGCCGTTTGCGAGGGCGGTCGCCGTCAGGCGGTCGGCTGCGGCGTTTGAGTAGAGGAGCAGACCGTCGGCGTTGACGACGAGGATGCCCTCGGAGAGGGTGTTGAAGACCGATTCGAGGAAACCGATTTCGTCCGCCAGCGCCTTGAACTGGCGGCGACGATCCTCCGCATCGAGTTTTTCGATGCGGTCCACGACTTTACTGAAGAATTGATTGGTTCGTGCCATTTCGTCTCACCTGTTGGAAAACGGCACAATTGTATCATCTTGCCGTGTTCGAGGCAATGGGAAGGCCTGAGGTGATGTTTTTCCGGGGGCGGTCCTCCATTTCCCGCTCTGCGGATTTGTGGTATACTCCACTCATCCTATCGCTCCCATCAAGAGGTTTCGGCATGTTGAATAGAAGAGATTTCGTGTCGCTCGGCGCGCTTGCGCTCGCCGGATGTGGAACCATCGAGGCGCCGCGCGCGCGGAACGCGAAGCCGTTTGCGCCGCGCGCGAAAGCGACCGCGCTGGAGGAGCTGCGCACGCCGCCCCCGCCGAAGCCCGCGTTCCACGTGTTCTCGAAGATGTTCCAGCCGCCGGTCACGAAGGGCGTGGACGAACTCTGCGAATTGATGGCGAAGGCGGGGTTCGACGGCATCCAGTGGACGGTGCGTCCGAAGGGGCACGTGCTGCCGGAGCGCGCGGCGGAGGATTTGCCGAGGGTCGTGGCGGCCGCGCGGAAGCAGGGGCTTCAGGCGACGACGATCTGCACGGCGATCACGGACGGCGACGACCCGGCGTCCGAACGGCTTCTCAAGGTCGCGGCGGACTGCGGCTTCACGCTCTTCCGCCCCGGCTACTACTTCTACGACGTGAAGAAGGAGACGTTCCAGCAGTCGATGGACCGCATCCGGCGCGGGTTCGCCTCGCTCGCCCGCGTCGCCGGGAAGACCGGCATGAAGGCGACCTACCAGAACCACTCGTCCTGGGGCCCGAGCGTCTTCGGCGGGCTGCTCTGGGACATCCACGCCTGCATCCGCGACCTCGACCCGAAGCACGTCGGCATCGAGTACGACCCGATGCACGCCTTCTTCGAGACGAACCTCTCGTGGACGCACGGCTTCGAGCTCGTCGCGCCCTGGATCGGCGCCGTGGACCTCAAGGACTTCCGCTACCGGCTTTCCAAGAAGAACCCGAAGAACCACGCGAAGTTCATGTGCCCGGCGGGCGACGGCGTCGTGCCGTGGCAGGACGTGAGGCGCCTCCTCGACGCGCGCGGCGTGCGCGTGCCGTACATCGTCCACTTCGAGTACGATTTCGACAAGGCCGACCTCCTGAAGACGGTCAAGGGCGAGCTCGACTGGTTCAAGGGGGTGTTCGCATGAAGATGGGTCGCCGGTCGTTTGTCTCCCTCGGCGCGCTTGCGCTCGCGGGCCGCGTGCCGCCGGCCGCCGCCGCGCGGCCGGCCCTGAAGCCGATCACGGTCGCCTCGGGCGCGTGCGGGTTCGAGCGCGAGCCGATGGTGCGGCCGTTCGGCTTCAAGGGCGGCTACCTCACCGAGGAGTGGATCGTCTCGGCGTGCCTCCGCTCGACGGGCGGGCGGCACGGCATCGGCCTCGGCACGCAGAGCGTCCTCTGGAGCGACGCGCGCGTCTTCGCCTCGAACTCCGAGGCGGGCGGCAACGCGCTCATGTTCGCGCTCACGCAGCGCGCGCTCAACCTCGCGCGGGGCATGACGTTCACGACGCCCGTCGCGCTCACCGACGCGCTCTGGCCGCAGGTATGGGAGTACGGGAAGAAGGTGACGGCCAATCCGGACCTCCGCGCGACCTTCGCGCTCAACGCGCTCGTCGCCGTCGACAACGCGGCCTGGGTCCTCTTCGCGCGCGAGAACGGCTTCACGGACTTCGACCAGCTCATCCCCGACGCCTACCGCCCCGCGCTCGCCTGCCGCCACGCGAAGTGCGCCTCCATCCCGCTCTTCTCCTACAAGGTGCCGCCGGCCGAGATCAAGGCGGCCGTCGACGCCGGTTCCTTCTTCATGAAGATCAAGATCGGCCAGCCCGGCACGCAGGAGGAGATGCTGGAGCGGGACAAGGCGCGCGTCGCCGAGATCCACGCCGTCCTCAAGGACTGCCGCACGCCCTACACGAAGAGCGGGAAGCTGCCCTACTACTTCGACGCGAACGGGCGCTACGAGAAGAAGGAGACGCTGCTGCGCTTCATCGACCACCTCAAGGCGATCGGCGCCTACGAGCAGGTCGCCCTCATCGAGGAGCCGTTCGACGAGCGCGCCGACATCGACGTCCACGACATCCCGCTGCGCCTCGCGGCCGACGAGAGCGCCCACACGGTGGAGGACGCCCTCGTGCGCATCGAGATGGGCTACCGCGCCATGGCCCTGAAGCCGATCGCGAAGACGATGTCGATGTCGATGAAGATCGCCCAGGCCGCGCACGAGCGGGGCGTCCCCTGCTTCTGCGCCGACCTCACCGTGTGCCCGGCGCTCGTCGAGTGGAACAAGGCCGTCGCCGCGCGCCTCCCGGCGTTCCCCGGCATCGGCGACCTCGGGCTCGTGGAGACGAACGGCCACCAGAA
The DNA here is from genome assembly GCA_900547945.1 of uncultured bacterium. Classification (GTDB taxonomy): domain Bacteria; phylum Verrucomicrobiota; class Kiritimatiellia; order RFP12; family UBA1067; genus RUG572. Next base: position 16,543 of record URIT01000001.1, read on the forward strand.
CTTCCGCAACTGGGAGCGGATGCGCCAGGACCTCGCCCACCCCGACGCGCACTGGACGCGCACGGAGCGGGGCGTCTTCGAATGCGACGCCGACTACTGGGCGAAGAGCGGCGGCATCCTGGCGCCCATGCCGCGCTACGAGGCGATGTACGGGAACTTCAACGGTTGAATGGACAAATGGCTTCCGAACTCTATCCGCTGACGTTCCGCGCGAACCTCCACACGGCGCTGTGGGGGACGGAATCGTGGGAGATCTCAGGCCACCGCTCGTCGCCGTCCGTCGTCGCCGAGGGGCCGCTCGCGGGCCGCGCGCTTGACGCGCTGGCCGCCGAATACGGCTCTCGGCTCACGGGCACGAAGGCGCCCGTCGCGGGCGTCTTTCCGCTTCTCTTCAAGGTCATCGACGCGCAGAGGCGCCTGAGCGTGCAGGTCCACCCCAACGAGGCGACGCGCGCGCTGACGGGCGGCGAGCCGAAGACGGAGATGTGGTACGTCCTCGGCGGGAAGGGGCCGATCTTCGCGGGGCTGAGGCCCGGGACGACCCCGGCGTGCATCGAGGAGGACGTCCACACGGGGCGCTTCGAGGACGCGCTCGTGCGCCACGACGCGCGCGAGGGGCTGACGCTCTTCATCCCCGGCGGGCTCGTCCACGCGATCGGCGAGGACGTGTGCGTCTACGAGGTGCAGCAGAGCTCCAACACGACGTACCGCCTCTACGACTGGGGGCGCGTGGGCGCGAACGGCAAGCCGCGCCCCCTGCACGTCGACGCCTCGCTGAAGTCCATCGACTTCAACCTGCCGCCGCCGGCGCCCCGCGCGGACGTCGCCTGCCCGTTCTTCCGCTTCCGCGCCGTCGAGGCGGCGGGGGCGGTCGAGGTCGCGGCGAACGCCGAAACCTTCACGGCGCTCTTCTTCGTCCGGGAACGGCGGAGTGTCCTCGTGCCCGCGAACTGCGCGGCGACAATCCCCTACAACGGAAAGGTGCTGGTGACGACATTATGAAGTGCTATTCGTTTGGACTCGACATCGGCGGGACGAAATGTGCCGTGAGCGTGGGCAACGTGACGGACACGGACATCACGATCCTCCACCGCGAGGAGTTCCCCACGGCGGGGAAATCGTGGCAGGAGGTGCTGGCGATCTACGTGGACAAGATCCAGGCGCTGTCCGAAACCTACGAGATCGACAACATCGGCGTCTCGTGCGGCGGGCCGCTCGATTCGACGGAGGGGATCATCCAGAGTCCGCCCAACCTGCCCGGCTGGGACGACGTGCCGATCGTGCAGTACCTGATGGATGCGTTCAACGTGCCGGTCCACGTGCAGAACGACGCGAACGCCTGTGCGCTCGCGGAGGCGAAGTACGGCGCGGGGCGCGGGGCGCGGAACGTCGTCTTCATGACCTTCGGCACGGGGCTCGGCGCGGGGCTCGTCCTCGACGGGAAGCTCTACTCCGGCACGAACGACAACGCGGGCGAGATCGGCCACATCCGCCTCGCGCCGCGCGGGCCGAAGGGCTACAACAAGGACGGCAGCGCGGAGGGCTTCTGCTCCGGCGCGGGCATCGCCCGCCTCGCGGGCATCCGCGCGCGCGAATACGAGGTGGAGTACGCCGGCAGCGAAAGCGCCGAACAGGCGCGCGCGGGGACGCTCACGACGAAGGACCTCTTTGCCCACGTGCGCGCGGGCGACCCGTTCTGCACGCGCGTCTTCCGGGAGAGCGCGGAGAAGCTGGCGACGCTCCTCGCCTACACGATCGACATCCTCAACCCGGAGGTCATCGTCCTCGGCGGCGTCTTCATGCGTAACGCCGACCTCTTCATGAGGGAGGTCGAGCCGATCCTCGCGCGCGAGGCCCTGCCGGGCGCGCGGAAGGTGTGCCGCATCGTGCCGGCGGGCCTGAGCGAGAACATCGGCGACTACGCGGCCCTGGCCGTCGCGAACATGATGTGAGGGGAAACGCGGTGAAGGACGAGACGAAGGGCATTTTCGAGGAGCTGTTCAGCCGCTACCCCGCGCTGGAGGCGTGCCGGGCCGACGTCGCCGCCGCCTACGAGACGCTGCTCGCGACGTACCGCGCGCACGGGACGGTCTTCACCTGCGGGAACGGCGGGAGCGCAAGCGACAGCGAGCATATCGTGGGCGAGCTCCTGAAGAAGTTCAAGAAGCACCGCGACATCCCGGCGGCCCTGCGCGCGCAGCTACAGGCGCAGGGGGCGGAGGGCGCGGCGCTCGCGGAGGCGCTCGAAGGGTCGCTCGGGGCCGTGTCGCTCGTCTCCATGACGGGCATCCTCACGGCGTTCGCGAACGACGTGGGGTGGGACGCGGCGTTTGCCCAGCAGCTGCTGGGGCTGGCGCGTCCGGGCGACGCGCTCGTCGCGCTCTCGACCTCCGGCAATTCCCGCAACTGCGTCAACGCCGTCCGCCTGGCGCGCGCGCTGGGCGTGAAGACGGTCGGCCTGACGGGCGAGGGGGGCGGACGCTTCCGCGAACTCTGCGACGTCGCGATCTGCGTCCCCGCGCGCGAGACGTACCGCATCCAGGAATTCCACCTGCCCGTCTACCACGCGCTCTGCGCGATGCTGGAAAGCGAGCTCTTCTAGGAAAAACTGCGATTGGAGAAATTCGCTACCGCCCGGACCCCCGTCTCGGCTCGTGGAAACTGAAGATGGGATGAAAGGGGACTGTCCGGGCGGGGATTTTTTGATATAATCTCCTGCCATGAAAGTACGGAATTCCTTGTTGGCCGGCCTCGTCCTTGCCGGGGCGGCGCTCTTCGCGGACGTGCCGAAGATCATCTTCGACACCGACATGTACACGGACTTCGACGACGTGGGCGCGCTCGCCGTGCTGCACACGCTCGCGGATGCGGGGGAGTGCGAGATTCTCGGCACCGTCGTCTCGACACGCAAGTCGCCCGCGACGGGCATGGTCGAGCTGATCAACGGCTTCTACGGGCGCGCGGATCTGCCCATCGGCGCGCCGCGCGGACTGGGTCTCGGGCCCGACGTCGATCCCGATGCCCTGAAGAACGCCTCCTACAAAATCTACGCGGAGACGGTGGCCGCCCATCCGAAGCTGCGCTTTCCGACGGGTGACGCGGTGCCGGACGCGAACGAGGTCTACCGCCGCCTCCTGGCCGCCGCGCCGGACGGGAGCGTGACGATCGTCACGGTCGGCTTCACCACGAACCTCCGCCGTCTCCTGGAGACGAAGGCGGACGCCCTGTCGCCGCTGGACGGTCCGGCCCTCGTCGCGAAGAAGGTCAAGGCCTGGTACGCGATGGCGTGCAGGTATCCGGACGGCTTCGAGTACAATTCGGGTGCGGACGGCGCGTCCTCGAAGATCGCCTTCGCCGAATGGCCCACGCCCGTCTACTTCCTCGACTTCACCTACGGCGTCACCGTGAAATGCGGCGTGCCCGTCTCGAGGCTCGGCGGGGCCGTCAACCCGGTGCGCGACGTCTTCCGGCGCGCGCTGCGCGACTACAAGGAGGCGGAGACGGGCCACCCGTCGTGGGACGAGATCACCGTGCTCGCCGCCGTGCGCGAAAGGCAGAACCTCTTTGGCGTGGAGCGCGGCACCTTCGAGATCGTCGACGGGAAGGGACGCAACCGCTGGACGAAGAACGCGAACGGCAACCACCGCGTCCTCACCGAGAAGACGCCCAAGGCCGAGATCGCGCGCCTTGTGGACGAACTCATGGCGCGCGGTCCGAAGGGCCGGTAACGGTTTCAAGACTGGAAACGAAAATCTAAAAGGACGGAAAGACGATGACGTACGAACAGGCGACGGCGCTCCTGAAGAAGAACGGACAGGAGCAGGTGCTGCGGTTCTGGAAGAAGCTCTCGGCGAAGGAGCGCAAGGCGCTGCTCGCGCAGATCGAGTCCATCGACTTCAAGGAGGTCGCGCGCTGCCAGGCGATGCTTCCCGGTTCGGGCGTGGCGGCCGAGACGGTGAAGAAGGGCCGGCCGACGGCGCCGAAGGTGGCGGAGCTCAAGGGCGCGGCCCTGAAGAAGGCCGTCGCGGCGGGCGAAAGGGAACTCGCCGCCGGGCACGTGGGCGTGCTGCTCGTCGCCGGCGGGCAGGGCTCGCGCCTCGGCTTCGACGGCCCGAAGGGCGCCTATTCGATCGGCCCCGTCACGGGGGCGTCGCTCTTCTACTTCCACGCCCGCAAGGTCCTCGCCATGTCCATCCGCTACGCGACGCGCATCCCGTTCTACGTGATGACGAGCGCGGCGAACTACGAGGCGACGGTGCAGCACTTCGAGGAGAACGAATATTTCGGGCTCAACGCGGACGATGTCGTCTTCTTCCGGCAGGGCATGTGGCCGGGCATGACGGCGGACGGCAAGATCATCCTCGATGCGCCCGGACACGTGTTCATGAGCCCCGACGGGCACGGCGGCATGATCAGCGCCCTCAAGGCCAACGGCTGCTTCGCGGACATGGAGGCGCGCGGCGTGACGACGCTCTTCTACTTCCAGGTTGACAACCCGATGGTCGAGGTCGCCGATCCCGCCTTTATCGGCCTCCATGCGCTGGAGGAGAGCGACTATTCGCTCAAGCTCTGCGCGAAGCGCGACCCGAACGAGGGGCTGGGCATGGTCGTGAAGCGCGACGGGCACTTCGACCTGATCGAATACACCGAGATGACGGACGAGATGAACAACCGCCGCACGAAGTCCGGCGACCTCTACTTCAAGTTTGGCTCGCCCGCCATCCACGTCTTCTCGCGCGTGTTCCTCGAACGCCTCGCCGCCAAGGACATGCCGCTCCACCTCGCGCACAAGAAGATCGCGACGGTGGACGAGAAGGGGACCGTCGTCAAGGCCTCGGAGCCGAACGGCTACAAGTTCGAGAAGTTCATCTTCGACGCGCTTCCCGAGGCGAAGGGCGTGACCTGCTTCGCGTTCGACCGCCACGAGGAGTTCTCGCCCGTGAAGAACGCGGAGGGCAAGGACTCGCCCGCGACGTGCAAGGCGGATCTCCAGGCCAAGTGGCGCCGCCAGCTCGCGAAGGCGGGCATCTCCGTCTCCGAGTCGGTTGCCGTGGAACTCGATCCCGTCTACGCGCTCGACGCGGCCGAAATCGCGAAGACCGGCCTCCTCCTCCAGGCGGAGTGAGGAGGTAGAAACGGATATGCGGCCTAGAACAGCGCTTCGACGGCGGCGTCGATGCCGTCCACGTCGACGACCTGCGTCTGGGTGACGGGGGCCTTCTCCAGCGCGGCAAAGGCGGGCGGCGGATTGTCGAGCACGTCCGCGCCGAACGCGCGCCGGCAGGTCTCCGGGAACTTGTAGGGCGTTGCGGTGGCGGCGACGACGCAGGGCGTGCCGTCCTGCGGATAGCCGAGTCTGCGGGCGACGGCCGTGGCGACGGCCGTGTGCGGATCCAGCACGTAGCCGCAGCGGTCGTGCATGAGGCGCATTTCCGCCTCCGTCTCCTCGGGCGTCGCGAAGGCGCCGGCGAAGTCGGCCTGCAGACGCGCGCGGGCGGCGTCGTTCAGCGTATACTTCCCCGTCGCGGCGAAGGCGTCCATGAGGCGCTTCGTCTCGGCGGCGGCCTGATCGGGATCCTCCAGCCCGCCGTTGACGAGCCAGAGGAGGCGTTCGACGTTGGAGGACCTGCGGATGTCCATCGACGGCGAGTTCGTGACGGTGAACTTCTCGCCGGGGTCGTAGGTGCCGGTGTTGATGAAGCGCGTGAGGACGTCGTTGACGTTCGAGGCGCAGACGAAGCGGCGGATCGGCGCGCCCATCGCCTTGGCGTAGGAAGCGGCGAGGATGTTGCCGAAGTTTCCGGAGGGAACGACGACGTCGAAGGTCCGTCCGATGCGGGCCGCCGCGAGGAGATAGTAGCCGATCTGGGGGACGAGGCGACCGATGTTGATCGAGTTCGCCGAGGAGAGGGTGACGCCCGCCCGTTCGGCCTGGGCGCGGATTGCCGCGTCCGAGAAGATGCGCTTCACGGCGGCCTGGGCGTCGTCGAAGTTTCCGCGAATGGCGATGCCGTGGACGTTCTTCGCGGAGGGGGTCGTCATCTGGAGACGCTGGATGCGCGAGGTGCCCGTGTTGGGGAAGAAGACGGCGATCTCGACGCCGGGGACGTCCGCGAAGCCCGCCATCGCCGCCGAGCCGGTGTCGCCCGACGTGGCGGTGAGGATGAGAACGCGCCGGCCGTTGGCGGCGGCGACCATGAGGACGGGGAGCACGGAGAGGGCGACGTCCTTGAAGGCGCCGGTGGGGCCGTGGAAGAGTTCGAGAATCCGGAAGCCGTCCGCCTCGACGAGCGGGATCGGATCGTGCGCGGGGAACTTCGCGAGCAGGTTGCGGATGGCGTCGGCGCGGACGCTTTCCGGCACGTCGTCGAAGAACGCGCCGAGGGCGGCGCGTTCGGCGCCGGCGAGATCGGTGCAGGCGCCGAGATCGACGGCGGGGATTGTGCGGGGCACGAAGAGCCCGCCGTCCGGGGCGAGCCCCCGGAGGATGCAGGAGAGGGAATCGTGTTCGGTGTTGGCGCGGGTGCTGGTGAATTTCATGTTAGTTCGCAGCCTCTTGGAGCTGGTTTTCGTGAAGCGTGGTGAAGCCCGCCTCGGCGAGGACGCGCTGGGCGGCGTCATCGTCCTTGAAGCGGAAGACGAGTACGGCCTTTTCGTTGTTGTTGAAGGCGAAGGCGTAGGAGTATTCGATGTCGCAGCCCTTCTCGGAGAGGGTGGAGACGACCTGCGCCATGCCGCCCGGTCGGTCCGGCACCGTGACGGCGACGACGGGCGTCGTCTTGACGAGGAACTTGTTCGTGCGCAGCACGGTCTCGGCCTTCACGTGGTCGTCCACGATGAGGCGGGCGATGCCGAAGTCCTGTGTCTCGGCGAGCGAGAGCGTGACGAGGGAGATGTCGTTCTCGGCGAGGACCTTGCAGACCTGCGCGAGCTGGCCGACGCGGTTTTCGAGGAAGACGGAAATCTGGTTGATGGTCATGTTCGCACCTCTAACTTCTCTTGCGGTTGTCGATCACGCGGCGGATCTTGCCCTCGCTGCGCGGCAGGGTGCCGGGGGCGACGAGGGTGATCTTCGGGGAAAGGCCGACGATCTCCTTGATGGAGGCGGCGACGCGCCGGCGGACGGCCTCCATCGCGGCGACGGAGTCGGAGAACGTCTCGGCGGTCACCTCGACCTTCAGCTCGAAGCGGTCCATCGTGTCGGTGGACGAGAGCTCGATCATGTAGTGCGGCGCGATTTCCGGCACCTTCATGAGGCAGGCCTCGATCTGGCTCGGGAAGACGTTGACGCCGTGGATGATGAGCATGTCGTCCGAACGGGCGTGGACGCGGTCCATGACGCGCATCGTGCGCCCGCACGGGCACGCGCCGAGCTGGAGGCGCGAGAGGTCGCGCGTGCGGTAGCGGACCATCGGCGTGCCGAAGCGGTCGAGCGTCGTGAAGACGAGCTCGCCCTCCTCGCCGTCGGGCAGGACCTCCAGCGTGTCGGGGTCGATGATCTCGGGGTAGAAGTGGTCCTCCCAGACGTGGAGGCCGTGGCAGTGGGGGCAGTTGCCCGCGACGCCGGGCCCGGCGATCTCGGTGAGGCCGTAGATGTCGTGCGTCGCGATGCCGGAGATCTGCTCGATGCGGGCGCGGATCTCGTCCGTCCACGGCTCGGCGCCGAAGACGCCGTGTTTGAGCTTCGTGTCGCGGCGGAAGTCGACGCCCAGCTTCTCGGCGACGGTGGCGAGGTGGAGGAAGTAGCTCGGCGTGCAGCAGATCACAGTCACGCCGAGGTCCTTCATGAGCATGATCTGCTTCTCGGTGTTGCCGGCGCCGGTGGGGAGCACCGCGCAGCCGAGGCGTTCGGCGCCCTGGTGGGCGCCGAGGCCGCCCGTGAAGAGGCCGTAGCCGTAGGAGACCTGCACGATGTCGTCCTGCGTGATGCCGTACATGGCGAAGCAGCGGGCGGTGGCGTCGGTCCACACCTCCAGATCGCCTTTCGTCTGCGGGATGCAGATGGGCTTGCCGGTCGTGCCGGAGGAGCAGTGGAAGCGGTTGATGTCGCGCAGGGGCGCGGCGGTGAGGCCGTAGGGGTATTCGTCGCGCAGATCCGTCTTCTTCATGAACGGGAACTTGGCGAGGTCCCTGAGCGTCACGAGGTCGCGGGGCTTCACACCCTTTTCGTCACAGCGGCGGCGGAAGAGCGGCACGCGCTCGTATTCGTAGGGGATGAGCTTCTGGAGCTTCGCGAGCTGCAGGGCGCGAAGTTCGCCGACGGGCATGAAGTCGGGCTTCGAGATGGGGTTGATGTCGCGGGGTGTCATCGGTCGAGTTCCTTGAGAACGGAAAGAAGGGTGGTCATGTCGGCGTCCGTGCCGACGGTGATGCGCAGCCGGTCGCCCGTGCGGGGGCCGGGGAAGTAGCGCACGTAGATGTGGCGCGCGCGCAGGGCCTCGAAGATCTCGGCGGCGGGGCGGTGCGCGGGGCGCGCGAAGAGGAAGTTGGTCTGGGAAGGAGGCACGTCCCAGCCGCGTGCGCGCAGGGCGACGGCGGCGGCGTCGCGCGTCGTCCGGACGCGCGCGGCGTTCGCGTGCATCCAGTCGAGGTCGCCGAGGGCGGCGAGGGCGACGGCCTGGGCGAGGGCGTCGACGTTGTAGGAGTCCTTCACCTTGTAGAGGGCTTCGATGAGGTCGGCCGGGCCGATGCAGTAGCCGAGGCGCAGACCTGCGAGCGAGAAGCTTTTGGAGAGCGTGCGCATCACGACGACGTTCGCGTTGCCGGGGGCGGTCGCAAGGTCCATGCACGAGGCGTCGGCGAAGTCGACGTAGGCCTCGTCCACCACGACGACGCCGGGGAAGGCGCGCGCGAAGGCGGCGACCGTCTCCTCGGGGTAGCGGACGGACGTGGGGGCGTTGGGGTTCGTGAGGAGGAAGAGCGCCACGGGCCGCCCGTCCGCGCCGTGCGTGACGGGCGTGCGCCAGGTGAAGTCGGCGTTGAGCGGGCTCGGCACGAAGGGGACGTTGCGGATCGCGGCGAGCGTCTGGTAGAGCGAATAGCTGGGGTCGCAGGAACCGATGGCCTCGTTGTCGTCGACGAAGGCGCGCGCCATGAGGGTGAGCACTTCGTCCGACCCGTTGCCGACGAAGACGCGCGCGGGCGTGGTGCCGTTCAGCGCGGCGAGGCGCGCGCGCAGGTCCGTGAAGACGGGGTCGGGGTAGCGGCGCAGGCGGTCGAGGTCGAAGGACGCCAGGACGTCCGCGACGCGCGGCGAGGGCGGGTAGGGGTTCTCGTTCGTGTTCAGCTTGACGACGGACGCGCTCCGGGGCTGTTCACCCGGGGTGTAGGGCACGAGGGCCCGGACGGATTGTGCGATTCTCATTTTTGGGGGGCGGATGCCACGGAGGGCTTCGCGGGTTCGGGCTGGAGCAGGACGGCGCTCGTGTGATAGGCGCGCCGCGCGAGGAGGCAGACGAGGTACTTTTCGTCCGAACGATGGCTCGTGAGGTTCGCGACCTCCGCGACGCGCTCGCGCAGCATGATCTCCTGCAGCACCTTGAGGTTGTTTTCGACCGTGACGGTGTTGGTGAACCAGCGGCAGTCGGCCTGGTTGGGCGCCTCGACCTTGCCGCTCGCGAGCGGGATGAAGGTGAAGAGGTACCAGCCCGAGTTCTCGATCTCGACGGTGACGACCGGCGTGCGCCCGTCCTCCACGGCGATGCCGTTGTAGGCGCGGGTCGTGCGCACGGTCATGCAGCCGGAGGCGAGGAGAAGCGCGAGCGCGGCGGACAGGACGGAGAGGCGGCTCATTGTGCGCCTCCTTCCACCGGACGGTTCACGAGCACGCAGGAGAGCTGCGTTTCGCGGAAGGTGAGGATGTAGGGGATCGGCAGGGGGAAGGACGTACCGGGGATGGAGATCAGCACCTGCTCGTCGTTGAAGACGTTGAGGTCCGTCACGTTGCGGCCCTTTTTCGCCGCATAGCGCGTAAGCCGGTCCTGGAGAATGTCGGCGTTGACGTCGTCCCGGAAGAGCCGCCAGCGGAACGTCGCGTCCTCGTAGGCGTTCCCGCACGCGAGCGGCCAGGCGTTGAAGAGGTACCAGCCGTTGTTCGCGATGACGACGTGCTCGGTCGGCACGCCGTGGAGCGTGCGGAGACGCATGGGCGCGGCGTCCATCGAGAAGCAGCCCGCGCCGAACGCGAGAAGGGCGGAAAGACCCAGGTGGAGAAGTCGTTTTTTCATGTGCGGAAATTATAGCAAATCGGCTTGACGCCTGTACCCAAATAATTCCACGAAACGCGAAAAGCGAAAAGCCCCGTGGCGGTCTTCGTCTACACGTGGCCCGTGCCCCCTGCTGTCGCGCGCCCCCCTACTTGACGAAACGGAGGTGATGGATTAAACTGAAGCTTTCCAAAAGAAAGGATAACGGAGTATGTGTGGAAAGATGGCCATTTACGCGGGAATCTGGGCGGCCGTGATGGCAACCGGTCCTCTACGGGCGAGGGACATCTCCTTCACGGGCGGTACGGATGGAACCGGTGTCGATCTTGCCGCAGCCGCCAACTGGGACGGTGGCGCGCTCCCAACGGCGGATGACACGGGCGTTGTTGCCGTAAGAGAGCATAGGGGTGGGTACGTCCTTTCGGGTGATCTCGCCCTGGGTGGAATCCGCTTCGAGAACAAGACCGCCCCTGTTTCGCTTGTCTCCGAACACACGCTTACGCTGGGCGCGGCGGGGCTCACGCTGACGGGGACGGGCGACGTCGAACTACGCGTGCCGCTTGCGACGGCGGCCGACCAGACGTGGAACTTCGGCAAGGGTGCTGCGCACCTCCATGCCACCATTTCGGGCACGGCGACGCTGACGATTGCCAAGGCCGACGGGAGTTCGACGGTCGTCTACTACCACAAGGCCCCGAACTACGGCGGAAAGATCATCGGCAAGACGGAGGTGCGCTACTTTGACCGTGGCAGGTGGGCCGATTCGTACGAGGGATCCGCCGTCGTCTATTTCATGATGACGGGAAACGTCGAGATTACCGCGTCGGAGCTTCTGCCCGGCGGGTATTCCAACACGGCCTGGGATCCGAACACGGTCTGGTGCCGCCAGGACGGCTTGGATCTCCAGAACAACCCCACATACGGCTACCTCCTCTACGATACCGACAACTGGACGTGTGGCGGTGTCGGGCCGATGCTGAGCGCCGGACGTATCCGGCAGACGGGCGGCGTCCTGAAGGGGCTCGGGCATGGTCCGCAGTTCGGCAGTTCGCACCCGCAGAAAACCCAGCCCGGCTATGGCAATTCGTATCCCGTCTCCTATCTTCTCGAAGGCGGCGTGCTTGAAGCTCGGAACGTCACCCTGGGCGATTATCAGAAAAACACGCGGCAGCCCTATGCTTTCAAGCAGACGGGTGGGCGCCTGTCGGCCTCGGTGGTCAGCATCGGCGGCGGGCGGCAGTCCAATGCGGGGACGTGGGCGGAGTATGTCCTCGGCGGCGGTACGCTTGACGTTGGCGTCGCGCAGACGGAACGTATGCGCGCCATCCAGCTTTTCGCCGCCGGCGACGATGCGGGCGGGGGCGCCGGCCTTTTCCTCCAGACGGGCGGCGTCGCGCAGGTCCATGCCGTCCGCTGGGGTGCGGGTGACGTCGACCATATCGGAAGCCCGCTTCAGAACAGCGCGGAGAGAACGCGGGCGCGGAACAGCCGTGGCTTTGGCCTCTTCGAGCTTCGGGACGGCGCATTCAACCTGGGGGCGGGTGGCTTTGGCGTGTCAAAGTGGTGGAACACGGTCGCGACGAACGCCGGCTACGCCGTGAACCTGTGGGGCGGCACGCTCGTTTCGACGGTTGATCAGACGTGCAAGCTCGCGTTGAACCTGCCACCATCCGAGACGCCCTTTACGCTCAGGACCGACGGCACATTCCGCCACCTTGCGCCGCTTGCGGGCGAGGGGACGCTCGTGAAGACGGGTGGACAGGCGCTCTACCTGACGGACGCGACGCGCTTTCGCGGCAGTCTCCGCGTCGAGGCGGGCGAGGTGTCCCTTGTCGGAAACGGCTCGTTCGAGGACCTGACGGAGGGCGCGTTTGTCTGGACGGGCGACGACGTGCAGGCGAAACAGGCGCTCGCGGACGGCGATGCGCTGAACGGGTGGACAGCGACGGACGGCCAGACGACGTTCACGCAGCTGCCGACGCCCGCGGAATCGACAGTTGCCGTGACGGCCCCGACGCTGAAGGCGGGCGACGCGGCCTTCGCGGGCCATGCGTCCGTTTCGTTCAACAGGTCGGCCCTGAAGCTCGCCGCCGAGCAGAATCCCCTTAGCGGCGTCCCGGACTTCACGGTTGCCCTCGTCTTCCGCATTAAGCAGGGGGATCTGACATGTACGGAGGAGATGGACTACGCATGGTTTTTTGCAAGCAGTCTGCTGGGAAGTTCGGAGGCGTCGATCACGCTGTCGCACACGCGGGCGGGCAACTTTTCGTCCACGCCGCGCGTCGTCTTCGGCTGCACGAGGGACCGTAAGAACGGACAGTATTTCTCGGAGCCGGACTACGACATGAACGACGGTCGTGCGCATGTCGTGGTCATTTCCTGCACGACGAACGGCGTGGCGATCACGGGCGACGGCTTCGATGGCGTGAACGACCTTCCGGCGTCCGCCACGGCGTGGTTCCGGAACTGTGCGCTCTATCTGGGCGGAAAGTGCAACGAGGACAAGTTTACGCATGTCAACCAGTTCACCTACGCCCACCTCGCGGAACTGCGACTCTACCCGAACCGGGCGCTCTCCGAGGTGGAACGCTTCCGCGTCGGTACCGCGCTCGCGCGTACGTATGGCCTGAACGAGCCGGGGACAATACGCTCCCAGGCCCGCGTGGCGGGGTTCCCGGAGGCGTCAGCCGAGCCCGAGGTGCCTGCGACGGACTATGTGTGGGATGCGGACGACCTCGCCACCCTGAAAGACGGCGGCGACCGCGCGGATGGTGCGGAGGTGACGGCGTGGCCCGTTTCGGGTACGGCGGAGGACCGCCTCGCGGCTACGAAGGCGAAGTGCAGCGGGCAGACCCTGAATGCGCCAACGTTCGTCAAGGGCGCGGCGAACGGGCACGCCGCCGTCCGTTTCGACCGGGCGCGCAAGACAGGTCTTGCCACGGCGAAGAATGAGAATCCGCTCAGCGGGGCTACGAGCTGGTCGGCGGTTGTCGTTTTCCGCACGACGGTCGACAGCGCGACGGGAACGGGCGGGGCGTCGGCTGCGGAAGTCTCGGGCGGCGAAGGCATCTTTGGTGCGCGCAATAACTCATGGGCGTGCAGCGACTGGGGGTTCTCCTGGCACCGGGAGGGCACGATCCTGGCCGCCTGGGGGTTTGGGCCGGAAAGCGGGTACTCGACAAAGCGCTGCTTCTTCAGTCGAAATCCGTTCCGCCTGAACGACGGACTGCCACATGTCGCCGTCCTCACGTGCGACGGCGCGGCGCCAATGACGCGGTATTTCGTCGATGGCCGCGAAATCGCGACTTCAACGTCAAAGGTCGATTCCCAGACGACGGAGAATGGGGGAACCCCGTTGATGTTCGGACTGCTCAACTACGGCGCTGCCTTCGGTTACTTTTCGGGCGACATTTTCGCGGCGTGCCTCTACACGCGGGCCCTGACGCCCGAGGAGTGCCGGCTGGTCTGCAACCACTACGCGACGCGCCTCGGCTTCGCTCGGAGCGGCATGATGCCGGTCGGTCTTGAGAACCTCGAGGCGACGGGCCTCGCCGCGACGAATGTTACGGTTGCCGACGGTGCGACGCTGCGTCTGCCGCGTACGGACGCAGCGCCCTATTTGGTGAGACCCGGCGTCTCGCTGAACGGCGCAGGTACGGTGAAGGGGACGGTCCGTTTCGCGTCCGGCGCTGTCCAAGTGGCGGAAGGTCCTTCCATTGAGGAAGCACGCCTCGCGCCCGGCGCGGTACTTGCGGTCGCCTATGGTACGGTTGCGTCGCTCGGCGCGACGGTCGTCGAGGGCCCCCTCTCCGTGCGCATCGAGGCGCTGCCCGCCGATGGACCGGTGCGGGCGAAAACGAAGCTCTGCACGTTCGCGTCCCTTGACGTTGCGGAGGGGGCGACGCTGACACCGGTCGGCGCGCACGTGAACGGGTCCATGTCGCTTTGCGTGGTTGACAATGACCTCTACCTCGTCGCGCAGCGCGGCCTTACGCTGATTATCCGCTAGGGAGAAAGGTGGGAGACCGCCCGCTGGGCCGAATCGCACAATCGTACCCGAGATGCGCCCGTCTCTCGCAACGGCCATGCTTTGTGCTATAATGGCGGCATAAAGAATGAGCATGTCGCTTATGAGACGTAAGAACGAGAATGTGACGGGGGGCCTCTTTGCGGCGGCGGGCGTTTCGTCCGAACCGGTCGCGATGACGGTTTCGGCGCCGCTGATCGACTCGGCCCTGGTCGCCGAATCTGCGGTCTGGCTGTCGAAGCGCGCGGTCACGCTCGGCAACCTCCTCGCCAGCGACCGTGCGGCCGAATACGTGGCGATTCTGCGCGCGTTCGCCAAACTGCGCGAGGGACACGAACCTGAGCCGCTGCATGAGTCCGTCCTGCGCGAGGTCTGCGGCGAAGACGCCTCGCCGGACGCCGAACAGCAGTTCAAGGCGTCCGTCCGCCAGCTGAAGGACTGGAAGCTTCTCACCGAACGGATTGAGAAGGAGCGTCTGCGCGGCTATCGTGACAAGCGGCGGGATAAGTTCCGCTATCGGCTGGAGGATGACGCGATTGCCTTCGTCGGCTGGCTCGAGGACCGCCATGCGAAGGACCTCTCCCCCGAAGGCGCGGACATCACCGGAAACCTTCTCGACATGCAGTGCTCGCTGCTCCACGAGCTGCGGCGCAAGCTGCGGACGGTCGATCCGGAGAAGGTCGACTACGAGTCGTCCGGCGACATCCTCTATCGCGTCGAGCAGCTGCGCCTGTATGTCGAGGCGACGGCGAAGACGCTGCAGGTCCTGAATCTGCGCCTCCTCGCGTTCGGCACGGTCTTCAAGCCGGACGAGGCGAAGGCGATCGTCGGCGAGCTCGGTGTCTTCCTCGAGCGGTTCGGACGGCGCTTCGGCGTCCTGTGCGAGGAGATTGTGACGGACCTCTTGGAACTCGGCAAGGCATCTCATGTCGGACGCTGGACCGCCTGCGTCGAGCGGCTCCGCACCGAGGCCGCACGCTTCACGCACATCTCGTCCGTTCGCGTTCCCGATCCGTTCCGCATTCTCGCGGATGCCACGGCCTTCTATGCGCCCGAGGGCAGTCTCGTTTCGCTGATGTCGCGCGTGACGGACTCGGCGCGTCGCGTCTGGGGCAAGCTGAATGCGCGTCTGCGCGAACTCGAACGGCGCAATCATCGGCTCGAGGACCTGGGGGCGCGACTCAAGGAATTTGCGCTTCTGGCGGAAGACGAGGTGCCGTCGAACTGGATGAGACGGCTTCTCGAGACGGCCTCGCTCCGCGGCGACGCGCAGATCAGTCCCGACGGCGAGAAGGTAAAGCATCCGCTTCCGAAACTCGTCGAGCGCAAGAAGCGCGAGCGCATCGTCACCTGGATCACGCCGCGGAAGGTCGGCGAGAAGGCGGACGTCCTCTCGATTGACCAGGCACGCGGCGACCGGCTCAAGGAGTGGATGAAGGCACGCGGCATCTCGCCGTCCGCGAACGAATCCGTCCGCCTGAGCGCCGGACAGTACGCGTCCTTCGACGACTGCCGCGGACTCGTCCAGCTCATCGAAAGCGTCCGTCTCGGAAATGGTGCCAAGGCCCGTCGCTATCTCGGCGTCGAAGGCCGCCCCGAATCCGCCCCCGTCGAAGTCGCCACCCCCGAAGGCGCCCTCGCCTTCGAAGATCTGACCCTCCGTGTGTATCAAGAGAAGGATCCCAAATGAAACTCGAAGCTTTGATTGAAAAGGGGGATGCGACGTCACAGCTGGTGCGGGCGACGCTTAATATTCTCTTGGAGTCGCCGTATTTCTACAAGACGGATGACGAGCGTGCGTTCCTGACTGTGATGCGGTACCGTCAGGCGTTTGCCGCGTTCTTCGAGAAGATGTTCGGTTGGACGCTGGTGATGGACGCGAAATGCATTCGCCTCTACAAGCCGAAATGGTACAACGAGGCGATCACCCAGGCGAACCGCGATCTCTTCGGCTTCACGCGCCGCGACGCCTGCATCGGTTTCCTCTTGCTCCTTGAATTCTTCGAACGCGAGGCGCGTGAGCAGGGTGTGACGACTGAGGATCGCGAAAACCTCAAGTTCCTTTTCGGCGACTGGCTTGAATATTCGGCTTTGCGGTTCCGTCAGCTCTTCCCGGACAAGACCGACGCCTATACGGACGAGAAGGTCCGCCAGATTCTGCGCGAGATCATGCCGTCCCTCGAGCGCTACCGCTTCCTGCGTAAGGTGCGTCCCTCTGCCGACGAATCGGTCGGCGAATCCGAAACGATCTACGAAGCCCTGCCCGCCATGTGGCACTACCAGGCCAACCAGCTCGTCGAGTCCGTCACGTTCGAGGAGAACCCGGCATGAAACCGTCCGAGAACTACCGCGTGACCGCCGTTCGGCTGGTCGAGTTCCATAACCTCGGGACGACGACCGTGGAGCTTCCCGAGGGCGGACACCTCTTCCTCCTGGGCGACAACGGATCGGGAAAGACGACGCTCCTTGATGCAATCCATCTCGTCCTCACCGCCGGACGGGATATGGAGTTCAATTCGGCCGCACGTGTCGCCGGGGCGAAGGATTCGGGCGGCCGCAGCTATCAGGGCGTCGTCCTCCGCTACAATGCGGTAACGGGGCGTCCCTATCGCGAGACCGGCATCACGTATGCCGCGCTGGAACTCACGTCCGATTCGGGCCGCACGCTTTCCCTCGCCGTCGGCCTTGCCGCCGAAGGCATGGACGTCGCCATCGAGCGCTGGGGCGGACTCGCCTCCGTCTCGATCGCTGACCTTCCGCTGACGGTCACGGAGAACGGACGCGAACGCGCCGCGACGCCGAGCGAATTCAAGAAAGGGATGAACGATCTCACCGGCGGCCGCGCCTATGCGCACATCAACGACTATGCGAAGACTGTCGGGGAACGCCTTTTCGGCGGCGAGGAGAAATACGCCGACGTGTGCAAGCTCCTGCGCACGGGCAAGGCCTACCGCGAGATCGCCGCGCGTGCGGCAAACTATGACGAACTCTTCCGTCAGCTCCTTGAGGATCCCTCGCGCGACACGTTCGAGCCGCTCCTCAAGGGACTTCGCGAACTCGAGGAAAGCAAGGGCAAGCTCGAACAGATCGACGAGCGCGCGAAGTACCTGACGGACCTCCAGCGCGAGAGCGACCGGCTTGCGGACCATCGCCTCGGCCTCGCGCTCGTTGCTTGGTCCGAGGCGGAAGCGATGCGCACGCGGGCGGAAGCCCAGGTGGCGCAGCTGACGGCGGCGCATGATGCCGGCGAGCAGGAAAAGGCTGCGCTCGCAAAGCAGGCCGTCGAAGCGCATGCCGAGACGGAGCGCTTGCGCGGACGCCTTGCGGAACTGCGGGCGAAGGATTCGTCCGGCCTCGTCAGACGCGAGAAAGAGGCGCGTCTTCGTCTCGAGCATGCGGCACGCCGCACGGCCGAAGCCCGCACGGTTGCCGAAACGCAGCGGATGGCACTTGTCGCCGAACAGAAGGGACTCTCCCGCGTCCAGAAGGACCGCGCCGCGCAGGCCAAGGCGTCCGGTGACTTTTTCCAGAAGCAGGCCAAGACGTCCGGACTTTCCTTCGGGACACTGACCGACGCGCTCTTTGCTGTTGCGAACGGCGTCCTTGACGTTTCGACCGAACCGGCCTTTAACGAGGCGCGGCGCGTTGTTGTCGCCAGCCGCGAGGAGCGGACGCGTGCCGCCTATGAGGCGGAACGGACCAGTGGTGCGGCACAGGAGGCTGCCGATGCGGCGTCCGTCGAGTTGAAGCGGCTGACGACGCAAGGCGAAAGCCTGCCGCAGGTTGCGGGCTTTGCGACCGTGCGCGAAGAGCTTCGCGCCGCGATGATCTCCGCCCGTCCCGTCTATGAGCTTCTCGAACCCGCGCCCGGCTGTGACGCGCGTCACCTCGCTTTGCTCGAACGGCTCCTGGGCGATGATTTCCTCGCGACGTGGCTGGTGGATGCGGACCAGGCCGATGTCGTGCGCCGTGCGGTCTGGCAGGAGGGGACCGCGGCGGCTGTGTCCGAACGCGGACAGAACGGCGCGGCCGATCCGTCCGTCCTCACGCCTTGGCTCGGCGCCTACCTGTCGTATGAGGAGTCCGATCCGGAGGCGATCCGCCTTGTCGCGGCGCAGCTGGTGGCGAAGACGGGACCGCACGACGCGGACTTCCTGTCCCTCAAGACCTGGAGCTATCGCTGCCGCGAGGGGCTGTTCTCGGACGTGAAGCCGCGGCTCATCGGACGCAAGGCGCGCGAGGCGGAGCAGTCACGGCTGGTGCGTGCGGCAGAGGCGCGCGTAGCGGAAGCGGAGCGGACGCTGAAAGCGGCGCAGAAGGCGGAGGGCGAGGCGAACCGCGCGCTCGCGTTGGCCCGTGAACTCGAGGAAAAGCTTGAAGCGGTCCGCACGGCCGATTGGCGATTGGGCGAAGACTGCCGCGCCGCGTCCTCGCGTGTGGCGCGGGCGGAGGAGAGCGCGCATCTCGCGGAGTCGCGGCTTGGTGAACAGCAGGCGGACGAAAAGCTGGTTCGAGACGAGCTGGACGACCTTCGCCTGCAGATGCGAGAGGCCGGCATTGACGAATCGCTCGAAAAGAAAGTCGCCTCCTTGGAACGCAAGGTCGCGGCAGGCGAAGATGACGAGCGTCGCATCCTCGAAGCCTTCGGCGCGGTGAAGGGACGTCTCCAGGCGTTGGCCGATCAGCAGACCGTGCGCGCTGTCGAAGCGTCGCGTGCGGCGGAAGAGGCCGCGCGGGTGGCGGCGTCACTGGCGGACAAGGTGCCGGAAGGGGAGACGGTGGCGGACCTTGTCCGTCGGACCGACGCGGACCTCCTCGCGCCGAACGCGGACTTCGCGATGCGCCGCGAGCGGCTTTACGCCGATGCCCGTGTCGCCGAGGCGACGATTGCGAACAAGATCCGCGATGCGAAGGGCGAGGCGTATTCGTTCTCGTTCGATGTGGCGAACAATATCATCGCAGACCGGCGCGGGAGCGTCTTGCGTGAGGTCATGGCGGATGAGTCGCGTCGCCTGGACGAATTGCGCGAGGTCATCGACCGTCGGAGCCGCGAGGTCTTCGAGCGCATTTTCATGGGCGAGGTCATGCAGCGGCTGTATGTCAACTATCTGCAGATCGACGGACTCGTCAAGCGGATCCAGCGCAAGCTGGCGGGACGCCGCTTCGGGTCCAACCGCTACGAATTCACGGTCGCGCCGCTGCCCGAATACGAAGGCTTCGTGGACCTCGTCCGCAAGGGACATCTCCTCGACGTGGCGGAAGGGAAGGACGAGCTCAGGACGTATCTCGAGGCGCATCGCGAGGAGATCATGAACGCGGACCTCGATACGGTGCCGCCGCTCTTCGACTACCGCAAGTGGTTCCGCTTCCAGCTGAAGGTGCTGGTGGAGAATGAAGAGGGCAAGGTGATCGACCGCAAGCTGAAGAGCATGGGCTCGGGCGGCGAGCAGGCGGTGCCGAACTATCTCCTCATCCTGACGGTGGCGGAGTTCCTCTATCACGGGAGCGAATCGTCCGATCCGCCGAAGGCCGCACCGCTTCTCTTCGACGAGGCCTTCTACGGCATCGACGCGGCGCGGCGCGATCAGCTTCTCGCGTTCGCGGATGATCTCGGGCTCCAGCTCTTCGTCTCCTCGCCCGATCAGGACGGTGTGAAGCGCGAGATCAAGCATTCGGTCTCCCTGATCGTGGTCAAGGACGAGAACCTCGACGTCCACCTGAGTCCGATCCACTGGAACAACACCCCCAGCCAAGGCGGCCTCTTTGGAGACGAAGGCCCCGCCGTGGGCATGACGGTGATGGAGGAGACGCGGTGAAAGTCGGCGTTGAGTCAGTGACCGAACTTCTGTCGGAAGCGCCGGCGCTTCGTCCGCTTTTCCTGCGGTGGGCTCGGGCGACGGTGAAGGGGAGACGGCTGCCGGAGTCGTTTACGGGACCGGCGATCGACTTCGAGGCGCAACGGCGGCTGGAGGCGCTGTTGAAGACACGGACGGGACGTACAGGGGACGGGAAGGTCTTCGGGACGTTGCTGCCGACGCTGCGCGAACCGTCCGTCTGGCAGGAAGTCGCCGCGGCGCTGGGCGTGGGCGAAGCGGTTCAGGCAAAGGCGGAAGCGGTCGAGACCTTCTTGCTTCGGCTTACGTGGCAGTACCCGGCGGCCGGATTTGCGCTGGAGGCCCTGGGCGAGTCTTCGGAAGTCGTGCGCCATCTGTCCGATTCGGGGAACCGTCCGAATTGGAAGACGCTGTTCGCATCCGTGCTGCGGATGACGCGCTGCCAGCCCGGTCGGTTGATGACGCTGTCGCAGCTGGGAGCCGACTGGTTTAACGACAGCAAGATCCTGAGGTCGGGTCCGCTGAGGAGACAGCTCGTCCTGATTGTGGCGGCATTCGCGCGGACGGCATCCGATGATGAAAAGGAAATCCTTGCGTCGTTGGGCATTGAGGCGAATCCGTATACGAGTGCGGTGACGGTTTTCGCACCGTTCGGGTTCTGGCTCGACGACGGCACGTACTTCGACTTCCCGCTGCAGCTCTACCGGAAGGGACTCGTCTGTCAGCTGCCGGCGGAGACGGTGCTGCGGATCGTGCGCATCGACTGGCGTGGGGACGAGAAGAAGATCGCGACAAGCGAGAACGCCGCGCCTCTTATCCGGTTTGTTGCGGTGGGGCGACCGGTCCTCTACACGGAAGGCTATCCCAATTGCGCGGTGCTAGAGTTGATGCGGTGCCTTTCTGGGCAAGGGCTTGTCGCTGCCCATTGGGGCGATGCGGATCTTGACGGATTGAACATTGCCGCACTGGTGCAGGACAATATGCCGGGCTCGCGCATTGTTGCGGAGGAGGTCATCGCGGTGCCAGGCTGCGTTCCGGGGATCCCTCTGACGGACGCGCAGCGGCAGCGCCTCGCGCGATTCCTGGAGCGCAATCCGGCATGTCCGTACGGGGACTGCCTCAAGATGCTGCTGGACCGCGGATGCTGGTACGAGCAGGAGTCCTTTCCGTTGGGCTGAAGGAGTGTCGTGATGAACAAGTTTACGCCAGAGAAACGCTCGAAGATCATGTCCGCGATCCGGTCGCGGGACACGCTGCCTGAGATCGTCGTCCGGAAGTGGCTTTTCGCACAGGGGTTCCGCTTCCGCGTCTGCGACAATGTGAAACATGCGATTGGAATGACGGCGGTCGTCCTGGCGGCTGCTTCGCTGCTTCGCTTCTGGTGAAAGCGTGCTGGCAATTCTGCTGACGATTTGATAGGATGAACGGATGAAACTCAAGAACAAGCTTTTGGCAATGGCGCTGGCGGGATCCGTCCTGCCGGTTTGGGCGGCGGGCGAGGCCCGGTGGATTTCCTATCCGGGCGATTACGGCATCTGGTGGGGCAACGAGCTGCAGAGCCAGCGTCTGCAGTGGGGTTCGCGCCTGACGCCGTTCTGGCCAATGTACGAACCGCATACGCGCGTTCTTTTCAGAAAGGACAACCTCGACATCCGCGAGGACGAGGAGCTTGAGGTCCGTTGCGACGGTCACGCGGCGGTCTGCTACTGGACAGACAGATACGGCTACGTCGAAAGTTCGGCGATCGACGGGAAGTTCGTGCTGCCCAAGGGTTCGCGCGGCATCGAGATTAAGATCCAGAACACGGCGCGTCCGCCGTCCGTCTGGGTGAAGGGCAAGACGCTCGTGTCCGACGGGACGTGGAATGCCGGATGGACGACGACATGGGACAAGACGGAGGACGTGCCGGTCGATTCCTCCGCGCGATTCACCGATCCGACGACGCCGCCCGGACTCGCGAAGCTGCCGGTGAAGGAGAAGCTGCCGGTGGCGACGATTCCGCTGGAGGGTCCGGCGGACGGCTTCACGCTGGCGGCGGATTTCGGCGAGGAGACCTACGGCTACCTGAAGCTGCGCGACGTGAAGGGCGCGGGCAAGGTCAAGGTCATCTACGCCGAGAGCGAAGCGGAACTGAAGGCCTTCGATCTAGCGAACACGAAGGCGGGCGCGCTGGACGGCTGGGAGATGCTGGACCTTTCCGAGACGGCTGAATTCCGCCGCGAGATCGCGCACGGCTTCCGCTATGTGAGTCTCCGGCGCGTCTCGGGCGACGTGACGGTCGGTTCGATGGCGATGGACTACGAGTGGAAGGACGTTCCGGTGCGCGGAAGCTTCCGCTGCAGCGATCCGGAGATCAACCGCATCTGGGACGTCTCCGTGCACACGCTCGAGCTCACCTGCCGCGAGGTCTTCATCGAAGGCGTCAAGCGCGACCACTGGGTGTGGAGCGGCGACGCGGTGCAGAGCTTCCTCATGAACTACTATGTCTTCGGCGATTACGACGGCTGCCGCGATACGCTCTGGACGCTACGCGGGAAGGATCCGGTGAAGGTGCATCTCAACCGCATCATGGACTACACGTTCTACTGGTTCGATGCGGTCGAGAAATACCGCCTCTATTCGGGGGACGCGAACATCGCCCGCCAGGTCTATCCTCGGATGAAGTCGCTCATGGAGTTCGCGATCGGACGCCTGGATGCCGAGGGACGGCCCGCCAACCGTCCCGGCGACTGGATGTTCATCGACTGGGCGCCGAAGCCGCTGCCGAACGAGGGTGGGGTGACGAGCTTCGAGCAGATGCTCCTCGTGCGGGCGCTCGAGGCGACGGCCTCGGTGGCGACGGAAGTCGGCGCGAGGGAGGATGCCGCGGCTTACCTGGCGCGGGCGAAGAAGCTGCGCGCGGAGATCGTGCCGCGGTACTGGAACGCCGAGAAGGGCGGACTCATGCACATGATCTACGCTGACGGCCGGACGGATCCGATGATCACGCGCTATCCGAACATGTTCGGCCTCTTCTACGGCTACTTCGACAAGGCTCAGCAGGAGAGTGTCGTGAAGAACGTCATCTTCAACGATGACGTCCTCAAGATCCAGACGCCGTACATGCGTTTCTACGAACTCGAGTCGCTCTGCGCGCTGGGCCGACAGGCAGACGTCACGAAGGAGATCAAGGTCTACTGGGGCGGCATGCTCAAGCTTGGCGCGACGAGCTTCTGGGAGCTCTACAACCCGACCGAGTCGGGTGAGCAGCACTACGCGATGTACGGGCGCCGCTTCGGCAAGTCACTCTGCCACGCGTGGGGCGCGAGCCCCGTCTATCTCCTCGGCAGGTACTACCTCGGCGTCACGCCGACCTCGCCGGGCTTCAAGACCTACGACGTGAAGCCGAACCTCGGCGGACTCGACTGGATCGAGGGCGACGTACCGACGCCGTGGGGCAGAATCCACGTCTATGCGGACAAGAATGGCCACAAGGTGACCGAGATCCGCGACTGAACGCCGGACCCTCGCCTCATTTCATCGAGGGGAGGACGATGCTGCGGAGGATGACCTTCTGAAAGAGAAGGAAGACGGCCGCTGTCGGAATCAAGACCAGAACGAAGCCGGCCATGACGCACCAGGGCTGCCCGGCGAACGTGTCCGTCGACAGTTTACAATCGCACCCCGAATCGGGCGACAGTGCCGATTCGGCTTGACTTCCGCGCCTGAATAATCTTAGAATATGCGCCCAGCGGCACATGAACAAGTTTCTCCATAGAATCCTCCAGGTCTTCTTCTTCCTTGGTTTCATTAGCATCGTCGTGACGGGCGTGATGGTCTCCTACCCGAAGTACCGACAGGCGAGCGGCCTGGCGTCCGAACGGGAGCGCATCCTCCGCCGCAGCGACGAGAAGAACCGGGAAATCGCGGAAATCCGTGCGAAACAGCGGCGGTTCAACACCGACCGCGAGTTCGTCGAGGCGCTGGCGCGCCGGAACCGGCGTGTCTTCCCGGGTGAACTCGTGTTCATCTTCGACGATTGAGCGGTGCGGTGGCGGGGGCGTTGAGATTTCTGCTGGCGGGGGCGGCGTTGCCGCTCGCATGGGGCGTGACGCGGTCGCTCGTCGATGTGATGGGTGAGATTCCGACGGAGGGAGGGGCCGTTGTGCCGCTTGGCGTGGTGGCCGTGATCGCGGGACTTGTCGCCCAGCTGGCCGTCTGGAAGTTCCTGCCGCTGCCCGTCCGGGCCTACGTCCTCGGACACGAACTCACGCACGCCCTGTGGGGACTCCTCTTCGGCGCGCGCGTCTCCAAGCTGCGCGTCGGGACATCCGGCGGATCCGTGACGCTTTCGAAGTCGAACGTGTGGATCACCCTCGCGCCGTACTTCTTCCCGTTCTACACCGTGGTCGTCGCGCTCATCGCCCTCGCCGTGCGGTGCTTCGTCTCCCCGCTCCCGATGCCGGGAGCCTGGCTCTTCGCGGTGGGGTTCACCTGGTGCTTCCACTGCTGCTTCACGATCCGCTCGCTCCTGCAGCATCAGCCGGACATCGAGGAATACGGGCGGCTCTTCTCCTACGTGCTCATCTGGATCTTCAACGTCGTCGGCGTCGCCGTGTGGATTGTCTGCACGGCGGGAATCCCCTGGACGGCCTTCGCCCGTTCGCTTCTCTCGCGTGCGGCCGGCGCCTACCTCGCCGTCGGCTCCGGCGCCGCGTGGCTCTCTGAATCCCTCCGTGCGCTTCTCCGGGGCTGAGCCTGCCTCCTGTCTGAAATGGCGATAAACCTCTACGTCCATTTCCCGTTCTGCAGGGCCAAGTGTGCCTACTGCGCGCTCCTCTCCCGCGCCGGTTCGACGGCGGCGGCACGGGCCGCGCATGTCGCGCGCGTTCTCCGCGAACTCCCGGAAGGGCCGTTCGAAACCGTCTACTTCGGGGGTGGTACGCCCGCCCTCTGCGATCTCGCACCGCTTCTCGCCGCGCTGAAGCCGCGCCTTGCGCCGGGTGCCGAGTTCACCGTGGAACTCCACCCGGCAGATGTGGCGGCTGCCCTTTTGGACACGTTGCGCCACGGTGGCGTGAACCGCATTTCCCTCGGCGTGCAGAGTTTCGACGACGCGGCGCTCGCGGCGATGGGGCGCGGGCATACGGCATGTGAGGCCGAGGCGGCCTTCCGCCGTGTCCAGGCCGTCTTCCCGAATGCCGGCCTCGACCTCATCGCCGGTTGGCCGGGGACGGCGGAGACCTCCTGGCGTACGACGCTCGCGCGCGCCCGTGCGCTTGAACCCGTCCACATGAGCTGCTACACGCTCATCCGCGAGCCGAAGACACGGCTCGACCGCGCGGTTCGCGCGGGACGGCTTACACTGCCGGACGACGAAGCCGCGCTCGGGCAGATTGCCGCCGCCCACGAGGTCTTCGCCGCCGCCGGGCTCGTCCGTTATGAAGTCTCGAACTACGCGAAGCCCGGCTTCGCCTGCCGTCACAATTCCGCCGTCTGGCGTGGCGAGGACTACGTCGGACTCGGCGAGGGCGCGCATGGCCGCCTCGGCCTCACGCGAACAGTCGGCACCGCCACGGGCTATGAAACGACGGCGGTCACGGAACGGGAGGACGCCTTCGAGCGTGCCGTCCTGGGGCTGCGCACCGCCGCCGGACTCGACCTCGCCGACGTTGCGCGTCGCCACCCGCTCCTCGCGCCGTACCTCCCCGCCTGGCACACGCGCCTGATGGCGCTCGTCGCGCCCGGCATCCTGTCTGTTCCTACCCCCCGCCGCTTCGTCCCCACGGCGCGCGGCTTCGAGGTCTGCGACGCCGTCATGGCCGAACTCGCCCCTGATGAAACGTGAGCGGGACAAAAAGCCTAATTCCCACTCCCCAACCACCAAGCCCCAGACGTATGCTATACTATTCCGCCATGAGACAGACCCTTCTGATTCTTGCCACGGTCGCGTGCGCCGCGCTGACCGGATGCTTCGACAACCACGGGCGTCCGCAGGATGCGACGCCCGTCACCTCCCTTGCGGCGCTTGCCGCCACGAACCGCGCCGAAGTCGTGCGCCTCTATCTGCGCGGCGGCGCGGAGCCGCTGGCGAAGGGGGCCCTGGCGGACCTCCCCCGTTTGCGCGAGCTGGACCTCTCGGAGCGCGCGCTGGCGGCGGTGCCGGAGGAGGTCTTCGCGCTTCCGTCGCTGGAACGGTTCTGGTTCGCTCGCAACCAGTTGGCGGAATGCCCCGCCGCGCTCGCGAAGCTGCCCGCGCTCACGTACCTGAACCTGGACGGCAACAGGCTGACGGCGGTGCCGGAGGCGCTGGGCGACGCCGCGCGTCTGCGCTACCTGCGGCTCAACGAGAACCAGCTCGCGGACCTTCCGGCGGCGTTGGGGAGGCTGAAGGAGCTTCGCCGCTTCTACGCGGTGCGCAACAGGCTGACGGCGGTGCCCGCGTTCCTGAAGGAGTGTCCGCTGGTCGAGGACGTCATCCTCGACCACAACGCAATCACCGAGGTGCCCGCGTGGCTGACGGCGCTGCCCGCGCTGCGGAGCGTGTCGCTGACGGGGTGCCGCATCGCGAAACTCCCGGATGATTTGTCCGGCTGGCGGAAGCTGGAGGCGCTGTCGCTCGCGGGGTGTCCGATCCCCGCCGACGAGATGAAGCGCATCCGGAAGGCGCTCGGTGACGACGTGGCCGTCACCTTCTAGCGCGATGCGGGCACAGGAACGACTGAAGGACCTTGCGGAGGCGCCCCTTGGGCGTCTCCTTGTGCGTTTTTCGTGGCCCGCGCTCGTCTCGATGTCGTTGAACGCGCTCTACGCGATCATCGACCGCGTGTACGTCGGGCATGGGTGCGGCCAGGACGCGATGGCGGGCATCACGCTCGCGTTCCCGATCATGATGTTGTTTGGCGCGTTCGGCGTGTTCGTCGGCGCGGGGCACGCGGCGCTCCTCTCGATCAAGCTCGGGGAAGGGGACCGCACCGCGTGCGAGAAGATCCTCGGGGAACTCGTGGCGTTCAAGCTCGCGTTCTTCTGCGTGCTGCCGCCGCTCGTCTTCCTCTTCCTCGACCCGATCCTGCGTGCGACGGGCGGGGACGGCGTGACGCCCGGCGCGCTCGAACAGGCGAAGGTCTACCTGCGCATCGTCCTCTTTTCGCACGTCTTCTCCCATCTCGCCTACGGCCTTTCCGCCACGATGCGCAGCGAGGGGGCCGTGGTGCCGTCCATGATGTGCATGGTGGTGGGCTTTGGCGTGAACCTGGTGCTGGACCCGATTTTCATCTTCGGGTGCGGAATGGGCGTGGCGGGGGCGGCCTGGGCGACGGTGATCGCCATGCTCGTCTCCTGCCTGTGGGCGTTCGCCTACTACCGTCCGGGGCACAGCGCGGTGCGGCTGAGGCTGCGCCGGATCGGCTTCTACCGGGCCTATGCGGGGCGGGCGGCGGGCATCGGGCTTTCGCCGGCCCTGCAGCAGCTGATGGGGAGCCTGATCAACGTTTCGATGCAGATCGCGTTCGCGAAGTGGGCGGTTGACAGGGCATCCGCCACGACGCAGATCGCCTCGCTCGGCGTCTTCCAGATGGTGATGATGCTTTTCTTCATGCCCATCCTTGGCGTCCAGCAGGGACTCGCTCCGATCATCGGCTACTGCTGGGGCGCCCGCAGCTACGCGCGCGTGCGGCGCGTGCTGCTGCTCGGCCTCGCCGTGACGACCGCCTGCTGCACGTTCGCCGCGCTCGCGCAGGTGCTCGTGCCGGAGCCGATCGTGCGGATCTTCACGGACGGCGCCGACCGGGCCTTCCTCGCCCTCGCGGCGGGCGACCTGCGGCTCGCGAACTGCATGCTCTGGTGCATCGGGCTCAACGTGGTGGCGACCACCTACTTCCAGTCCATCGGGCACCCCTGGACGGCGACCTTCCTCTCGATGCTGCGCCAGTTCCTCTGTCTGCTGCCCTGCGTGTGGATCCTGCCCTGCTTCTTCTCGGACCATACGTTCGCGATCTGGGTCTCGCTGCCGATTTCGGACGTTCTTGCCTTCTTCGCGACGATTCCCCCGTTCCTGCTCCATCTCCGCTTCCTCGGTCGGGTCGGCCGACGGGTGGCGAAGAGAAGCGTGGCATGAAGGCGTTGATTCTGACGGGCTCGGGCTGGAAGGAATCCTCCCCGCTATCTGGCGGGAGGCGTCGTGGAGGGCGAATGGGACGACGAGGTTGTCATCTAGACGGGAGGGACGCAATTCATTGTGTCGTGTCGCTGAAACCTAAAACCTAGAACCTCAAACCCTAAAACCTAAAACCTAGAACCTCAAACCTAATAAAGGCATTTTAGGGGGTCACAAGCCGCCCTCTTTTTGCTATCATATCCAGACAAGTTCAGGAGATACTGCATCATGTCTGATTGCTGCGTTTTTGCGGGCCAAGGGGCCCAGGTGCCCGGAATGGGCAGGGATTTCGCCGAGGCGGACGCCACGGCGATGGAACTGTTCGACAAGGCGAACGCCGTCCTCGGCTTCGACCTGAAGACGGTCTGTTTCGAGGGACCGGCCGAGGCGCTGACGAAATCCAACGTCTGCCAGCCCGCCATCTTCGTGACGAGCTACGCCGCCTACCTCGCGCTCCAGAAGAGGCGCGCGACGCCGTTCGCGGCGGCGGCCGGCCTCTCGCTCGGCGAATGGGGCGCGCTCTGCGCGGCGGGCGTCCTCGACTTCGACGCGACGTTGACGGTGCTGGAGGCGCGCGGCCGCTTCATGCAGGAGGCGTGCGAGGCCACGCCGAGCGGCATGATCGCCATCGTGGGCGCCTCGCCCGCGCAGCTGGACGAGCTGTGCGCGAAGACGGGCTGCACGCCCGCGAACATCAACTCGGCGGCGCAGGTCGTCCTCTCCGGCGACAAGGCGCAGATCGCGGCGGCTGCCGCGACGGCGAAAGAGCTTGGCATCAAGCGCGCGATTCCGCTCGCGACGGCGGGGGCGTTCCACTCGAAGTTCATGCAGCCGGCGCGCGAGAAGCTCGCGCCCGTCCTCGACGGCATCACGTTCCACGCACCGAAGATCCCCGTGATCTCGAACGTGACGGGAAGGGTCCATTCCTCCGATCCCGCCGAGATCAAGGACGTGATGCTCCGCCAGGTCACCGAGACGACGCGGTGGGCGGACGACATCGCGGCGGCGAAGGCGCTGGGCTGCACGCGGTTCATCGAGTTCGGTCCAGGCAAGGTGCTGTCGGGCCTCATCAAGAAGATCGACGCCGCGCTCACGACGCTCAACGTCTCCGATCTGGCGACGCTGGACGCAACCGTGTCCGCACTGTAAGGTCATTTAAGGAATAGGAGTTGAAAATGGGTAACTTGGACGGTAAGGTCGCCATCGTCACCGGTGCGGGGCGTGGCATTGGCCAGCAGATCGCGAAGACGCTCGCCGAGGCGGGCGCCAAGGTCGCGGTGGTGGATCTCCAGGCGGATTGGTGCCGGGAGACCGTCGATCTCGTCGAGGCGGCCGGTTCGACAGCCCTCGCGCTCGGCTGCAACGTGGCGGAGAGCGCCGAGGTCGATGCGTGCGTGAAGCGCGTCATCGAGGCGTTCGGCACCGTGGACATCCTCGTGAACAACGCGGGCATCACGAAGGACGGCCTTCTCATGCGCATGAGCGATGCGGACTGGGACGCCGTGCTGAACGTCAACCTGAAGGGCACGTTCCTCTTCACGCGCGCCGTCGCGCGCCCGATGATGAAGAACAAGGACGCCGACGGCACGCAGCTCGGCGGCGTGATCATCAACCTCGCCTCCGTCGTCGGCATCATGGGCAACGCCGGCCAGGCGAACTACACGGCCTCGAAGGGCGGCGTGATTGCCCTCACGAAGACGACGGCCAAGGAACTCGGCTCCCGCAACGTGCGCTGCAACGCCGTCGCGCCCGGCTTCATCCAGTCCAAGATGACGGACGTGCTGCCGGACGACGTGAAGAAGGCGTACATGGACACGATTCCGCTGAAGCGCTTCGGCACGGCCGAGGACATCGCCAAGTGCGTCGCGTTCCTCGCCAGTCCCGACGCCGCCTACATCACCGGGCAGATCATTTCCGTCAACGGCGGCATGATTGGCTGATTTCGCAGTTCTTTTGCAGATATGGGAAAATTCGGGCGAGCGGGCATTTGCCCCCTTGCATGAATCACTCAGTTTTAGTACACTAACTGTTGTTCCAACCATAAGGAGAAAACAAATGGCAGGTAAGCTTGAAGATCGCGTGAAAGAGATTATCGTTGACCAGCTCGGCGTCAATGCGGAGCAGGTCAATCTGGAGGCGTCGTTCATCGACGATCTGGGCGCGGACTCGCTCGACTCCGTCGAGCTCATCATGGCTTTTGAGGAAGAATTTGGCGCGGCGATTCCCGAGGAGGATGCCGAGAAGCTCACGCACGTGGGCAAGGTCATCGAATACCTCAAGAGCAAGGGTTACGGCGACGACGGTTCGGCGCCGGCCAAGTAAGGAAACGGACCATCCGTTCAGGAAGAGAAGGGACAGGCCCGCGGCTTGCCCCTTC
This sequence comes from uncultured bacterium, assembly GCA_900547945.1. GTDB lineage: Bacteria > Verrucomicrobiota > Kiritimatiellia > RFP12 > UBA1067 > RUG572. The sequence continues at coordinate 47,120 of URIT01000001.1, forward strand.
TCTTTGTTTAGGATGAAGAACGAACGCCCGAGCGAGGAACTGAACAGGCGGAACGCGGCTTTCGACAACAGGCTGCGTCCGGAGCAGTTCGCCGATTTCGTCGGCCAGCGGAAGATCCGCGACCGGCTGGAGCTTGCGGTCGAGGCCGCGAAGGACCGGGGGGAGACGCTGGACCACGTGCTGTTCTCGGGTCCGCCCGGTCTCGGCAAGACGACGCTCTCGTACATCCTCGGCGACGCGATGGGCGTCCACGTGAAGACGACGAGCGGGCCCGTCCTCACGAAGCCGGCGGACCTCGCCGGACTCCTGACCTCCCTGGAGGCGGGCGACATCGTCTTCATCGACGAGATCCACCGCATGGCGAAGACGGTGGAGGAATATCTCTACTCCGCGATGGAGGACTTCGCGATCGACATCCTCATCGACCAGGGGCCGAACGCCCGCAGCGTGCGTCTGGAACTGCCGCGCTTCACCCTCGTGGGCGCGACGACGCGCATCGGCCTCATCGCCGCGCCGCTCCGCGCCCGCTTCGGCCTCGTCAACCGCCTCAGCTACTACGAGCCGGCGGAGCTTGCGGCCATCGTGACGCGCTCGGCGGAAAAGCTGAACGTCGGCATCGATCCCGACGGGGCGCTGGAGATCGCGGCCCGTTCGCGCGGGACGCCGCGCATCGCCAACAATCTGCTCCGCCGCGTGCGGGACTACGCGCAGGTGCGGGCGGGCAACCACATCACGAAGCAGGTTGCCGTGGAATCCCTGTCCCTCCTGGAGATCGACCCGCAGGGGCTCGACGAAATGGACGTCAGGATCCTCGAAACCATCTGCGTGAAGTTCGGGGGCGGTCCCGTCGGCCTCTCCACCATCGCCGTGAGCGTGGGCGAGGAGCCGGACACGATCGAGGAGGCCTACGAGCCGTTCCTGATCATGGAAGGGTACCTCGACCGGACGCCCAAGGGGCGTGTCGCGACGGATCTTGCCTGGCGGAAACTCGGCCTCGGAAAAGAACCATGAAGAAGACGCTTCACCGGCTCACCGCATGGACGGTGGGCGTTTTATTTTTCCTCGCGGCGTACGGCGGCGAACCGGCGGCGGCAACCGACCTCGTCCTCTCCAACGCCTCCCTGCGTGTGGCCTTCGACCGGCGGACGGCGGCGTTCACGGTGACGGATGTGCGGAACGGACGCCTCTGGCGGCAGCTGCCGCAGGAGGGGGCGAAGGTCGCGGACGTGACCGCCGTGCGGACATCCGAAACCGCCCTCTCGTTTGCGTTCCGTGCGCCGGGGGCCGTCGATGCCCTGCAGGGGCGCCTGCTGCTGGAAGGGGCGGAGGTCGCCGTGACGCTGGAGGCCCCCGCCGGACGGCGCCTCGTCCGTCCGCTGGCCTACCCCTTCCCCTTCGCGGCGCGGCGCGGCGCGCGCGTCCTGCTGCCGAACGGCTGCGGATACGCCTTCCCGGTCGAACAGGCGGATCTCGGCACGACGGCGTTCGACAGCATGTCGCTCTGGTCGCGGGAGATGAAGATCAGCGCGTGGGGGCAGTACGCCGAGACGGCGACCCCGGACGGCGAACTTGTCGCCGTCGGCGGGGTTCTCGCCCTCGTCGAAACGCCCGCGAACGCGAAGGTCGCGTTCCCCGTGCGCGCGAACGGCCTCCGCCAGGCGGGCATCGTCTGGCAGGGTGAGGACGGGGCGTTCGCCTACGCGCGCACGATCCGCTATGCGTTCTTTGCGCAGGGCGGTCCGATGGAGATGGCCCGGCGCTGCCGGGAGGAGATGAAGCGGCGGGGGCTGCTCGTCCCGTTCGCCGAGAAGCGCGCGCGCCATCCGAAGCTCGCGCCGGCCTACGACCTCCTCGCCGGGGCGCCGATCGTCTGGTACTGGGAGATCGCGGGGGACAAGCCCGCCGTGGCGCGCCGCCTCCGGGAGCTGGGATTCGCGAACTTCGTCTTCAGCGGCATCACGCGGCGCGACCTCGGAGCGTGGATCACGCCGGAGGAGGTGCGGGCGATCGCGCAGGTCCCCGGCGTCCTGCAGACGGAATACGACATCTACACGGATCTCATGGAGCCGGCGCTGCTCGACCGGATCGACTGCGTGCGGCCCCACTGGCCCGTCGACGCCTGGGACCGCGACGACATCGTGCGCGCCGCCGACGGCACGCCGCAGCGCGGTTGGAAGGTCGCCCTCAAGGACGATCCCGCGAAGCCGGTCGTCGGCTGCGCCCGCCTCTGCGAGGCCCGCGCCCCCGCCTACATGCGCGCGCGCATCGCGAAGCGCCTTGCCGAGGCGCCCCAGTACGGCGCGCGGTTCTTTGACGTGACGGGCACCGGCGTGGGCGACTGCCACAACCCGAAGCACCCGCTCACGCGCCGGACGAGCGTGCTGGCGCGACGGCGGATGTTCGCGCTCGCTGCAGACGAATTCAACCTCCTCTGCGGCACCGAGGACGGCCTCGAATGCTACGTGCCCGAATGCGACTACTTCGAGGGCAACTTCTCGGCCGCGCCCTACCGCGTGGACGGCGGGCGGTATATGTGGAAGATCTACGACGAGACGCCCCCCGTCATCGCGCGCGCGCTCGACCCGGCGATGCGCGTACCGTTTTGGGAGATGGTCTTCCACGACTGCGTCGTCTCCACCTGGTACTGGACCGACTACAACAACAAGTTCACGCGGGATTGGTGGCGGCACGACCTCCTGAACGCCGTCACGGGCACGCCCCCGATGTACCTCTTCACAAAGCCCGTCTTCGAGGCCATCCAGACCCAACTGGCGACGTCGGTGCGGGTGACGACGCCCGTCGCGCGCGCGACCTTCGGCGTGCCGATGACGGACTACCGCTGGCTCACGCCGGACCGCCTTGTGCAGCAGAGCGCGTTCGCGAACGGCGTGCGCGTGACGGTGAACTTCGGCGAAAGGCCGTTTACGATGCGGGACGGCTTCACGCTCGCCGCGCGCGGCCACCGTTTTGAGGGAATAAGGGAATAGAGGAGCAACTTCATGAAGCGACTGGGACTGTGCGCCGTGGTGGCGATCGGCATGTTGGCGGGCGCGGCGGATCTTCCGCAGGGCGTCTCGTTCGCGGAGGACGGCGCGTTCCGCATGGGGCAGACGCAGGTCGGCGTGCGCATCGTGCCGTCCGAGGGCTGGCGCGCGCAGTACCGCAACGGCGCGTTCAGGATCCTGCGCAGGGAGGCGACCGCCGCGCGCCGGACGCTGCTGGCGGAACTGCCGCAGGCCGGCGGCCTCGCGGAGCAGGAGATCGCCGCGCAGCCGGACGGTTCGGCCGCCTTTTCGTTCACGGCGTCGTTCACGAACCGCCCCGCCTTCCTCGCGGCCTTTATTGAAATCCGGATGTCGACGCAGCTGAAGGGCATCGAGGTGGACGGACGCCCCGTCGCGTTCCCGGCGGAGGCGGGCGGGGCCGGGCTCGGATCCTTCCCGCGCGTCGGCTCCTTCTCCGTGATGGCCCTCGACGGCACGAAGACGACGTTCACGGGTTCGTTTCCGCTCACGCTGCAGGATAGCCGCGTCTTCGGCGAAACCTGGTTCGAGGCACGCATCCCGCTCCAGCGGCGGGAGGGTGCGGACGGTGGCGTGTCGCTCACGCGCGCGTTCTCCTTCTCCTGCGTGAAGGCGGCGGCGAACGGCCTTTCGTTCTTCCAGTGGGGGAAGGGCCTCCCCGTCTACACGAACACCGTCTTCCACGAGGGCCCCGAATGGGTGAAGGTCGACTTCGCCCGCACGACGACGCCTGGTTCACCGCTCGACTTCTCCTTCCTGCAGGACGCCCCGGCGGGCAAGCACGGCTTCCTCACGCGCGGCGCCGACGGGCGCGCCGCCTTCACGGGGAAGCCCGGCATGCGTCCCCGCTTCTACGGCGGGAACTTCGCCTGGGACGCCTCGCTCCTCGACAAGGACGTCAGCGCGCGCGTGGCGGCCGAGATGCCGCGCCTCGGCTACAACCTCGTGCGCGCGCACCAGCACGACACGAAGTTCCTCCCGAAGGGCGCCGCCGACTCCGCCGCGCTCGACCCCGCCGCGCTCGACCGCTGGGACTGGTTCGTCTACTGCATGAAGTCGAACGGCGTCTACTTCACGACGGACTGCTATTCGAGCCGTGCGTTCCTCCCGACGGACGCGGGGCTTGCGTCCTACGCGGGCCCGCTGCGCGCGATGAAGGAGGCGCTCTTCGAGACGCCCGCCGCGCTCGCGAACTGGAAGCTCTTCACACGTCGCCTCCTTACGCACGTCAATCCCTACACGGGCCTCGCCCTCGTGGACGACCCCGCGCTCGTCTGCCTGAACCTCGTGAACGAGGAGAACGTGCCCGACGCGAAGCGGCAGATGGAAATCCACCGCGAGCAGCTGCGCTTCCTGCGCGAGGATCTGAAGGTGAAGTGCCTTCTCACCTCGCTCAACTACGAATCCCAGCCGGACCTCGTCGTGCGCCGTTCCCTCTTCGACGTCGCCGACCTCCACATGTACTTCTCGCACCCCAACTCCGACGGGAAGAGGAACTGGTACAGCGGCGTCTTCGCGTCGCAGTTGACGGGCCGTTGGCCGGGGGGCATCTGGGGGAAGCAGTTCCCGAGCCGCATCTGGGGGATGCCCGTCCTCACGACCGAGTTCCGCCACTGCTGGCCGAACGTCTTCCGCTGCGAGGCGGGCCCGATGATCGGCGCCTACGGGGCGTTCCAGGACTGGGACGCGCTCGTGGGCTACGGTTACGCGGAGGGGGCGGCGAGCCTGGGCGCGCGGAACTTCAACGCGAACCCCTTCGACACGTGCAACGATCCGTTCGCGCTCTTCGGCGAGAAGATTTCCATCCTCATGTTCCGGCGCGGGGACGTACGGCCCGCGCGGCACAAGGTGTGCGTGACCGTGCCGCGCACGCTCGTCGACCTGCCGCCGGTGAAGCGCCCGCATGCGTTCCCGGATCCGGTCTGCTCGCTCGGACTCCTGACGGGCGTGGGGAGCGCGGTCGAACGCGCGCCGGAGGGGATGGACCAGGTGCTTCCGCTCGCCGGGGCGGCCGCGCCGAAGGGGCTTGCGGGCGACCTCCTGAAGACGGCGGCAAACGGCGTGTGGCGCGGCGACACGGGCGAGACCGTGCTGGATACGCGCGCGCAGACGCTTCTCGTCTCGACGCCGCGCACGGAAAGCTGCACGCTCGCGGAAGGCGCGCTCGCCGGGGCGTTCCTGCGCGTCTCGGATATCCGCCATCCCACGACCGTGAGCGCACACGCGCTCGACGGGAAGCCGCTTGCGGAAAGCCGCTCCGTCCTCGTCTTCCACCTGACAGACAGCGCGAACGACGGCGAGTCGTTCACGGATCTCACGATGCGCCATCCCGTCGCGCGCGGGAAGGGTCCGATGCTCGTGCGGCGCGACACGGCGCGCGTGGCGTTTCCGGCGGGCTTCACGGTGACGGCCCTCCGCTGCGACGGCAGTGCGGCGGGTATGCTCGCCCCCGACGCGGACGGCGCGTTCACCCTGCGCACGGACGCCTACCCCGGCGCCGTCCTCGCGTACCACCTCACGCGCGCGGAGTGAGCCGTCGCCGCCCCTCGCGGCCTACGGCCTCGCGCCCTCCGTCAGCCCACCACGGGAGGGACGCGCTTGTCGCGTCCGCGCCCTCCGGCCGGTCAACACGGAGCGCGCGGAGACACGAGGGGGCGCGGACGCGACAAGCGCGTCCCTCCCGTGGTGGCGCGGACGCAATGAATTACGTCCCTCCCGTGGTGGGCGCGGACGCGACAAGCGCGTCCCTCCCGTGCGTGTCCTTACTTCTTTGGCCAGAAGACGTCGGTGTACTTGGAGGGGATGCCCACCTCGTCCTTGTTGAAGCAGGCGGCGAGGATCTGCCAGCCGAGGTCGAGGGCGTCGATGAGCTCGATGTTCACCGAGAGGTCCATCATCTTCTCCTCGAAGAGCGCGCCGTACTTCAGGAGCTTCCGGTCCCAGTCGCTCATCTTGAAGCCCATGGACTGCTTTTCGACCGTCTCCTTGTAGGAGGCGTAGAGCTTGATCATGGCGTCCATGATCGTGCGGTGGTCGTAGCGGGTGGTGTTGCTGCGGCGGAGGAGGTCCTTGTCGGTGATCTCGGCCCCGGCCTGGTCGAGCACCTTGTCCATGAGGTAGGAGCGCTGGTCGGGGCAGGAAGGGTCGACGCCCTTGTTGACCTGCTGCTTGAGGCGCGAGAGCGAGCCGAAGGGCTCGATGCGGCCGTTGCGGAGGTAGAACTGGCCCTCGGTGATGTAGCCCGTGTTGTCCGGGACGGGGTGGGTGACGTCGTCGCCCGGCATGGTGGTGACGGCGAGGATCGTGATGGAGCCGGCGCCGTCGAAGTCCACGGCCTTCTCGTAGCGGGCGGCAAGCTGCGAGTAGAGGTCGCCGGGGTAGCCGCGGTTCGAGGGGATCTGCTCCATCGTGATGGCGATTTCCTTCATCGCGTCCGCGAAGGAGGTCATGTCGGTGAGGAGGCAAAGGACGTCCTTGCCTTCGAGGGCGAACTTCTCGGCGACGGCGAGGGAGACGTCGGGGACGAGCATGCACTCGACGGTGGGGTCGGCGGCGGTGTGGACGAACATGACGGTCTTCGAGAGCGCGCCGTTCTGGTCGAGGGTCGAACGGAACTTGAGGAATTCGTCGTACTTGAGGCCCATGCCGCCGATGACGATCACGTCGGAGTTCGCCTGGAGGGCGATGCGCGCGAGCAGTTCGTTGTAGGGCTCGCCGGCACGGGCGAAGATCGGGAGCTTCTGCGAGACGACGAGCGAGTTGAAGAGGTCGATCATCGGGATGTTCGTGCGGACCATGCGGCTCGGCATGATGCGCTTGGCCGGGTTGACGGAGGGCTGGCCGATCGGAATCTGGTTCTCGGTGATTGCGGGGCCGCCGTCGCGGGGCTCGCCCGTGCCGGTGAAGGCGCGGCCGAGGAGGGCGTCGGAGAAGGGCACCTTCATCGTCTCGCCGAGGAAGCGCACGGAGGCGTCGGTGTCGACGCCGCGCGCGCCGGCGAAGATCTGGAGCGTGACGTTCGGTCCGTCGAGCTTGATGACCTGCGCGAGCGACGTGCCGGCGCGGGAGTGGACCTCCGCGATTTCGCTGTACTTCACGCCCTCGGCGCGAAGCGTCGCGATGGAGCCGGAAAGCGCGTCGATGCGATGGTAGACCTTTGAGTTGAACATGCTGGTACTCCTTGCAAAAAACGGGAGGTATTGTAGCACAATTGCCGACGGGAGGAAATTGGAAGTTGTCGCTGGCATGTCTGCGACGCTCTGGTATAATATGTGCCACCATGAAAGCCACAACAGTTGGCCGCGAGGGCGGCTATCGATGTGTCGTCTGCATCAAGCAGGTCCCCGACACGAAGCAGATTTCCGGCGCGGCGATGAAGGCCGACGGAACCGTCAACCGGGCCGCGCTGCCCGCCATCTTCAATCCCGAGGACCGCAATGCCCTTGAGGCGGCGCTGCGCGTGCGCGAGGCGTGCGGCGGCACCGTCGCCGTCGTCACGATGGGCCTCCCCGCCGCCTGCGCGATCCTGCGGACGGCCCTGATGTGCGGCGCCGACGAGGCGTATCTGCTGACGGACCGCCGGGCCGCCGGGTCGGACACCCTGGCGACGAGCTACCTCCTCTCCCAGGCCGTGCGCACGCTCAAGCCCGACCTCGTCTTCTGCGGCCGCCAGGCGATCGACGGCGACACCGCGCAGGTCGGCCCCCAGATCGCCGAAAAGCTCGGCTTCCCCGCCCTGACCTACCTGACCGGCATCCGGATGGACGGCGACTACGCGATCGCCACGCGCGACATCGGCACGGGCGTCGAGACCGACCACGTGAAGCTGCCGGCCCTCTTCACGGTGACGGACGCATTCGGCGAGCTGCGTCCGCCGAACGTCCGGCGCGTGATGAAGTACAAGAAGGCCAAGGCGCCCGTCGAAAACGGCGGCGTCGCGCTGGAGGGCGACCTCGCCATCGGCCAGCTCACCTGCGACGACATCGGCGCGGAGACATGCCGCTGCGGCTTCGCGGGCTCCCCCACGAACGTCAGCCGGATCGTCTCGGTCGTCCTCGCGGGCGGCGACTACAAGGAGGTGGCGCCCGACGAGGCCGGCATCGGGGGGCTCGTCGCGGAACTTGTCGCCGACCATACGATTGGCTAAGGAGAGAAGAGATGGCTTGTGATCGAAGCAAGGGCAAGGTGTGGGTCTTCGCCGAACAGGAAGACGGAAAGCTGAGTGACGTGCCGCGCGAACTCCTCGGGAAGGGACGCGAACTCGCGGATCGGCTGGGCGTGCCGCTTGCGGCCGTCTTGATGGGCGCGGACGTTGCGCCCCTCTGCGACGAGCTTTTCGCGGCGGGGGCGGACCGGGTGCATCTCGTCGAGGATGCCGCGCTCCGTGTCTTCCGCGGTGCGGCCTACCGTCCGGCGTTCGTGGCGCTCGTCAAGGAATGCGCGCCGCAGATCGTGATCTTCGGCGCCACCCACATGGGGCGCGACCTCGCGCCCGCCGTCGCGTCGGCGCTGCGGTGCGGTCTCACGGCGGACTGCACGGACCTTCGGATCGGCGACTACACGGACTGCAAGACGAAGGAGACCTTCACCAACGTCCTCCAGCAGATCCGCCCGGCGTTCGGCGGCAACATCATCGCGACGATCGTCAATCCACGCAACTGGCCGCAGATGGCGACGGTGCGCGAGGGCGTGATGAAGCCGCTGGCGCCGCAGCCGGGGCGCACGGGCGAGATCGTGCGGCACGCCGCGCACCTGGACGGCGTCGAGATCCCCGTGGAGGTGCTGGAGATCGTCCGCCGTCACGCCACCGTCAACCTCAAGGGCGCGCGCATCATCGTCGCCGGCGGCGCGGGCGTGGGCTCGAAGGAGAACTTCCAGCAGCTCTACGCGCTTGCGGACGCCCTCGGCGGCGCCGTGGGCGCGAGCCGCGCGGCCGTGGACCTCGGGTACTGCGAGCACGAGCGCCAGATCGGCCAGACGGGCGTGACGGTGCGCCCGGCGCTCTTCATCAGCTGCGGCATCTCGGGCGCGGTCCAGCACCTCGCGGGCATGCAGGACGCGGCGAAGATCATCGCGATCAACACCGACCGGAACGCGCCGATCTTCAAGGTCGCGCACTACGGCATCGTCGGCGATCTCAACGTCGTCGTCCCCCGGCTCATCAAGGCGGTGCGCGGCTGAGCGCGGCCTCGGCCGCCAACCTGCCACTGCAACCTTCAACCTTCAATCCTTCAACCTTCAATCGAGGCTTTCGGCAATGTGGAAAATGTTCGCTTTTACGGCTGTGGCGGGGACGCTGTGTGCGGCGCCGCTTGAACTGGGCATGGGCATGAACGGCGACGTGCGCGTGGGCGACACGGGCGCGCGCCTCGCCCTGGCGATCCACCATGCGGGCTGGTCGGGCACGTCGAAGGGCGCCCGGCGCGACTTCGCCTTCCCGGACGCCGCGACGGGGACGGCCACGTTCGACTTCTTCACGGACAGGGAAGGGGTGACGTGCGCCCACGGCCGCACGACGCTGCTCGCGGCCGCCGACGGGCGCGCCGTCCTCGACGCCTCGGTGACGAGCGACCGCGACCAGACGCCCGAACTCGTCGTGCTCACGCTCACGATGCCCTGCGAGACGTTCGCCGGAAGCGCGTGGAAGACGTCGGGCGGGGCGTCCGGCACGTTCGCGAAGGCGTGGGACGGGAAGTCCATCGGCGTCTGGAGCGGCACGGCCGGCTGGATCGAGTTTGCGCCGCCCGGGCGCGACGCCTTCCGCCTCGTCTTCCCCGGCGGCGCGCGCCTCCACATCCAGGACGACCGCAAGTGGGTGCAGACGATTTCGCTGCGGATCTCGGCCGACGGCGGCCGCGCGTTCAACAAGGGGGACCAGCGCGCGTTCCTCTGCCTCGTCGCGGCGAAGGACGGCGTGAAGGTGATGATCGACAAGCCCGTTGTCGTGAAGGCGGGGCCGGACTGGATTCCGCTCGACTACCGCAAGGACATCGAGGCGGGCAGCGCGCTCGACTTCTCGAACCAGGGCCTGCAGGACGCCCCCGCCGGCAAGCACGGCTGCCTGAAGGCCGTCAACGGGCACTTCGAGTTCGAGAACCTGCCCGGACGGAAGCAGCGGTTCTACGGCGTCAACCTCTGCTTCGACGCGAACTTCCCGGACCACGACCTTGCCGACCGGCTCGTGACGCGCCTCGTGCGCCTCGGCTACAACACCGTGCGCATCCACCACTACGAGTCCGCCAACGGCGCGGTGAAGGGCGCGGCGGACGGCCTCGCGCTGAACGCCGAGCGGATGGACCGCCTCGACTACCTGCTTGCGAAGTTCTACGAGAAGGGCGTCTACGTGACGACCGACCTCTTCACCTGCCGTCCCGTCGCCTGGCGCGCGATCGGCATCGACCGCGACGGCCGCGTCGACCAGCAGGTCTACAAGAACCTCATCCCCGTCCACGAGGGCGCCTACCAAAACTGGGCGACGTTCGCGAAGAACCTCCTCACGCATGTGAACCCCTACACGGGGCGCGCCTACAAGGACGAGCCCGGCCTGCCGCTCATCTCGCTCATCAACGAAGGGCATCTCACCTGGTGCTGGCGCCGGATTCGCGGCGAGGTGCCGATGAAGAAGGCGTGGACGGCGTGGCTTGCGGAGCGGCGCGCGGCGGATGCGGGCTTCGCCAAGGGGCTGGACGACCCGGAGAAGGTTTCGGAATCGTCCGCCGTCTTGATCGCCTTCATGGCGGACATCGAGCGGAAGCTCGTCGCGCGCCAGCGCGCCTACATGAAGGAGCTGGGCGTGAAGGCCCTCCTCACGAACCAGAACTGCGGCAGCCACTACACGCCGCTCATGGCCGTGCGCGAAGACCTCTACGACTACGTGGACGACCACTTCTACGTGGACCACCCGCAGTTCCTCACGAAGTCGTGGTCCCTGCCCTCGATGTGCGGCAACGCGAACCCCGTCTTCGCCGGCACGCTGCCGCCCGTCGCCTGCGCCTACACGCGCATGCCCACGAAACCGTTCACGATCACCGAGTGGAACTTCTCGGGCCCCGGCATGTTCCGGGGCGTGGGCGGGATCATGACGGGCGCGATGAGCGCGCTCCAGGACTGGGACGGCCTCTGGCGCTTCGCCTACTCGCACGGGCTCGACAACCTGTACGACCGAAAGGGCGTCCCCGGCTACTTCGACGTGGCGAGCGACCCGCTCGGCCAGGCCGGCGACCGCGCGAGCGTGTGCCTCTTCCTGCGCGGCGACCTCGCGCCGCTTGCGGACATGATCGCGAACGCGGTGACGCCCGACACGTTCCTGCCGAAGGACGGCCCCACGGGGCTTGTCCCGCCGTGGAAGGATGCCGCCTGGCAGATCCGCACGGCGACCGCCGTCAAGCCCGTTCCGGGCCTGAATACCTTCAACCTGAAGGAGCAGCTTGCGCGGAAGGAGCCGCCCGTCGCGCTCCGTCCAAACCCCGCCATCGACCTCGACCGCACGCGCGGCACGTTCCGCATCGTGACGGAGAAGACGGCCGGCGGCTTCACGCCGTCGGGGACGATCCAGGCGGGCGCGGTCGCCTTCGACGCCGGGGCCGTCGCGACGACACTCTGGGCAAGTTCGCTCGACGGCCGGCCGCTCGCGACCTCCCGCCGAATGCTCGTCACGCACCTCACGGACGTGCAGGCGGACGGCAACGTCTACGCCGACAGGGAGAAGCGCACGCTCCTCAAGTGGGGGAGCTATCCGCCCGTCGTCCGCAACGGCCGGGCGCGCGTCGCGCTCGCCCTCGCGCGCCCCGCCGACCTCTCGGTGTGGGCGCTGGAGACGACGGGCCGCCGCCTTGAGAAGATGCCGGCGTCCGTCGAGGACGGCCGGCTCGTCTTCACGGCCGACGTGAAGGGCCCCGCCGGCGCCCGCATGCTCTACGAGGTCGCCGCCGAGTGAATTTCATCGACCGACACGCCTATGACTGGGGCGCCGCCTTCGCGCGCGCGCTCTTCCCGTTCTTCCGGAAACGCCGCCGCATCGCCATCGACAACATCCTCAAGGCCGGCATCACGGACGACCCGAAGGAGGCCGCGCGCATCGCGCGCGCGAGCTGGGGGCATCTGGCGGGACACATCTGCGAGGCACTGTGCGTGCCGCACGTCGTGACGAAGGAGAACTGGCGTGCGCACCTGGACGTCTCGGAGGGTGCGCCGGAGACGGTGCGGCTCCTCCTGGACGAGACGGAGAAGCCGATCCTCCTCGTGAGCGCCCACCACGGCGTGTGGGAGGCGGCGACGAACATCCTCTCGTTCGCGCGGCCGATGATCGCGGTCGCGCGCGTGATGAACAGCCGTTTCGTCGCGCGCTGGATGAAGAAGCACCACTTCCGGGGCCCCGTGACGGTCATCGACAAGAAGCACGGCTTCACGCCCGCCATCCTCCGCCAGTGGGCCGGCACGCGCGCGGCGATGACGATCCTGATGGACCAGCACACGGCCAAGGGGCTTCCGCTCACGTTCCTCGGTCGCCCTGCGAAGACGTTCACGAGCGCGACGCGCCTTGCGATGCGCACGGGCCTCCCCGTCGTCGTCGGCTCCTTCGTGCGCGTCGCGCCGTACCGCTACCGCCTCGTGGGCGGCCCCCCGCTCGTCTTCGCGAAGGACGGCGACAGGGCCGCCTACACGCAGCTTCTCAACGACCGCCTCGGCGAGGCGATCCGCCGCTATCCCGAGCAGTACCTCTGGGCGCACCGGCGGTGGCGGTGAACGAAAACGGAAAGGAGACGGGATGAAGGTTCGCAGAATCGGTCTGATCTTGGCCGCCGCCTGCGCGGCGGGGCTGTCCGCATGGGGGGAGGACGCGGTCTTCGCGTGGAAGTGGGCGCATCCGCGCCTGACGGTCGTGCGGCTCCAGGACCGCACGGACCGGCACAACGAGCTCTACTTCGAAACGGAGTACCTGCTGTCGCGGAACGAGGCGGCGTTCGACGTTTCCGCGCCCGCGCTCTTCGTGGAGGATGCGGCGACGGGCGAGGGACGGGCGTTCTTCCGCGTGGCGCCGCTGCCGGAGTCGCGTCCCGTCAAGGGGGCCGACTTCCGCGTGGAGGCGGGGCGGGGACGCCTCCTCGTGCGGGACACGGGCTACCCCTGCGTGCAAGTCGCCTACGCGGGCGGCGCCGTGGGGCGCGTGCGGGCGGCGACGGACTTCCAGCGCGCCCGGCGCGCCTACGTCCCGGGGCGCGACGGTCTCTTCCTCTCGAACACCTGGGGCGACGGCAACCGCGACGCCTGCATCAACGAGGCGTTCCTGCTGCGCGAGGTCGCCGCCGGGGCCGCGCTTGGCGTGGACGTCATCCAGATCGACGACGGCTGGCAGAAGGGGCGCTCCGCCAACTCGGCCAAGCTCAAGAAGGGCGAGAAGGGCAGCTGGAGCGCCTTCTGGCACGATCCCGAATTCTGGACGCCCGACCCCGAGCGGTTCCCGCGCGGGCTCGAGCCCGTCGTGGGCGCGGCGCGGGCGCAGGGGCTGAAGTTCGGCCTCTGGTACGGCCCCGACAGCTCGAACGAGGCGGCGCGCTGGGAGAAGGACCTGGACCTGCTGCTGGGCCTGCACCGCCGCTTCGGCATCGACTACTTCAAGCTGGATTCGATCCGTTCCGAGTCGCCGCGCACGCTCCAGCGCCAGCAGAAGCTGATGGACGGCCTGCTTGCGGGGTCCGGCGGACGCATCACCGTCGATCTCGACGTGACGGCGCAGATTCGCCCCGGCTACTTCGGTTTCCCGGAAGTGGGCCCCGTCTTCGTGGAGAACCGCTACATCCGCAAGGGGGAGTCCCGCCTCTGGTGGCCGCACCTTACCCTGCGCAACCTCTGGTCGCTTGCCCATGTCGTCGATCCGGCGCGTCTGCGCATGGAGGTGCTGAACCCCGACCGCCTCCCGGACGCCTATCCCGCCGGCGATCCGCTCGCGCCGGCGCAGTGGCCGAAGGACGCGCTCTTCGCGTCCGTGATGTTCGCCTCGCCGCTCGGATGGTTCGAGATCCAGAACCTCTCGCCCGAGACGGTCGCCGCCTGGAAGCCGCTCATCGCGACGTGGAAGCGCCACCGCGACGCCGTCCATGCGGGCTACATCCACCCCGTCGGCGGCCGGCCGGACGGCTTTGCCTGGACGGGCTTCGTCTCGGCCGCGAAGGACGGCCGCAGCGGCACGGCGCTCCTCTTCCGCGAACGAAGCGCAAAGACCTCCTTCGCGCTCGACCTTGCGCCCTACCTCAAGGCCGAACGGGTCGAGGTCCTGGCGGGACGCGGCACGGCGGCGCTCGCGGGGAACGTCCTGACGGTGGACGTCCCCGCGCCGCTCGATTTCATCTGGGTCCGTCTTGGAGAGTGAGGTCTGGCATGGTGACACGCAGAGGGTTCCTCGCCGCCGGGGCGGCGTTTGGCATCGGCAGTCTGGCCTTTGGACGGAGCCACGTGCGGCAGATCGCCGCCGGGGCGAAGATCCGCGTCGCCCTGATCGGCTGTGGCGGGCGTCTCCAGCAGCTCGTCGAGCCCATCATGGCGGAACGGATCGTCGCGCTCGTCGATCCCGACCCGCGCATGCGCGCCGCCACGCGCGAACGGATGGTGCAGGTCGGTGGGCGGGACGCCCTCGCAGGCGTGCGCGAGTTCTTCGACTACCGCGAGCTGTACGCGAAGATGGGCGACGCCCTCGACGCCGTCTTCATCGCCACGCCCAACCACCACCACGCCCTTGCGGCAGTGCTCGCGATGCGGCGCGGCATCCACGTGTTCGTCGAGAAGCCGATGGCCTCGACCGTCGCGGAGGCGCAGTTGATGGGGCGCGTCGCGAAGGAGACGGGCGTCGTGACGCAGGTGGGGAACTTCGGGCACTCCACCAAGGCGATGCGCGTGTGCGTGGAATCCATCCGAAAGGGGTTGATCGGCGAGATCCGCGACGTGTGGTGCTACGACGACCGGCTCAACTCGATGATGTACCGTCCGCCCGCCGCGCCGCCGCCCGCCGGGATGGACTGGGACGCCTGGTGCGGCCCCGCGCCCGTCTGCGACTACTACGCGCCGACGGCGGACCACCAGGGCCTCCACCCGCACGACTGGCACAGCTGGATCGGCTACGGCAACGGCTCGATCGGCAACATGGGCACGCACATCATGGACGCCGCGTTCTGGGCGCTCGACCTCGGCAAGGCGCCGCCGGCGACGATCACCGCGCACGAAGCCGCCTTCGCCTGTCCGGGCGCCTGGGCGTGGCGCGACACGATCGACTTCGCCTTCCCCGCGCGCGGCGGCCTCCCGCCCGTCACGCTCCACTGGTACGACGGCGTCTGCCCCGGCATCCCCTACGACAAGGACCACGTGGACCGCTTCGGCCACGCGCTCAAGCGCGAATGGCTCAACCTGCCGCCGATCCTCCTGGAGACGGAACGAAAGTGGGGAATCGCCGAGAAGGCCCCGTTCCTCAACATGGGCACGCTCTTCTGCGGCACGAAGGGCACGATCTGGTTCAGTCACCACAGCGCGATCCGCTTCTTCCCGAAGACGCTCGGGAAGGAGATCAGGAAGGCCAAGAACTTCTCCTACAAGACGACCGAACACACGCACGAGTTCTATGCGGCCATCCGCGAGAGCCGCCCCGCCAACACGGGCTTCGACTACTCCGTGCCGCTTGCCGAGACGCTGCTTCTCGCGAACGTGGCCGCCCGCGCCGGGAAGGGGGCCGTCCTGAAATGGGACGGTCGTTCCATCACCAACAACCCCGCCGCGAACGCCTTCCTCTCGGCTCCCTGCCGTGCGGGCTGGGAACTCGGCTGACGGAACCACCTCGCGGACGCAATGAATTGCGTCCGTCCCTGCGTCAAAATTTTCTAAAATTCACAATTGACAGGGGGGGGGGTGCGGTTGTTATACTTATCACCGTCATGGAAGCGCATTCAACTTCAACGCGAGGCGGTGTATGAAAAAGAAAGTTGAGGGATGTTGGCCCGTACGGACTTTGGTCCGTGCGTGTCTTCTGTTGGGCCTGTTGCCGGCGGTCTGTCCGGCGGCGGCGGAGAATCTGCGTTCGCCGCGCGATGCGCGCGCGTGGAGCGTGCTGCTGCAGGCGGACGAGACGCTGCGGTGGCGGTGGCATGCCGAGGCGACGGCGGCGACGCTCACGGCCTCGAACCTCCTCACGGGCGTCGCGGCGACGTCCGCGCCCGTCGTGCGCGGCGGCGACGTCGACGGCCGCGTCCCACAGCGCGCCCGTGCGCGGGCCGCCGCACAGCAGGTACGCCTGCAGGCACGCGACGGGGCGCAGGCGCTTGCCGCCGTGCAGCACGAACGCCTTCGCCGCCGTGTACAGCCGCCTGCAGATCGGCATGCGCGCGGGTACCGTGTTCACGACGACGGAGGCCCAGGCGTTCCACGAACTCCAGGAGCCGAAGCCGTTTGCCTGGTCGGACGCCTGGACGGGCCGCGAGGCGGCGGCGGCGGCGCTCGTCGTCGCGGACGAGACGGGCGCGCCCGTCAGCGCATCGGACCTGCCGGCGGCGGGCGGCTGGGGCGTCCTTGATCCGCGCGCCGCGTTCGCACGCCGCTACGGGGCGTTCGACGTGTCGGTCGTCTTCGACGGGGAGGCCGCCTTGTCGGCGCGCCTCGTGCGACCGAACCTGGGCACCTTGTTGTTCATCCGCTAGGGGGCATGACCATGAAGAAAATCGTGTTTGCCTGTTCGCTGTTCCTGTTCTCCGCCGCGTCGGCCGCATCCGTCCCCTGCCCCTGCACGTTCCGGCAGAACTGGCCGTGGGACGCGCGCCTCTTCATCGACGCGACGCTTCCAGAGGGGACGAACGACCTGACGCTCGCCGCCTCCTTCGCCTACGACGGCGCGCGCGTGGCGCTGGAGCTTTCGCCCGCCAATGGCCTGAAGGGCGATTCCGTCTACAACTGTACGAACGGCGTGCGCCGCTATGTCTGGGATCCCGCCACGGCCGGCTACCCGAAGGCGCTTGCGGACTTCACGCTCACGGCCTCGGCCGAGCCGGTCTCGGACCGGACGTGGCTCGTCGTCGACATGGCGACCGGGCGGTCCGCCTACTACGCCGAAGACGCGGCCCCGCGCGACGCGGAAACGGGGTGGCCGTGGCAGGACGACGTCTACAAGACCGACAAGATGGTCTTCCGCCGCATTCCCGCCGGGACGTTCACGATGGGCTACACGGACGAGCAGATTGCCTACCTCACCGCGCTGTCGCCCGCTCCGAAGACGCTGCTCACAGTCCGCCAGGTCGAGCTGACGAGCGACTTCTACCTCGCGATCTACCCGACGACGCGCGGACAGATCCGCCGGCTGCAGAACCGGGACATAACGGCATCCGACACCGTCGCCTGGGTGGGCGACAAGAACGTGACGGGCGGCGGCGCAACGTGTTTCCAGCGCGGCAGCAACGCCGTGGAGGGGATAGCCTGGCCGACGACGAAGTTCCGCGTGTCGCCGGACTCGTGGGTCGCGAAGTTCCGCGCCCGCTGCGGCAACCGCTTCATGATCGACCTGGCGACGGCGGCGCAGTGGCAGCGCGCCATGCGGCCCGACCCCACGTGGCTCTGGTACGATACGCCCGCGCATGGCGGCGGCGCGGTGGGGGACTCCGCCACGACGCTCACGAACGTCCTCGACGTAATCTCGCAGATCCCCACGCGCCTTGCCAGTGGGACAGCCCTCTATTCGACGCCCGCGCGCGTGGGGCTCAAGCAGCCCAACGCGCTCGGGTTCTACGATAGCGTGGGGGCGCGCCCCGAACTCGTGCTCGACCAGTGGAACTGGACATTGGACGACTTCTCGCACGACGCCGTCGATCCCGTGGGGCCGTCCGCGAATCCCACGCACCATATCATGTTCAACGCCTTCGTGAACGACAAGTCGCTCGCGGCCTGGTCGCTGTGCAACGTCCAGGGGGCGTCAACCGACCACGATCTCAACTCGGACACCGAACACTGCTTCCGCTACGCCATCCATCTGAACCCGCCCGTCGGCTTCAACGGAACCTGGGAATGACAGGAAAGGAACGTGTGACATGAAACGGTTTCTCACGTGTGGACTTCTTCTTTCGCTCGCCGCCCCGCTGCTGGCCGGGATGACGGCGCAGACCTCCTGGACGCAGCGGTGGCCCTGGGAGACGCGCGTCGACGTCGACGTCGCCCTCGCGGGCGGCGCGAAATGCGACCTCGCCGTCACGGCCTCGTTCAGGACGAACGGCGTGCCCGTCACGCTCGACCTCGAACAGGCGGGCCTGGAAGGGGACATCTGGGAGCTGACGCCCGGCTACCACCACCTCGTCTGGGATCCCGCCAAGGCCGGGTTCGACGTGCAGGCGCTGACGGACTTCTCCGTGACGGCGACGCCCGTCGAAGACGCCGCCGCACGGCGCGCCTGGCTCGTCTTCGACGTCGCGACGGGGCGATACGACTACCTCGGCGAAGAGGCGGCGCCCGCCGGCGGCTGGGGCCAGGATCGTGCGTACGCGAAGGAGAAGATCGTCTTCCGGCGCATCCCCGCCGGGACGTTCACGCTCGGCTACACGCCCGAGCAGATCGCGCGCCTGAAGGCGCTCTCGTCCCCCCGCAACCCTTCGCTCCTGAAGGCCCGCGAGGTGACGCTGACGAGCGACTACTACATCTCGATCTACCAGATCACGGGCGGCCAGATCAACCGTGTGGATCCAAGGGCGTCTTCGGCGGACAGCACGAGCGGGTGGTGCGGCGACAAGCGGCAGGGGATCGGCTGCGGCCGCCACTGCTTTCTGCGCGGCAGCAACGCCGTGGAGGGCGTCTGCTGGCCCGACACGAAGTTCCGCGTCACGCCGGACTCGTGGATCGGGCGCTTCCGCGCCCGCAGCGGCGGGCGGCTCATGTTCGACCTCCCCACGTGCGCGCAGTGGCAACGGGCGGCGCGCCCCGATGCGCAGTGGATCTGGTACGTCACGCCCCAGTATGGCGGCGGTACGGTGGCGGACGATGCCGAGACGCTCACGAACGTCGTTGGCGCGATCAGCCACACGATCGTGGAGCTGGAGAGGCATCCGGACGGCAACTGGTGGAATCCGCCAGGACGCTCCGGGCAGTACCAGCCGAACGCCTTCGGCCTCTGCGACCTCGTCGGCAGCCGCGTCGAGACCGTCCTCGACCAGTCTGCCGGCGCCGCCGACTCGACGGAGGCGCGCGACCCCGTCGGATCTTCCAGCGATCCCACGTACCGGATGCGCCTCAACTCCACCGTCAATACGCAGTCGCTGGGGGGCTGGTCGCTCGCGGCCTTCGGATCGGCCCCCGGCGACGGCGACCTCAATTCGGACACGATGGACAACTTCCGCCTCGTCATCCACCTGCGCCCGCCGGAGAGCTTCGGCGGCATGTGGGAGTGAGGGAGAAGGGGGGCTTTGGCGCGGGGGCATCGCCGGGTCGGTACGCGGCGTGTCGACGCGCGAAGTACTCGCGCCGCCCTCGGCGCGGGACGTCGGTGCGTGCCCCGCGCGGTTCTCCTCGTCGACATCTGAAAAAACAACACCCTTATCCAGATTTTTTTTTCATGGGAAACGGGGTTCGTCAAAACATCGGGACAAGGGATGCCCCGATGTTTGATGCTTTTGAGAGGCTGCCGAGAAAGACCCGGGGAGGGCCGCAATTCATCGCGTCCGAACGCATCACGCCGCGAGGAGGGCCGCGATTGCCGAACCCGCCGCGCGACGGGTTTCAAGCAAGATACGATACAGCCTTCTGAAGAGATTATTACGCAGTGAAATCTCATCTTGCGGCGGCGCGGGTCCTTCGCGCGCCGGGTCCATACTTGACAAAATGAAAAGTGGGATAATATACTCTGTACATATGGCCGACATTGTACCGATTCGGTACGTCCACGAAAGGAGAAAAGACGATGACGAGCATTCGACAGGGGGCGGCGGGCGTCCTCGCGGGTATGTTGGCAGGCGTACTGTCGGCATATGGGGCGGAGGTCACGATTTCCGGTTCTGCCGGGACGTCCGGCACGGTGAGCTTCAACGGTGGCGCGCCCTCCCAGACGGTGCAGATTTCCGTCGAGGAGGGGACACGTGTAAACGTTGTCGCGGCAGCGGACGATGAGCATGCCTTCTCGCATTGGACGGGAGACGTCGACGCGGTGTGCGAGGGCGGCGCCTTACAGTCCAACATCGTCGTACAGGCGCGTGCAGGGCTGTCGCTCACGGCGGTGTTCGGTCTGCGGAACAGGCTGGATTCCGGCGATCTGCGTCCGCACGGCTACCTGAACCGATTCACGCAGAAGGACGACGGCAGCTGGAGCGCGGCGTGGACGGATGGGCCGTGGGCCAAGAACCCCACATGGTGGCTGGACGGCTACGTGCCGACAAACCAGAACGACGTTCTCCATTTCCAGAATTGGCAACAGCCCGATTCCCTGTTCCATGCCTGGATCGACTGGCCGAGCGGGGATTGGACGCTGGGAACAATTGCGGACTCGTCGCCGCAGAGCAAGTTCAACCTCGCTTCGGGGTGGGGACACTACCTCTACATCCAGAACCAGGAGAACTCGCACGCGCGCTGGCAGCATGAAGTCAACACCATGGGGGGATTCGGCACGACGGACGCGAACACGCCCCACCGCGTCAACCGCGTCTGGGCCGCGACGGCGCTTGGCATCAACACGGCGAAGGCGGACCATGAACTCATCATCCAAGAACTTTCGGGCGGCGGATACGTCCGCAAGGTCGGGCCGGGCCGCCTCACGCTTGAACAGCCAAGCGCGGGCGGGCTTCGCCTGGAACAGGGATGCGTCGATCTCGGGATCGCCGATGCGGAGGCCGGCTACGTGCCGGGGGCGTATGGCCAGTACGATGCCGCCGCGACGGACACGATGACGTGGGCGGTCGCGCCGGACGGAAAGGAACGCCTGACCGTCTGGAAGGACGTGAACGGGACACGGGACCGATATGGCAACGCCGTCCGCCTGACGGCCCCCTACCCGGTCTGGCAGACGGGATGGACCAACATCTGGTACGGTCCCGTCCGGGGGACGAAGACGGTGCGCGGCGTTCCGCTTCTTGACTTCGGCGCCTATACCTACGGCGCCACGGCGGACAACGGCGGCACGTTTGTGGACGATTCCTACTATCCCGGAGAACGGGCGGCGCTGGGTGTGGGCGCGGGCCTCAATGTCGGCAGTGCCTACGAGGACGTGCGCACGGTCTTCATGGCGTTCGAATATCCGTCGCGGGGCGGCACGCAAAGCCCGGTCTCCTTTTGGGAAAGGGGGGCTGGTGGTTCGCGCACGATGGTCGTCAAGGCAAGTGGAGACGGCTTGATGGCTTCGAGCAACGACGATCTGAAGTTTCGAGGGGCCTTCTACGAGAACGGCGCCCCCTTCAAGAGCGAAGTCAACCAGAACCACAGCTATCGCGATGGCCATGCGTTTTCCGTCATCGCGGGCTGTGTGACGAACAACGGCCCGTCCGTCCCGTTCTGGCACATGGGCATGCAGCCCGGTCTCCGGCTGGCGGGCGGCATCCGCGTGGCGGAGGCGCTTGTCTACACGAATTCCCTCACCGAGGCCGAGATCGCCCGGAACAACCTCTGGATGCAGAGGAAGTGGCACGACCGCACGGTCAACGACGTCTATCCCTGGTCGCTCGACTACCTCTTCCTCTGCAGCGTGGACGACAGCGCGGAGATCCGCGTGGATGCGGGCAGGACCGCCGCGATCCGCACCGTCCATCGCCCCGTCTGGTCGTCGCTCGCGGGGCGTCCCCTTGTGAAGACGGGTGACGGCATGTTGGAGCTTGACCGCTGCTCGACGAATCTCGACCTCGTGGTGAAGGGGGGCCGCGTTCGCTTCATCCGCGAAACGGCGCAGATCGCCGATGCGCCAAGCCCGGCGCCACACGCCTACTTCTGGGGCGATGCGACACGGACAGACCGTTTCGTCTTCGCGGCGGACAATCCGTCCAACATCGTCTGCTGGCTCGACTGCCGCGCGGACGCGCCGCATGCGCTCACCAACTGGGTGGAGACGGCCCGGTTCGCCACGCTCAACGAGAATGGCCTTCGCGGTCTACCCTGCGTCGATTTCGGAACGGCCTTCGACGGTACGGGGCCACGCCTCGCATTCACCTCGGCAACGAACACGTCCGGGAAAATAGGAGGGTACGTGCGCAACGTGGTGGATGGGTTCATCGTCTGGCGCAACATCGCCGCGCCCGGCGTCAATCCCTATATTTTCTCGGACACCTGTGCGTATCCGGCGTTCACGCGCACGAAAGACTCGCTGCAGCCTGGGTACGGAACGTGGGCGGTGCAGTTCTCCCTGGAAAACTACACGTCGCAGTGGCGTGTGGACGGACGGCTGATGCATCCGGAAAACGAATTCAACGACCAGGGGCGCGTGGACTACGTCATCGTGCGCTGCCGGGGCGCCGGAAAGCTCTGCATGAACCAGCTGGGCGGATTCCAGGATGCGGGCAAGGGCGGCGGTTGCCAGATCGCGGAAGTCATCTACTACGACTATGCGCTCTCCGACTTCGCCGCGCGCCAGACGGAAGCCTATCTGCTGAAGAAATGGAAGGGCATGATGCATCCCGACGCCTGTCCCGAACAGGACCGCATCGATTCGCTCGTCTTCGACGGCGCGCGGCCTGTCCTGGAGACGGCCAGCGACCGGGGCTTTGGGCGCATCGCCGGTTCGGGCACGCTCGTGAAGACAGGGACGGGATGCGTGACAGTCGGCACGTTGGAAGGGTTCTCGCGCGTGGACGTGCAGGAGGGCGGTTTTGCCTACGCGGCCGATGGCGCACTGCCGTCCGAGCTGGTCTTCACGCTGCCCAAGGAGGGGACGCCGCAGTCGATGGTCACGGCTAGGGGAACCCTTGACCTTGCGTCGCTCACGTCGGTGCGCATCGACGTAGAAGGGGGCGAAAAGCCGGTTTTCGGCCTGTATCCGCTCGTCGCCGCCGAGGCGTTCACCGGTGACATCGGGGGTGTTGAGGTCGTGTCGAACGTCAAGGGGCTTGTGTCCGTCTCGCTCGTCCTCGTCAAGGGACGCATGTGCGTCAACTTCGCGCCCAAGGGTACGGCCTTGATCGTCCGTTAGCGCCAACCTCGAAAAACCCCGTGTCTTCGTGTCTCCACGCGCTCCGTGTTAACCGGCCGGAGGGCGCATGGCGCGGACGCGACAGGCGCGTCCCTCCCGCTAGAACGCCCCCTTGAGCATTTCCATCCTCTTGGCGATCGTCGCCTCGTAGCCCTGGTCCGAGGGGATGTAATAGGTCTCCGGGATGCGCAGATAGGCCTGTTTCACCCAGGCGTCCTTGTAGGCGTGTGGATATTTGTAGCCGTCGTTCCGTTCGGCTCCGATGGCCTTCACGTGGACGTTCTTGAGATGTTCGGGGACGGGCTGGACGGCGCCCGTCTCGACGTCGTGCATCGCCTTCTCCAGCGCCTCGTAGGAGCGGTTTGACTTCGGCGCCGTCGCGAGGTAGGTCGTGGCCTGGGCGAGCGCGATGCGCGCCTCGGGCATGCCGACGAACTCGACGGCCTGAAGGGCGCCGACGGCCACGGTGAGGCCGCGTGGGTCGGCGTTGCCGATGTCCTCGGAGGCGGAGATGACAAGGCGGCGCGCGATGAAGCGGGGATCCTCGCCGGCGACGAGCATCTTCGCGAGCCAGTAGAGCGCGGCGTCGGGATCGGAGCCGCGAATCGACTTGATGAACGCGCTGATCGTGTCGTAGTGGCCGTCCTCCTTCTTGTCGTACTGCACGACGCGGCGCTGGACGCATTCCTGGATGACGTCGAGCGTGAGGTGCGTGACGCCGTCAGGAGAAGGGGGGGTCGAGCGCACGGCGACCTCAAGGGCCGTGAGGGCGTGGCGTCCGTCGCCGTCGCAGATTTCGGCGAGGAACTGCCGTGCGTCGGGGGCGAGCGCGACGGGGATGTCGCCATAGCCGCGTTCCCTGTCCGCCAGCGCCCGGTCCAGCAGCACGCCCGTCTCGTCGGGCGTGAGGGGCTTCAGCTCGAAGACGAGCGAACGGCTCGTGAGCGGCGTGTTGACGAACATCGAGGGATTGTGCGTGGTGGCGCCGATGAGGACGACCGTGCCGTCCTCGACGTACGGGAGCAGGACATCCTGCTGGGCCTTGTTGAAGCGGTGGATCTCGTCGACGAAGAGGATCGTGCCGGGTCCGCCGAGTTCGGTGCGCGCGCGGTCGCAGACCTTGCGGATGTCCGCGACGTTCGAGACGACGCCCGAACAGCGCACGAAGTTCCGGTGCGTCGTCTTCGCGATGACCTCGGCGAGCGTCGTCTTGCCGCAGCCGGGTGGACCGAACAGGATGATGTTCGTGAGACGGTCCGCCTCGATGACGCGCCGGAGCAGCTTGCCGTCGCCGAGGATGTGGCGCTGGCCCACCACCTCGTCAAGCGTGCGCGGACGCATCCGCGCCGCCAGGGGTTCTGTCGAATGGACGTTCACGGAGAAGAGTATAGCATAATTATCCGCACAGCCGTCTAGTTGACATAATGCTTATTATGCGCAAGTTGTGATTCCGCTTGCGGGCGAGTATCGGAACTGGTAAAATGACCACCAAACCAATGAGGTGCAATATATGAACGACGAACAGTTTCAGTCAGCCGCAGGCGAACCGGGAAACAAAGCCGCCGGACAAAACGGCGGCACGACGGCGCTCCGGATCTTCGACCAGGCGAACGGGATGAACGACTTCCCCGTCCTCAAGGCGTTCCAGGAGTACATCGAGGCCGAACAGGCGCGCGCGCGCAAACGGACGCTGGGGCTTTCGATTTTCTTCATCGTGCTTCTCGTCGTGGTCGTCGTGACATTCGCCGTGATCATGGCGGCGGTCATCAACCGTGACCAGCAGAGCCTCCAGGCGATCGCCACCCGGAACCAGGCCCTCTCGGACAAGCTGCTGGACATCGCGCTGCGCGAGCGGACGCCCGCCGCCCAGCCCGTCGTCAACGTGCAGCAGCCGCCCGCCGCCGTCCATCCCGACACTGGCGCCCAGGCGCTCAAGCCCGTCCTCGACCGTCTCGAATCCCTGACGGAGGCCCTGAAGAAGCAGCCCGCCGGGACGGCTCCGCAGCCGGTTCCGATGGTCCAGCCCGCCGCCCCGCAGCCCCTTCCAGCCGCCGTCTCGCCGGAACTGGAAGCCGCCCGGCGGCAACAGGACGAGCTTGCGCGCCAGCGCGCGGCGGTTGCCGCCGAGCGCGCGCGCCTCAGGGAGGAGCAGGAACAGCTGCGCCGCGACCGCATCGAGCAGCACCGTCGCCGCCTCTATCCCGACTACTATGCGCGCGAAGACGCGCAGAAGACCGCCGCCGAAGTGCCGCCGCCGCCGGCGAAGAAGAAGGGGACACCGACCGCCCTTCCCAAGCCGCCGCCCGCCGCCGTTGTGCCGGCGAAGCCCACGGTCGCGGAACCGCCGTCCGTTCCGGCTCCCGGCGCGAAGCCCAAGCCTGTCGCCCAGCCCAAGCCCGTGGCCAAGCCCGCACCTGTGGCGACGCCGCCCAAGCCGAAGGTCGTCGAGGCCCCGGCGGTCGATCTCAAGACGGCGAAGCCGATCAGCTACTTCGACGAGGCCGAGGACGCGCCGAAGCCGGCGTCGACATCCACCAAGATCCCTTCCCCTGGTGCGGTCCAACCGGACGCGACGAAGCGCGTCCCTCCCATTGGTTCGCCCCGACCGGACGCGACGAAGCGCGTCCCTCCCATTGGTTCGCCCCGACCGGACGCGACGGAGCGCGTCCCTCCCATACGTCAAGCTTCGCCTCTTCCGGGAGGGACGGGTTCTGTCCCGTCCGCACCCACGAAGGTCTTGCAACCGCCTCCGAAGAAGCAGCCCTCCGCGCGGACCGAAGTGCTGAACGTGGGTACGAAGGACGGCGAGGCGATTCCCTGGCTCATCGAACTGCCGGAGGGCGGGGAGAAATAAAGCGGTCGCCGACGCGATCTGGATTTAATACACTTGTTTCACTCAAAATAAGGAGTTGAATATATGTCTCAGAAGGCAATGGTCTTCATTGACGGGGGATGGCTCTACCGGAGCCGTACGACCCTGTTCGCAAAGCTCGGGGAGGAGAACTTCGAAATCGACTACGCGAAGCTCCCGAAGATCTTCTGCGAGGACGTGGCGAACAGGCTGGACGAAGACATTTCGCTCGTCCGCACGAACTACTTCGGCACGATTCCCTCCGCGCGGTCAGGCTTCAACACGTCGAAGCAGTACGCCTTCTACGACTTCCTGGAGCGCAGCTGCGGCTACGAGACCGAGATCCACGAGGTGGACGTGGGAACGGACGAGAACTGGATCAAGATGTCGCTCGCCTCGTCGCTTCTGTACTACGCGGCGCAGCCCGGCGCGTTCGATATCGCCCTTCTCATCGGGGACGATCCGGACTACGCGCCCGTCCTGCGCCGGGCCCGACTCTTCGGCAAGCGCATCCAGATTGTCGGCGCCCATGATGCGGACGGGAAGGAACCGCCGCCGGCGGCGACGCTTGCAAGCCGTTCGCGCGTGGCGGACTTCCCCCTTCTCTGGATCGACGACCACGCTTCGGAAGTGCGCCTTGTCCGCGAGCGCGTCACCCGCGTCTGCAAGCAATGCGGCCGCGAAGAGGAGACGACCTGGGCAGGTCCAGAGTTCTTCTGCGTGGCCTGCCGCGGCCGTCACCGCAAGTAGGGGCGGCGCGCCCTTCTCAATCCCGGTTGCCGAGGAACAGGCGGTAGGCCGGGTTCCGCGATACGTCGCGGAAGGCATAGCCGAGTTCCTTCAGGGCCGCCGTGAAGGCGGTCCGTTCCGAGGTCGGAACCTGGAGCCCCACGAGGACCTTGCCGTGGTCGGCGCCGTGGTTGCGGTAGTGGAAGAGCGTGATGTTCCAGCGGTTGGAGATCGCCTCCAGGAAGTCCATCAGCGCGCCGGGGCGTTCTGGGAACTCGAAGGTGTAGACAACCTCGTCGTGGATGCCGCGCGTATGGCCGCCGACCATGTGGCGGATGTGTTCCTTGGCGAGTTCGTCGTCGGAGAGG
Organism: uncultured bacterium; assembly: GCA_900547945.1. GTDB lineage: Bacteria > Verrucomicrobiota > Kiritimatiellia > RFP12 > UBA1067 > RUG572. The sequence continues at coordinate 74,204 of URIT01000001.1, forward strand.
TCGATCGTGCCGATCCTCGCGGCGGTGAGCTGCGCGACGATGCGCGTCGTCTCCGCGCGGTCGGCGACGGAGAGGCCCACGAAGACGTAGGCCTTGTCGGGATCGAAGTAGCGGTAGTTGAACTCGGTGACGTTGCGCTTGCCGATCTTGCGGATGAAGGACTTGAAGGCACCGCGTTCCTCGGGGATGCGGCATTCGAGGATGGCCTCGCGCTTCTCGCCGATCTCGGTCTGTTCGGAGACGAAGCGGATGCGGTCGAAGTTCATGTTCGCGCCGGAGATGATGCAGGCGTAGGTTTCGTCCTTCGTGCCCTTCCGCGCCGCATACTGCTTGGCGGCCGCGAGGGCGAGCGCGCCAGCGGGCTCGCAGATGGCGCGGGTCGCCTCGAAGATGTCCTTGATGGCGGCGCACGTCTCGTCGGTCGAGACACGGACGATGCCGTCGAGGAAACGGCGGCAGAGGTCGAAGGTGATCTTGCCCGGCTTCTTGACGGCCACGCCGTCCGCGAAGAGCCCGACTTCGGAAAGTTCGACGCGCCGGCCGGCCTTGATCGAGCGGTCCATGCAGTCCGAATCGACCGGCTCGACGCCGAAGACCTTGACGCCGGGACGCACCGCCTTGAGGTAGACGGCGACGCCCGCCGCGAAGCCGCCGCCGCCGACGGGGACGAAGACGGCGTCGAGCGCGCCGGGGCGCTGGCGGAGGATTTCCATCGCGACCGTCCCCTGTCCGGCAATGACCTCGGGATCGTCGTAGGGCGGAATGAACGTGTAGTCCTTCTCCGCGACGAGGCGCGCGGCGGTGGCCGCCGCGTCCGAATAGGAGTCGCCGGCGAGCACGATCGACGCCCCGTAGCCCTTCACGGAGGCGATCTTGATCTCGGGCGTCGTGACGGGCATCACGATGGTCGCCTTGCACCCCAGCACCTTCGCGCTCAGCGCGACGCCCTGCGCATGGTTGCCCGCCGACGCCGCCAGGACGCCCTTCTCCAGCGCGGCGCGCGGCAACTGCGACATCTTGTTGTAGGCACCCCGGATCTTGAAGGAGTGGACGCCCTGGAGGTCTTCGCGTTTCAGAAGGAAGTGGTTGCCGAGCTTGCGGGAAAGCGCAGCCGCCTCTTCGAGCGGGCTCTCGATCGCGACGTCGTAGACCTTGGAATTGAGGATACGGCGCAAATACTGCTCCTGAAGACTCTTATCGTTCATCGCGGTTCCTTCATGCAAAAAAACCGTCCACGAACGGGACGGTTGATTTGGGGCAAGAGACGGGGCACGATCCCGCAACCCTCAGATCCACAATCTGATGCTCTACCAATTGAGCTACTCTCGCCATCGAAAACGGCAGTTAGTATACCGAATTCCGCAGGTGGTTGCAATGGGGAAATTCATCTTTTTTGAAACCGCGCTTCAAGCTCCCGCGCACAGCGGGCGGATATGTGCTATACTATACAACCAGTGATTTTGCAAAACGAAACGAGTGACACCATGAGCGACATGCACCCCTACCGCACGCATACGTGCAACCAGCTCCGCAGGGAAGACGCGGGCAAGACGGTTCGCCTTTCCGGCTGGATGTTCCGCCTCCGCGACCACGGCGGCATCCTCTTCGTGGACCTCCGCGACCACTACGGCCTCACGCAGGTCGTCGTCCATCCGAGCCGCAGCTTCTTCTCCCTCGTCGAGAAGGCCCACCTTGAAAGCGTCATCACCGTGACGGGCGAGGTGAAGCTGCGCGACCCCGAAACGATCAACCCCAACCTCCCGACGGGCGAGATCGAGATCGAGGCGAACGAACTCGTGATGGAGGGCGCCTCCGCCGTCACGCCGCTCTACATCCCGGACGAGAAGGCCGAAGAGAGCGAGGACGTGCGCCTCAAGTACCGCTTCCTCGACCTGCGCCGCGAAAAGCTCCACCGCAACATCATGCTCCGCTCCGAGGTCATCCGTTTCCTGCGCGAGCAGATGTGGGCCAAGGGCTTCCACGAGTTCCAGACGCCGATCCTCACGGCCTCCTCGCCCGAGGGCGCGCGCGACTACCTCGTGCCGAGCCGCGTCCACCGCGGGATGTTCTACGCCCTTCCGCAGGCGCCGCAGATGTTCAAGCAGCTCCTCATGGTCTCGGGCTTCGACCGCTACTTCCAGATCGCCCCGTGCTTCCGCGACGAGGCCGCGCGCGCAGACCGTTCGCCGGGCGAGTTCTACCAGCTCGACATCGAGATGTCCTACGCGACGCAGGATGAGATCTTCGCCGTCGTGGAGGACGTGGTGGGCAGGACGTTCGCGAAGTTCTCCACTTGGACGTGCAACGCCGCCCCGTGGCCGCGCATCAAGTACCGCGACGCGATGATGGTCTACGGATCGGACAAGCCCGACCTCCGCAACCCGCTCAAGTGGTTCGACATGAGCGCCTTCTTCGCGAAGGCGAACTTCAAGGCGTTTGCCTCCTGCGTCGCGAACGGCGGCCTCGTCAAGGGCCTCCTCGTCAAGGGCATCGTGGGCGTCGAGGCGCGCACGTGGTTCGACAAGCGCGAGGCGTTCGTCAAGGAGAACGGCGGCAAGGGCCTCGGCTACATCAGCTGGACGAAGGAGGGCGAGCTCAAGGGCCCGATCGCGAAATTCCTCTCCCCCGAGCAGCTGGAGGAGATGAAGGCGCTCGCGAAGATGGAGCCGGGCGACTGCCTCTTCTTCATGGCGGCCGACGTCGACGAGTGCCACCGCCTCTCCGGTCTCGTGCGCACGAACATCGCCGACAACATGACGCACGACATCCGCGAGCACGGGTGCTACAAGTTCTGCTGGATCGTCGACTTCCCCTTCTTCGAGAAGGATCCCGAGACGGGCAAGATCATCTTCTCGCACAACCCCTTCTCGATGCCGCAGGGCGGGCTGGAGGCGCTCCAGACGAAGGCCCCGCTCGACATCGAGGCCTACCAGTACGATGTCGTCTGCAACGGCATCGAGCTCTCCTCGGGCGCGATCCGCAACCATCGCATCGACATCATGGAGAAGGCGTTCGAGATCGCGGGCTACCCCAGGGAAGTCGTCCAGCAGAAGTTCGGCTGCCTCTACAACGCCTTCCAGTACGGCGCGCCGCCGCACGGCGGCATCGCGCCCGGCGTGGACCGCATGGTCATGCTCCTCACCGATACGCCCAACATCCGCGAGGTCATCGCCTTCCCGATGAACCAGAAGGCCCAGGACCTCATGATGAACGCGCCGAACTACGTCACCGAACAGCAGCTCCGCGAACTCCACATCAAGATTCGCGGCACGAACGAAAATGCTTAACTGGTGTAATGGTTAAATCGTCGCTTCGCGGCTTTAAAGGCATATATGCCATTTGAAGTCGCGAGCGGTGGTTTGCCATTCCGTTCCCATGAGGCGTTTTGGAAACAGTCCCTATTGCCTCGTACACGCCCTCGTCGCTTCGGCGGCGTTGGGTGTGCTTGTTTTTTCGGGCGGTTGTGCCTCTTTCTGGCGGCAGTTCGTCTACGGACTCAACCAGGTGATGACGCCGGAGGTGCTGAAGCGGAACCTGCTTCTCTCGACGGCGTTCTTCGCGTCGCTCCTCTTCGTCCTTTGGCTCATGGCGTGCCTCCCCGCTTTCTGGAAGACGCGCGTACCGCCCTCCGAAGAAGGCGGAAGACCGTCCGTTGACCGTCTGCGTGGCGTACGCCTCGCGGCGTGTGCCGCGCCCGTTCTGACGGCGGTCGCCCTGGGGCTCAACTGGCTGGGCGCGCATGCGATTACCTGGTGTACGGGAGTCCAGGCGGCCGATCAGGAACTCGTCAAGTGCTTTACGGACGGGCAGTATGCGCCGGGGCTCCGTACCCTCCTCGTCGTTGTCGTCCTCTTTCAGGCCCCCCTTCTGGAAGAGCCGATTTTCAGGGGCATCGTCTTTCGCGGTTTTGCGTCCGCCCTGCCCTTCTGGGGTGCGGCCCTTCTCTCCGGTGCCGTCTTCGCGCTCGTCCACGTCAATGCCGCCTCGTTCGTCGCCCTCTGGTTCCTCGGCGTTGCATTCGCCTGGCTCTACGCCCGGACCGGTACGATCCTCGCGCCGATGACGGCGCACGTTCTCTTCAACGCCGCCAACCTCCTGCTGCTCGTCTTCTTCCCCGAACTCTCCGCGAGCTAGATGCGCATCGCCTTCAAGACCTTCGGCTGCCGCCTGAACCATGCGGAGGCCCTTGACGCGGAAGCGTGCTTCCAGGCGGATGGACATCTGATTGTGGACCTCGATGCGGCCTATCCTCCTGACGTCATCGTCGTTCGGGGGTGTTCCGTCACCGCGAAGGCCCAGCACGAGTGCGAAAAGGAAATCGCCCGTCTGCGGCGGCGTTTCCCAGCAGCGGAAATCCGTCTCAGGGGCTGTCTTCCTGCGGCCTCCGCCGTCTCTGCCCGACGGAAGGAGGAGACTTCGGGAAGCCCAATTCCGCTGCGTACGTCACGCGCCTATCTGAAAGTACAGGACGGCTGTTCGGGGCGGTGCGCCTTCTGCATCGTCCCGCGCTTTCGCGGGCCTCCCGTTTCCGTTCCCTTCGACCACGTGCTGGCGCGCGCCCGCGCCTTCCTTGCGGCAGGGTACCGCGAACTCGTCGTCACCGGCTGCAATCTCGCCCTCTACCACGATGCCGGACGCCGCCTCCCCGACCTGCTCGCCGCCCTTGCGGCGCTCACGGGACCGACTCCCGTCCATCGTATCCGCCTCGGTTCTCTGGAACCGGGCCTCTGCGGTCCCGCGCTGCTCGACGTGATGGCCGTGCATCTGAACATCTGCCGCTTCCTCCACCTTTCCCTCCAGTCCGCCTCCAACCACATCCTGAAGCGGATGAACCGCCCCTACGAGGTTGAAGATGTTACGGCCTTCTGTGCCCGGGCCGTCCATCTCATCGGGCCACGCCTTACCCTCGGAGCCGATGTCATCGCCGGTTTTCCCGGAGAAACGGATGCGGACCATGCGGCGACGCTGCGCTTTCTCGCCAATCCCCTCAACCATTCGACCGTAGCGGACCCTCTTCGCGCGCCCTTCTTCTCCCTGCTCCACGTCTTCCCCTATTCGGAGCGTCCCGGCACGCCGGCGGCGACGATGGAGGGCCCCCTTCCACGCGCGGTGCGACTCGCCCGGGCACGCGAACTGGAGGCGCTGGGCCGCCGCCAGCGTGTTGCTTTCGCCCGGTCGTTCGTCGGACAGGAGGTCGAAGCGTGTGTCGAACGCGCCGGCGACCACGGCTGGACGGCGGAATACCTCCCCTGCCTCCTCGCTTCCCCCGCCCCGCGCCGCTCGCTCGTCACCGTCCGTATCGCCTCCTGCGACGCAGACGGAACGCTGCACGCCCGTCCCTAGCCGAAATGCCTGCGGCGCTGTACCAGCGCCGCCCCCGGCGTGTGGCATCTGAACGGGAATGCTTGCACGACCACACGATTTCACGTATACTACACATGTTTACACGAAAGGCGTGGAAGCGAATGTGCGTCAGGTTGTTTCGCGCGAGAAAGCGGTCGTAGAACTCCCGACACGTGCGAACCTCCGAACACTTCATTCGACCTCCGATGAAATAGGCTTCTGCATCTTCCTGCCGAAGCCGCTCCAGCACAGGAAGCAGAATCGGCGCAAGTGGGATGTCGCGTGCCGACGTGCGGCTTTTGGGTGCGGCGATCACGACCTTGGACCGTCCCGTGCCATTGAGCTGCTTTCGATAGATGCGCTTGGCGAAGAGGACAGGAGCGTCATCGTCTACAATGACAAGATCCGGATCCTCAACATCCCGCTACGCGCCTACGATTGGCAGGTGAACGGCAAGTCGCCCATCGAATGGATCATGGAACGCTACGCCGTGACAGTCAACAGGGATTCGCAGATCCGAAACGATCCGAACGACTGGTGCAGAGAGCATGGGCAGCCGCGCTATATCCTCGACCTGATCGGTCGCATCGTGAACGTGAGCATTCAGACTCTTGACTTGATGGCATCGTTGCCACCGCTTTCGTTCAAGACGAACTGAGAATGCGTTTGGGCTCCGATTAATATATAGAGGCAACTACACAATCCGAACGCGACAAGCGCGTCCGCCTTCGGGAGGAACGGGTTCTGTCGTGTCCGCTCGGTTTGGGTATGAGTCACCGTAGAGGGCATCTGCTTGATCCATCAATGAATCAACCGTTTCGTCAACAAACAAGTTCTCCTTGCGCCATTCCGTGTAATCGAACGGCTCACGATTGATGAGCGCGATGAACCGCTCGGCATTGACATCGCCAAACGCCTGTACCAGCACGGAAAAACCGCGTACGCGCAGTTCGTTATCGGTAATTGTAGTTGTCATCTGATTCCCTCCAACACAAACTCGACAGGGTTCGCCACTCGCATTTCGCCAAGGCGTTTCAACTTCTTAAGGATGCCGCGATCTACCGTAAAGAACCAATCGCATTCAGCCTGTTCCGCACACGCAAGGTGAATCGCATCCGCAGACTTGATGCCATAGCGCATCAAGTCTGAAGCACGTAGCCTAATAGCGACAGATGGAGGTATGTCAATTGCCGCCCCATTCGCCCAATCCTGAATTGCCTTTTTTCGCTGGTAATCAGGATTGCGAGACACCTCCATGCGCAACATGAACGACCAGGCATACTCCAAGACACCTGTACGCATAAGCCCCTGAATCAGCAACTTAGCGTCTGATTCGATCTTAATCGCTGTTTGCGTCTGAATATCAAAAGGGCGATTATAGCAACAGTTGTCGAGATAGACTCTCATATGCCTTGTCTTATTGATTATTTGCTCCTTCTCCATCAAAACGAAAAAAATTATAACACAATGTTGTAATCGAGGTCAACGTCAACGAGAGCGCCGACAATGCATCAAATCGAGAACTGTAGCTTGGGGGATAGTCTGGACTGTGCAACAGGCCATAGACGTAGAAGAAGACATCTTCACGCGTCACTTTGGGACCGTATTCTTCACGTGCGCGCTGAAGAATGAAATCGCTTATACCGGAATGCCGTCTATAATCCCCGTTTCCCTTGTCAAACAAAGAAAATCGCGCCAGAGCCAAATGTCCTTGAGGTAAACCCCGTACTTGGGGTCTGCCCATAGATACTCGCGTATCAACTCCTCGAAGCGTGTGCCCTTGTTGGCCTCTGAGAACGACTCGCGGCGGTACTTATCAAGAATCTTCGTGAACGGCATCAGCATTTTAGAATCCCTGGCAAAACTAGGACACGACAAGCGCGTCCCTCCCATTCGCGGAATTCGCCTTTTGGGAGGGACGCGCTTGTCGCGTCCGCAATCGGGAGGGGCTAGAGCGCGCGGATGAAGATGTTCTTGAACTCAAGCGGATCGCCGTGGCACTGGAGCTCGATTTGCTCGACCGGGAAGATCGGCTTCGAACGGTCCCAGTAGTTCTCCAGCACCGTGTTGTCCACCACCTTCACGCCGTTGAGCTCGACGGTCACGCGCTCGCCGCGCATCGTGATGTGGAACGTGTTCCAGTCGCCGACGTTGCGGTCCGCGATCGCGAGGGGCCGGGACGGATGCGTCCGGTTGTTGTAGAGGCCGCCCGAGCCGATGCCCCACTGGTTGTGCGCGTCCCAGATCTGGACCTGCGGCGTGCCGCGCAGATAGAGGCCGCTGTCGCCCTGGACGGAGAGCGTGCGCCAGTCCACCCACATCTCGAAGTCCCCGTAGTCCTTCGCCGTCGCGAGCGAGTAGCCGCCCTGGAAGCCGTCAAAGAAGAGCGCGCCGTCGCGCACGTGCCAATGTTCGTCCTTCTGCCGGTCGGCGATCTTCTGCATCGCGGCGCGTTTCTCGGGCGTGGCGGCCTGACGGACCTTCGGGTTGTCGAACTTCTCGGTGGTCGTCACGCCCTTCCAGTTCTTCGCGAGGCTCGCCGCACCGCCGTCGAAAAGCGGCGTGAAGCCGGCGGGGCACGCCTTCTGCGTGTCCGAGCCGACCACGTAGTCCGCCGGGACCTCCTTGATGCGGATGTTGCGCCACATGACGTGGTGGCCATGGCCAAGCCAGCCGATGCGGCCCTTCCGGTTGTGGAGGCCGGGGTGCTTCTTGCCGTCCGGCGTGTCCGTGCCGTCGCCCTTGAACTTCGAGACATCGGCGTCCGTCACGAGTTCGCCGTTCAGGATCACCTGAATGCGGCTGCCGATCACGCGCACCTCCTCGAAGTTCCACATGCCGGGCCGGCGCACGTAGCTGCCGCCGCCGGTGAAGTTCTTGTCCTTGCCCCAGATCTGCTTGTTGAAGTTGTCGCGCTTCGCCGGCACGATGCCGTAGACCGACCCCGTGTACTGGTAGGGCCTGAGCTTGTCCTTCTTCGCGGCCTTGTCGTAGTAGGCGTCACCGCCGTCGTCGAGCAGCTGGAGTTCGCACATCGCGTGATAGGCGGCGTCCTTGTGGATGTCGGTCATGCGCAGGCCGAGTCCGTTGTTGACGTTCTCTGGCATGCAGAACTCGAAGCGGAGGATGAAGTTCTCGAACTCCTTCTCCGTGCAGAGGTTGCCGCCGGAGCCCTTGCCCGGCTGGCAGGCGAGGACGTTCATCTCCTTCATCTCGCCCGTCCCGGCCATCTTGACCTTGATCGTCTCGACGCCGTAGGACGACGTGGCGCCGACCCAGCCCGTGAGGTCCTTGCCGTTGAACAGCGGCACGAACCCTTCGGCGTCGGGCATCGCCGCGCCGAGGGACACGCAGGCCGCCAGCGCGGCCGCGGAGAGGAAACAGCATTTCATGGTTTCAGTTGCTCCTTTTGTCTTTGTTTACGAAGGGGGTGTTGGACGGCATGCGGAAGTCGCAGTTGACGAACTCGACGCCCGTGCAGTCGTCCTGCACGACGGGGTCGCGCTCCTCGCGCAGGCCCGCGAAGCGCAGCTTCACGTTCTCGAAGCGGATGCCGTCCGCATGCCGCAGGTAGAACCCGTAGGCGGGCAGCGGCAGCTTGGCGAACATGCGGTTTTCGGGGTAGGCCTTCTCGACCTCTGGGACACGCTTCGTCGCCTCCTCCGCCGTGCAGCCGCCCTTCACCGTGAAATCGAGGTTGCGCAGCGTGAGGTTCTGCACGCGCAGACCCGGCACGCCCGTGATCGAGCTTGCGATGAAGCTCGCCGTCGAACGGCACGTGACGTTCTCGATCACGCAGTTCTTCAGTTCCGCCCGCGCGCCGGAGGGGTGGACGTTCCGCCGTCCGAGCCGCACGAAGACCGGGGTCTGCATGCCGCCCTCCATGACGATGTCGTGGACGCGGATGTTCTCCATCACGCCGCCGTCCACCATTTCAAGCGCAATGCCGGCAAGCCCCGTGATGGGATCCGTGACACCGGGCAGCCGATGCTGCCACTTGCGCAAATTGGACCGGCTGGCCGGCACGAGCGTGCAGTGGTGGATGCGGCAGTTGCGGAAGCCGCCCCGGCTCGACGTGCCGAACTTGATGAAGTTGCAGTTGGAGGCGAGGCGGCAGTTGCGCACCTCGATGTTCTCGGGGACGAAGTTCGGGTTGTCGCTCTTCGGGCAGATCGCGTCGTCGTCCGAATCGACCGTACAATCCTCGATCAGGACGTTCTTTGAATCGATGTCGAACCCGTCGTTGTTGTAGTTCGCGTGGCTGAAGATCGTCACCTTCCGCGCGAGAACGCCGTCGCACTCCTTGAAGTAGCACGTCCAGCTCGCCGGGTTCGTCAGCGTCACCCCCTCCACGCGCACGTCGATGCAACGGAAGAAGAAGCAGCATTTCCAGCGGTTCGGCGCGCCGTCGCGGACGGGCGCCGCCCAGCCGCGCCCGTCCACGGTCCCCTCGCCCTCCAGGGCGACGTGCCGCGCCTTGACGGCGCCGACGACGGCCTTGTGCCCCGCGTAGTCGAGGTGGTTCGTACTCCCCAGCAGCGTCGCGCCTTTCGCGAGGTGCAGCGTCACGCGGTCCTTCAGGAAGATGCCGCCCGTGAGGTAGGTTCCGGCGGGCAGGACCAGCTTGCCGCCCCCGGCGGACGACAGGTCGTCGATGGCCTTCTGGAGGGCCGCCGTGACGGGCGTCGCGCCGTCCTTCGGCAGGTCCAGCGTGACGGTGGCGGCACGCGCCCGTCCGTCGTTCCGCACCCAGTCGCCGAGCGCCTGGTAGAACGTCCCAAAGCAGCCGTGCCCCATGCCGATGCCGTGGACGATGCCCTTGTCCTTCACGGGAATCGCGTTGTAGGCGGCATAGACGGCGCTGGGCGCGCAGGTCGTGTCGGCGAACCCGACGGCGACGCGCACGGGGCAGCGGATGCGCGCGGCGAAGTTGGCCCCGTCGAAGTAGGGGGCGAAGGTCTCGGCGGCCGCGCGCTTCGCGGGTGTGGCGGAATTGTGTTCGACGATTTGCGGCCAGCCGCTCTGCCGCCCCTTCAGGTAGCCCATCGTGTCCGTGATCGCGGGCACGTAGAACGCCGCGCGCGTGAAGGCGTGGTTGAGTCCCGTGAGGTAGAAGCCGAAGCCGCCGCCCTGGGAGGTTCCCTGGTAGCGCACGCGCGTGCGGTCAACGTCGGGGCGCGCCACCACCCAGTCGACGGCGCGGTCGATGCCGAGCAGCACCGGGTAGAAGAAGTACGCCTCGCGGCTCTCGGAAATGCCGCTCTCCGCGTAGCCGGTGCCGTACTTCGCCCGGCATGCGGCGTTCATCGCGTCGTATTTCGCCTTGAGGCCGTTCTTCTCCCAGTCCCAGTGCGGCTCGAAGGGGTAGACGGAGAAGAAGACCGAAATCGCGTCCTGTTGCCCCTGCATGTTGTTCGTCCAGCCGCCGAAGCCCGCCGCCGCGACCTGGAAATCGACGGGGTAGGGCGCGCGGGCCTTGTCCGTCGGCACGCTCATGTAGCCGTAGACGCGCCGTCCGAACGTCGCGAAGGAGATGCGGAAGAAGTCGAAGTCCTTCGTGCAGCGTTCCGGTACACGGACGACCTGCGCGTCGAGCGGCACCTCCCGCGCGAGCTTCGTCCGTGCGTCCGCCCAGAACGCATCGAAGTCGTCCGGCGAGGGCGACCCCTTCTCCAGCTTCTCCGGCTCGTAGCCGACGCCGAAAACCTGGTTTTTGCAGCCCTTTCCCGCGAGGCAGAGGCGGAGAAAGCCCGGCTCGGTGAGCGTGCCGGCCACCGTGAACGGATTCTCCCGCGCGAGGTCGACGGACCGCTTCTCGAACTTCTTCGGGCCGAAGTTGTCGAGCGACGCCGTGACCGTCCCCGCCTTCACGGGCACGCCGTTCGAGTCCACCGCCGTCACCGTGAACGTCGCCCGCTCGCCGCAGGCGTAGAGGCAGGTTTCCCGATCCGCCTGGATCTTGAACGTCGTCTGCGCGAAGGCCAGCGCCCCCGCGAGCAGCATCATGCCGAATATCCGTTTCTTCATAAGGCTCTCCTGATTAACGCGACGGAGCGCGTCCCTCCCAGGTTACGTGATTCATCCCCGCTGGGAGGCGGCGTGGGGGCTGACCGGGGAGGGACAGCTGGGCCTCCGTGTAGGGCGGAACGAGGATGTCGAGTTCAAGGGTCGTGCCCTTCCGCGTCCATTCGACCCCGACGCGCCCACGCGGCGTGTCGAGATGGGCCGCCACGCGCCCGAGCGCCGCCGGGAAGGACGGGCGGATCTCGACGGCGGCGAATCCGGGCCGCGCGGCGCGGATGCCCGCAAGGCGCGTCATGAGCGTGTGGAGCGCGCCCGAGAACATGGCGTGGTTGTGGGAGTTCATGCCGCCCTTGAACGACCACTGCTCCCAGAGCGTCGTCGCGCCGCGCGCGAACATGTAGCCGAAGCCGGGGTATTCCGGCTGCGTCATGAGCCGCACGAAGAGGTCCGCCTCGCCGAGGTCGCAGAGGACGTCGCCAAGGTGGCGCATCCCGAAGATGCCCGCGTTGACCCGCCCCCTGTCCTCCTCGCGGACGGTCCGGACGAGCCGCGCCGCGACGGCCGCGCGCGACGCCTCCGGCACGAGGCCGAACGCGAGCGGCAGCGCCGTCGTCGTCTGCGAGCCGTCGCCGTAGGTCTTCGTGCCGTCGTGGAAGAACGCCGTGTGGAAGGCGGCCTTTGCGCGGGCGTGGAGCGCGTGGTAGCGCGCCGCCTCGTCCGCCTTTCCGAGTGCCGCCGCCGTCTCCGCCACGATGCGGCACATCTCGCAGAAGAGCGCGGTGTTGACGAGCGCCACGTCGTTGAAGTACCCTTTCCAGGTGCCGTCGTTCGGCGCGCACCAGTCGCCGAAGCCGTCGGGGCAGACGAGGCCCGGCCACTTCTTCACGTCGCCGTCCACCTGGCGCCGCATGCCGTCGTAGCGTTCGGCGAGGACGCGCACGTCGCCGGTCGCCCGGTAGAGGCGCCAGGGCAGCACGACGGAATCGCCCGTCCAGTCCGGGTTGCCGTCCCCCACGCCGATGTCGTCGAGCCACTTCGCGTAGTAGCGCCCCAGCTCGAACCAGCTCAGCGCGGCCTCCTCGTAGGCCTGGGAGTCCATCTGGCAGGGCGTGCGCTCGTCGCGCATGCAGCAGTCCGTCGGGAAGCTCATGAAGTTGCTGCGCATGGACCAGTTGGCGGCGTTGACGTATTGGTTCAGCGTGTCGTCGTCGCAGGCGAACGCGCCGATCGGCTCGACGTCGGCATGGACGGCCCAGGCGGTGAGGTCATCCGCCGTCGGCGTCCCCGGCCAGCCCGTGATCTCCGCGAACTGGAAGCCGTGGTAGGTGAAGCGCGGCGTGAACGTCTCGGGCGCCCCCGTCCCGGCGAGGACGAAGGTGTCCGTCGATGCCGCCTGGCGGTTCGTCCACGGGTCGATGTTGCCGTCCTCGCCCAGAAGCTCGCTCGTGCGGAGGCGGATCTTCGTACCCCGCGGGCCCTGCGCGCGGACCTGCACGAACCCGGCGCGGTTCTGCCCGAAGTCGGCGACGAAGACGCCGGGACGCGTCTCGGCGATGCGCACGGGCCTGCGGGGGTCGAGCATCCGCACGGGCGGCGCGTCGTTCGCGACGAGGCGCGGCGCGTCCGCGCGCGGCCACACGTGGACGGCGTGCCAGCCGTTCGTCGCGCCGGCGGGTGTACACCAGGCGGGGTCCGCGCGCGCCGCGTCGATCGTCTCGCCGTGGTAGAGGCTCGCGCGCACGACCTCGCTCGCCTGCGTCATCTCCCACGCGCCGTCCGTCACGACTACGTCGCGCGTGCCGTCCGCGTAGGTCACGGCGAGGTGCAGGATCGCCCGCCGGGGCTTGAGCCAGTGCCAGCCATAGCGCGAGACGTCGTCCGAATACCCCGCCGCCAGCCAGAAGCCGACGGTGTTCGCGGCGCCGGGCTTCAGGAGGCGCGTGACGTCGTAGGTGTCGAAGAGCGCCGCGCGGCCGCCTGTCATGCCGGGGGCGAGGACGCGCCGGGGATCGGCCTTCTCGCCGTTGAGCCAGAGTTCGTAGAAGCCGAAGCCGCACGCCGAGGCGAGCGCGGCGACGACGGGCTTGTCCCGCAGGGCGAACGTGCGGCGCAGACGCGGCGCGTTCTTCGGCAGGATGCCGGGGTGCAGGAGGGTCGTGCCCGCGAGGTGGAGGCGGCCGTTCGCGAGCGGGGGGTTGCGGAAGGCGGGCATGAGGTGGCCGCGGAAGCGGTCGTGGAGCCACGGGGCGCCGTCCGGCCCCGTCACGGCGACGTCCGAGACGAAGGCCTCCTCGCCCGCCGACGTCCGCACGCCGACCGTGCCGGCGGCGAACGTGGCGTCCGTGCAGGCGTGGACGGGCACGCCGTCGAGAAGCGTGCGGATCGCGGGGCCGCGCACCTCGACGCGCAGGACGTGTTCCTTCGTCCAGTCAAGCCCCTGGGGGAAGAAGCGCCCGAGCTTCACGGGCGGCAGCAGGCGCAGCTTGCCGTCCCCGAGCAGGAGGTGCGGGCGCAGCAGCGGCTCGCGGTCCAGCTTCGTGTTGATCTGCCACAGGTAGCCGGTCTGCGCGTCACGGGCGCGGAAGAGGAGGCCGAACGCATCCCGGACGAGCGTGAACGTCGCCTGGTAGTCGAAGTCCGTCCACGCCACGGGAACGGCGGGCTCGCCGATCCACTGCGCGCCCGCCCAGTCGGCGTCCGTCTGCAGGCCGACCGAAAACCGCTGCGGCGCGCACCAGTCCGTCGCCCCCACGAGGCGCGCCTGCCACCGGTAGACGACGCCGGGCGCAAGCGGCGGGCCGTCGTAGAGACGGGCGAAGAGGTCGCCGCCGCGGCCTTGCCACACCGTCCCCGCGTCGGTGAACACCTTCACCTCGGCGGCGGCGGGGCGCGTGGCGGGTTCGTCGCCCGCGAGCGCCCACGAGAAGCGCGGCTGCGTGCGGACGAGCCCCAGGGGATCGCGCAGGCCCTCGCAGCGCGGCGCGGCGAGGGCGAGGGGGCGGGCGGACGGGGCGGCGGGCGACGTGTGCGCCAGGCCGACGAGGGCGAGCAGGGGCAGGAGGTTCATGGCTGTGCGTTGCCTTCTTCCCGCGCGGCGTCCTTTTCGGCGCGTCGGCGGCGGAAGAAGTCGACGAGGACCGCGCGGCACGGCTCTTCGAGGACGCCCGTCACCACGGCGGGATGGTGGTTGATACCGGGGTGGTTGAAGATGTTGAACGCGGTGCCGCCGCCGCGCTTGGGGTCGGAGAGGCCCCAGACGACGGCGTCGACGCGGGCGAGGACGATCGCGCCCGCGCACATCGGGCACGGCTCCTTCGTCACGTAGAGGCGCGTCCCCGTGAGACGCCAGCTGCCCTTCGCCGCGAAGGCCGCCGAGAGGGCGAGCATCTCCGCGTGCGCCGTCGCGTCGGCGAGCATCTCCGTCTGGTTGTGGGCGCGGCCGAGGATGCGGGCGGCGGCGGGCGGGGCGGCGGGGGCCTCGACGATCACGCAGCCCGTGGGCACCTCGCCGTCCGACGCCGCCTTCTCGGCCTCGCGGAGCGCCATGCGCATGAAGTGTTCGTCGAAGGATGCGTCGACCATGGCGACCGCCTCAGACCGCGAGTTCGACGCGCTTGATGACCTGGTCCTGGTAGGGCTTGTCGAGTTCGACGAAATAGCCGCTCCAGCCCCACACGCGCACGATGAGGTGGCGGTGGAGGTCGGGATGCTTCTGGGCGTCGACGAGCGTGTCGCGGTTGATCGCGTTGATCTGCAGCTGGTGTCCGCCGCGGTCCACGAAGAACTTCACGAGCTGGGCGACCTTCTCCACGCCGTCCGGCTCGCGGAAGGCGCTGTCGTGGACCTCGATGGTAAGCGGGCCGCCGTTGCAGACGCGCCCGAGGTCGGGCGTCGTGAAGGAGCGGATGACGCTGAGCGGACCCTTCACGGGGACGTCGAGGGACGGCGCGTAGTTCGCGCTGAACGGGTGTCCCTTCAGGCGGCCGTCCGCCGAGGCGGGCAGCTCGTTCGCGTGCCAGATATAGTACATCGCCGACCCGGTGCCCGGACGGTAGATGCCGCCCCGGTCGTTCTTCCGCCCCGCGAGCGCGTCCGCCCACGTCGCGACGAGCCACGCCGCGAGCGCGTCGACGGAGGCGTCGGCGTTTCCCATCTTGGGCGCCTGGCGGGCGGCGGCGAGCAGGTCGGGACGCGCCGCGAAGTCGGTGTCCATCAGGTTGACCAGCTCCGCCATCGTCACGAGCTTCTTCTCGAAGACGAGTTCGCGCACGGACGCCAGCGCATCGACCGCCACCGCGATGCCCGTGCCGTGGATGCCGAAGTTGTTGTACTTCGCGCCCCGGCTGATGTCGCGCGCCTTCTCGATGCAGCCCGTCGAGATGACCGAGACGAACGGGCCGGGGAAGATCTCGACGTGCCGGTACTTCTCCTGGAGGAGGTCGCACTGGTGGAAGATCTCCGCGCGCATGTTCGCCTGAAGGGCCTCGAACGTCCCGGCCCCTTTCCGCATCGCGGTGTCGAGGCACTTGGGCATCGAGACGGCGTCGATGTTGTTGATGTCCATCCCGCAGCCGGGGATCAGGAACTCCCAGCAGGCGGCGACGGAGTAGTCGCGCGCGTCCTCGGGCGCGTAGCCCCACCGCTCCAGGGCGGGGATGACGACGTCGTCGTTCGCGTACTGCGGGAAGCCGAGGCCGGCCTTGGTGAGTTCGGTGCCGCGTTCGTAGACCTCCATCGGCGTGTTTTTGTCCACGCGCAGGTTGATCTTCGGATCGACGAGCTTCAGCTCGCCGCACGCCTTCAGCGCGAGGCGGGAGAGGCGGTTGAAGGCGGGCGTGCCGTCGCGGGTGCAGCCGCCGAGCATGACGGACTGCCCGTTGTCGCCCTGCTGCACGCCGATGTAGAGATCGCTGTCGCGGTTGCAGGCGATGAAGAACTCCTCCAGCTCCTCCAGCGCCGTCTCCTCGGTGAGGCGCCCGGCGGCGAGGTCGCCCTCCAGATACGGCAGCAGGTACTGGTCGATGCGCCCGAGGCCGCAGTGGTACTCGCCCTCGCACCAGAGGCAGTAGTGGAGGATGCGCAGGGCCTGCAGGGCCTCGTGGAACGTGCGCGCGCCGTGCGCGGGGACCTGTCCGAGCGTGGCGGCGATCTGCGTGAGCCCCTGTTTCGCGGCGGCCTCGCGGTAGCGTTCGACGAGCTCCAGCACGGCGACGGTGGAGAGGCGGGCGTTCGTGAGGAAGAGAACGCCCTCGTCGTCCCCCTCGGCGCGGGCGCGCGCAAGGCGCGCGTCCATCTCGCGGATGCGGGCGAGGAGGCCGTCGTGGATCGCGGGGCCGAAGTCGGCGGTCAGGTTGAAGACGACGCCCTTCTCGCCGTACGCGATGCCCTTCGCCTTGTTGGCGGCGATCTCGGCGTCGGAGTGGAGGTCGGGGATCTCGTTGACCGTGCGCGTGAAGGCGATCGTCTCACCCTCCATGAACGCGGGGGTCTCGGCCTTGAGCATTTCGACGAGGCCCATGCGCGCGCGCGTCGAGTCGTCCACGCCGTTTGCGATGAAGCCGTCCAGGAGCGGCTTCCAGTCCACGTCGCGGCGGAACGCCTTCTGCTTCTTGCTGAAGGTCGCGTCCAGCAGGTTCTTGATTCTCTCCGTCATGTCGTCACCCGTCTCGTCGTTTGAAGATACGGCTTCATTATACCACAATTACGGGCGACGGGGCCGCAGGGCCTGCCGAACCATTCCGTTGCGTCGCCCGAGCGGCATGCGAATCGAGCCCCCTCGGCCTTCCTTACTTGGAAAGGGGATCGCCCGCCACCTTCCGGTAGACGCGAATCCAGTCGATCTCAAAGCGCGTTCCGTCGTCCACCTCGACCTCGGACTCCGGCATCATCCACTCGGCACCCAGCGCCAGGTTGAGTAGGATGTAATGAGGCCTTGAAAAGGCGCCCCCGTACTCCCCGAGCGGGAACGCCCCGTAGCGGACCCCGTCGTAGAAGCACACCGCCTCCCGCTCGTCCCATTCCAGCGCATAGACATGGAAGCCGTCGGCCGGCGACTGCCCCCGCAGCTCACACGCTCCTGGAGACGCATGCCGGCCCGTTTTGTCGGAGAGTCCGTGTACATTGCACGTCACCTTGTCGGGCGTCTGCCCCCAAAACTCAAGGACGTCGATCTCGCCGCATCTCGGCCAGCCGACCTCCCCGATGTCCGCGCCCAGCGTCCAGATCGCGGGCCAGCTTCCCTTGCGCGCGGGCACCTTCGCCCGGCATTCAATCCGCCCATGCGCGAAGGAAAAGCGATCATGCGTGTTGACCGAGCCAGAGGTGACCGTGATGTTCGTACGCGCACGCTTCCAGTCGTTCATCTGGCCAGGAGCGAATTCCGGATTCTTCCACTGGACGCGATGTCCCTGCAAGACGAGGCGGCCATGTTCGACGCGGACATTTTCAAGTCTGTTCGTGTAGTACTGGTACTCCTTGTTTCGGACGAAACCCAACTCGTAACCCCATTTCGATGAATCAAGCACTGTGCCGTTGAATTCGTCCGACCAGACAAGTTCCCAGTCGGCAGAGGCCACTCCGGCAAGCAGTCCCGCAAAAGCCATCGGAATCAGAATTTTCATGACGTCTCCCTTCGCGGCCTCAGCCGAGCCTTTCCCGTCCATCCGACAAGACGACCAGCGAGCCGGCGGGCGCGGTCTCGTTTGGCGCACCTCGCGTGCCGATGCGACCGAGAACGTCGCCCGGCAGGGCCAGGCGACCGTCCCGTCGGCGGCACGCCGCCGTAATGTCCTCGAACTCTTTCCCGAGAAGGTCCCGCGCGTACACCCTCGCCCTGGGTGCGCCGTCCCGGAGCGTCAGCGATCCCAGCGCCCCGAAGACCGCCAGCGGCATCCCCTCACGGGCCTCCTCCTCCAGCGCAATGTCGGCGATCGGCGTCCAAGAGCGTCCGCCCGTCAGGCGCGGCATCGTGCCGACGGCCAGTGCGCCGTTCGGATGCCGCCCGGAAAGGACGTACGGGCGCTCGGCCTCGCGCGAACGCACCTCCGCAAGCGCCGTCCCGCGCGCAATGACCGCCGGAGCCTTCTGGTAGACCAGCTTCTCCCAGACCGCCTCAAGCCATCCCTCGCCGCGCGCATACCGCCATTCGTCCGTCAGCGTCTCGTCGGAGAACGCCGTCTTGAAGTCGGGCCTCCCGCCAAAGGCCGGCGCCAGCGCCTGCCACGCGACGGCCCGGTCGACTTCCGACAGGTCGTTGCCGTCGCTCCGCATCACGCCGAACGCATGTCCGAGAATTGCGCCGAGCGTCGGGACGTCCTCGACGTTCAGCATCGTCCCAAATCCGTTCCCGTCGATCAGCTCCGAGAACGCCGCGACCCGCTCCAGCGCCGTCGTCCGGTCCAGCGGACGAAGCATGTCGTAAATCCGGACAACGTCCGAGAAGGCGAACACCTGACGGTCATAGTCGTCTTCGGGATTGACTTCCGCGCGCAGGGCGTCCAGCATGCGGCCCGGACCGCCCACGCGCTCCGACTCCTTCAGGACCTTGACGTAGTTGAACGGATGGCTCCACATCGGCTTGTGCTCGACGATCATCCCCGGCGCGATCTCGCGCGCCAGCTCCGAAAGCATCCGGCGGAATCCGACCGAGCCGCTCCGCATGCCCCAGTCGACCTTCAGGTAGCCGATACCGGCAGCGGCGCAGTCCTCGATCTTCGCGCGCCATTCCGCGCGCACCTTCCCTGACGGGACATAGGAAAGGCAGTCCGACTCGCCGTGGCATTGGCACGCCACCCAGAGTCCCGCGCCGCGCCAGCCGGCCTCGACGAGCCGCCCGTTGAGGTTCGTCAGCCGCGCGCGGCGCGTCGCGCCCAAGGATGGGAACCGAGCCGGATAGGGGTCAATCAAGGCGAAATCCACGGTGCTGACGCGCGACAGCGTGCCGTATGGCACGTCCCATCCGTCGTCCAGCATCATCCACAGCCTGTTGCGGCTCTTCGGGAAAAGCCCCGTCCATCCGCCCTTGCCGAAGACGAGATCCTCGTTGATGTTGTCGCGCGCGCGTGCCGCGCCCTGATCGCCCGCGAACGCCAAAGGCGAACGCTTGACCTTGCCCAGCATCCTGTTCTGGATGCCCCACGTACACCAGTAGTTCGGCGAGACGGCGTCCTCCCGGACGCACCCGGTCGGGCATCTACAGCCGCCGAGCGCGAGAAGGCCGAGGCCACCGGCCTTCCGGATGAAATCCCTTCGTGAATCCATGACGCGATTCCTCCTTTCGTTGGCTAATTACCTGAGACCGGGTAGATCGGTGCCCCGTCTTGGTAGACCCACGCGCCGTTGCCCGCGCCACCGAACGCCCAGACGCGTCCGCGGTCCAGAAAGAACTGAGGCTCGAAGCTGGACGGGTAGTCGAACCCGCCCGGCAAGGTGCTGAAGTGCGCACCGTCGTCCTGCGTGACATACACCGTCCCGCTCCCCGCCGCAAGGAACGAGCCTGGACAATGGAGATCGAACGCGAGCGGCGCGAAAAGGCCGACGGGACCCGCCATCTTCACGAAGGTCCGCCCGCCGTCCGTCGAGCGGAAGAGCGCACCCCGTCCCTCTCCGCTGGAGGCAAAGAACCATCCCGGTCGACCGGGCGCCGCCCTGATCGACGCTTGCACCGTTCGTCCCGAGACGACATCGACGACGCCCATCTTGAAGGAGACGGCCGTCCACCGCGCGTCTTCCGGCCCCCGTCGGAAGACGCGTGTGCCGTTCATGTCCCAGCACATCATGTCGCCCGACTCCGACACGGCGATCGCCTCGCCGTTGCCCCATTCCTGGAACTTGAAGAGGTTTGCGCCCTCCGGAAGCCCCTCGCCGAACCACGACCAGCTCCTTCCGTTGTCCCGCGTGCAATAAATGCCACCCTTGCCCTTTCCGATGACGCCCCCCATCACAAGGTAGAACTCGTCGCGCTTCGGATGCGCCGCCACGGTGAATGGCGCGTAAAACCCGTCTTTCATTGACCACTCCCAATCTGGCTTGATTGCGGGCAGGCCGTTCGTCGAACACAGAGTCCACGTTCTCCCATCGTCCCTCGACAGGCGCACAGACGGATTGAACTTGCCGCCCGTCACCAGGACAAGGCCGGGGGTCACGCGCGAGAACGCGACCGAATTGACGCTTTCTCCAAGGGGATCATCGCCCTTCATCTTCTCGAACGACTTGGCCGCATCATGAGAAACGTACATGCGCGAATCGGCCGTCGCATAGAACACCACGTTCGCGTCAAAGGGACTGGACGCGATCGTGAACGGCACGAGCTGCTGCGCTCCGTGGATGCGGCTGTGCCAGTGGACGCCCGCGTCCACAGACTCCCAAAGCGAATACCAGTCCGTGACGTACCACTTCCTTTCGTCATGCGGATTGACGACAACCGAACAGGCCGCCGGCATGCAGTCATAGTCGCGCATTTCCTTTTCAGGCTCGGTGCAGACGGGTTTCTCGCTCTTGATGGCCGTCCACGCGGCATCATCCGCACCGCGACGGAAGGGGTTGCCGCGCGTGTCACAGAGGACATAGAAGTCGCGGCCCGCGCCAATCGCCCAGTAGCGTCCACGCTGGACGCCATAGTTGTCCCAGACCTTCACCCCCGGCGCCAGGCGCGGCAGTCCCTGCGAAAACTCGCGCCATGTCGCGCCACCGTCCTCCGTCGCCCGAACGTCCTGTTCGTCGAAGATTCCCAAGACGCGCGCCGAGCCGGCGATCTGGCAGAGTTCCGTCGGAATGCGCTTCATTTCAAGGCGAGTCCAAGTCTCGCCGCTGTCTTCGGAACGGTAAAGGCCACGCTTCCGCCCGTAGCGCGGCTTCGGGTTGGGATCACGTCCCTTTCGGACGGCCTCCGCCTCGCCGGGAACGTCCTCGTAGCCCGGCGCACACGCCCATACGCGGCCCTTGACGGCCCGGTCGTAGAAAACGCAACAGAACCAATGGTCGTCCAGCCCGACAGGACGCCACGTCTCGCCATTGTCCGTCGATTTCATGAGTCCCGTGCAGTCGCCGCCCACGACCAGTTCGTCCGGGTTGGACGGATTCCTGTCCAGAATCTGTCCGTAGACCCGTCGCCGCCCGTTCCCAAGGTAGTTCCCCACCGCCGTCTGATGCCATGTCCGCCCACCGTCGCGGGACACGATGATGCCCCCCATCGCGTCCGGCGTGGAGCCGGACGCGCAGACGATGTTGTTCTCGTCGCGCGGATCGGCCGACAGCGAACGCGCCATGTCCAAATGCTTCAGGCGCATCTCGTAGGGGAGGTTCCCGTGAAGCGGCCGCCATGTCCGGCATCCGTCATCCGAGCGATAAGGTCCGCCCACGTCAATCGTCAGATAGGCGACATTCGGGTTGCGCGTGAAGATGACGTTCTGCGCGAACCCGCCGCCGTAAATCGGGAAGAGAGACCAGCGCTCGCCCGCCTCGCCGCTCCTCGCCCAGACGGCGGCCATCGTCAACATCCAGACCCGAACCATAAAAACAACTCGTTTCATGTCACGTTCCTTTCTGAAAATCAGCGAATGAGGAGGCAGAAGCCTTTCAGCAGACGGACGGCAAACCGGTTGCCCTTGCGCGAAATCTTCCATTCCTCGGCCGTCGCCCGACCGTTCACCGTGAACGTCCATCCGCTGAAATCGGCCGGCGACACGACCTCCGTCTCGTCCTTGACGGTCAGGAACGTCGTCTTCAAGTCTGCGCCCGATTCCCCGTCTGGGATATGGATGTCGCAAATCCCGTTCGCCGGCAGTTCAAGCTTGCCCGTGACGAACAGCGTGCCCCTGTCCCCCGGCTTCACGCGAAAGCCGCCGCCCTCGGCCACGGCGAGACGCGCCATCTCGTACCTCCGTTCCTCCGCACCGGGCTGCACAAAGGCACCTGTCGCGACCTCAACCCCCATGCGGCAAATGCATTTGCCGTTGCCCGCGACCTGGACGGCGCCCGCCGCGATTTGGAGCGTGCCGTTCACCTCCGACAACCCCGCCGCGCCAAGGCCCGAGATGTCATACGCCAGTTCCAGCGTGCCCGGGCCCGTCTTGCGGAAGCCGACGGTCCGTCCCGCGTCCGTCTGCGCCTTCGTCCGCCCGATCGGCAACCTGAAGACAACATCCGCCGCGCCGTCGCCCGTGATGTCGGCCACGTCGAACGTCGTTCCCGAACTGCTGTTGAGCGACATCATGTCGCTCTGACGGCTGTTCGCCGCAACCGTCACAGGGGTCGTACCGGCAAAGGCGAACGTGCCGAGAACCGTGACGGCACCCTTGCTCCAGTAGCCGTTGCCGTTCACGACGAATCGGCCGTTGCCTTCAAGCCGCAGATTGGGGAACACGGCGCAACCGGCGTAGTCGCCCGTATTTCCCGGCACGTCGATGTGGATTTCGCCATTGTCGCGCGCGACAAACGTCACCGCGTCAGGCGTCACGTCTTCCGCCGTCGGTTCACCGCCGAACATGAACAGCTTCGGCAGGACGAGCCGGCCCGTACCGCTCGCGACAATCTCGCGCCCCGCGACCTGAAGATTTCCCGCGTAGGTGGCATGCGTGTCCGTCGCGACAAACCCGCCGCGCTCCTCGCCCAGCCAGAGTTCGCCGCCCGAGACCTCAAGGTCGCCCTCCATCGCGTTCGCGGCGTTCGCCAGAACTAGCCGGCCCTCCTCGACCGTGATCTTGCCGTTGAGCCCAAGCCAGCCGACCCAGTCGCCCCGGTTGTAGCTGTTGTGGATCTTTGCGTTCCACCGCAACGTGCCCGGGCCGGTCTTCCTCACGCCGACGACGGACGCTTCCTTCATCCGTCCGACGTTCTCCGTCGAAATCGTCACGTCAGCCGCGTCGTCGCCTGTCATGTCGGCGACGTAGAGCTCCGTCTGCCGCGAGGCGGCGAACGCGATCTTGCCCGAATTGCCCCTGGGCTGGTTCAGCGTGTAAGGCGTCGAACCGCCGAACGCCAGCGTGCGCGTCACCTTGAGAAGCCCCTGCTCCCAATAGCCCCGCTTCGAGAAGTCGAACGAGCCGCCGTCGAACGCGAGGTCCTTGACCGCCGAGAACGGGTAGTCGTATGTCCCCGTCTTGCCGGGACGGAACATTCCGCCCGCATGGACGGTGACGCTCACCGCACGGTCTTCCGCCTCCGCCGTGTCGTTCGCACCGCCCAACGCCCCGGGACCGGGGTTCTCCAGCGTTGCGCCGTCGTGGACATGGATCGTGACATCCTTGTCGCGGTGGCCGAACGTCGTGTTGTCGCCGCACCAGGCGTCCTCGGTCGTCAACAGCCCGCCGTAGACGTGCCAGTCGCAGACGTTGTAGTTCCACATCGGCTTCAGGCGCAGCGTACCGCCACCCCATTTGGACAGGGACTTCGTGTTCGACCCGAACCCGAACTTGTTCTCGGCCGACGAGAGAACGATTTCCTGCTCGTTGCTGAATACGACATTTCCGGGATCCAGCCATTCGGCGCCCAATGTCACCGCCGTGCCTGTGAAGTCCTCGCCGCCGATCGTCACATTGTCGCCGTCCGCATAGCGCGTCTCTTGACCGTTGGCATCCTTCCAGTTCGCCGTCGAGCGATTCCAGACGGCCGTCCCGTCGCCGACAAGCGTCAGGTCCGCCGCCGACAGGCTCAAGGCCGACAGCGTGAATGCGCCTCGCATCATCTTGCCCATCTGCCGTTTGTTCATGTGTCGTCTCCTTTTTCTTTGGGGGGTGTCAGTTGATGAAAGCCTTCGAGAACCCGAGTACGCCAAGAGGGAGGCGCCCGCAATCCGGTCGAGACGAAGCCAACTGCAACTATCAGTTTAAGCTTCATTTGCCAATGATTTGCAATCATCATCTCCATGTTTATCCCAACCTTCTTCGCACCCGCCTGACAAAAGGCACCGACGCCGGGCACAGAAAAAAACGGCGTGCCTTCACATCGATGTTCTAGTTGAGGCACGACCAAGCGCCTTGAAGAAACACGAAATAGAAAGACACGCCGCGTGGAATGAACCACGTGACGCATCTTACATATTCGGCTCCTTCGAAAGATTGGTCGTTTTCAACTAAAGCCAAATACGCAAGACTGCGTACGCCTCGCGGGCTTCGGACGAGTTTCCGCGAGTCCTTCCCCTTTCGGCCCCGTATGCGGCCGCAGACAAAGGTTTCGCCGTTGGAACGGACGCGACGAGCGCGTCCCTCCCGCTGGCCGGTGGCTGACGTCGGTGCCCGTCAACCGCTTCAAAGAGCCTTCACGGCCTTAGCCGTGCGCCGGAAGGAACACCCCCTATCCGACGGAAATCTTCATGAAGTGTACCACAATTGGCGTCGTCGTGCAATTCGCCACGACGATCCACCCTTATCCCGATTTTTTCGGGACAGCTTATCCCGATTTCCCGTCCGACCCCAATAAATGCTGGGTGAAAAGTATTTTCGGCCCCTTCGGAAAGCGCCTTGGACTTTCTGCGCGCAGGGCCGAAACCGCGCAAAAGGCTCGGTTTCCGCGCTATTCCGAGACAGGGCGCACGGCTCCGCCGCCGCGAATCCGGCCGGTCAACACGGAGCGCGTGGAGATTGTTTTTCAAGGTTGGCGCGCGAAGTACCCGCACCCCCGTCACGAGGCGTCGCGCCGCCGCGAGATGAGATTTCACCGCGTAATAATCTTGACGATGCCGAGATTGCGGGTTCGGCAGGGTAAGCCGGGACACAATGAGATTTCACCGCGTAATAATCTCGCTTGAAAGCCGTATCTCGCTTGAACGCCGTCGCGGCGCGCGGCGTGATGCGTTCGGCAATTGCGGCCCTCCCCAGGTTTGTTTCGGCAGCCTCAGGCGCGGCGAGAATCCGTGCGAAGCGCGGGCGGCGGACGCCCACGAAAAAAACGGGGTAAGGGTCGACGGTCACGCAGGAGATCAGGGCCCGCGCGGCCGAGTCCGACAAGGGCGCGGCCTACCGCGTCACCAACAGAGTCACCAACAGATGCGCGTCCAGGATGGAGTGCCAGAGGCGCGGGGTCTGCATCCGCTGCCTCTACGACGGGAAAAGGCAGTGCAAGTTCTGCCGCCAGTGCAACCCGCACTGCCCCGCGTTCGTGGAGCAGAGGTGCGGGAGGCTCGAGAGGTCCCCGTTCGTCTGCAACGGATGCGCAGAGGAACGCACGTGCGTCCTGAGGAAGCGCCACTGCCTCCGCTTCAAGAAACCAGCCAGCACCATTTTCCGCACCATTGTCGGCAGTCCAATAGACATAGCGAGCTGCGACCTGCTTGCCACTCCGCGACCTCCCGATACTCGGAGAGAACCGCTTTTGATGCCACAAGTTCGATCTTCCTTGAGAACGCTGAACGAACAATCTTCAGCGGTGTTCCGCCGAAGAAGAAGGCGCTCATGACCACGTTCGTGTCGAGAACAGCCCTCACGCTCTTGCTCTCCTCCTTGTGCGTCTCTCGCGTCGAACATCGGATAGTGCATTGGAAATGTCCAATGGTGTCATACCGGCGTCTTTCGCTTGTTGACGAGCTTGGGCGAATGCATCTTCAAACTCTGCGGCAATTTCCTCGTCCGTAGGCGTTTTCAGCGGTTGCATGATTATGGAACCCTTATAAACAAGGACGGTGAACGCCGTACCGCTCTCCCAGCCATACATCTGGCGCAACGCCTCTGGGAGAACAACCTGTCCTTTTGAGGACATTTTTGTAGTCATCACTTTTGTCATACCGAACCCCTTTTACTTGTAAGACGTGGACATCGTAGCATTTTTCTTACCAGTAAGTCAATTGGCTGTTTGCAACGTGTTACAATTCGTCCGTAGCGCCGCTTTGCGCCCCCGTTTGGTATCTGCTATACTACCGTCAAATGCTCGGATGACAGACCTCCAAAATCAGGTCTGACCTGATTTTGGAGGTCGAACGAAGGATTGAACACATGAAGAGATATCTGTGCCTGGCGCTGCTGGCGCTTGCTGCGGCGTCGGCCGTTGCGTCGGAGATCGCGCTGGACCTGCGTCCCAGGGCCGTTCGGACACGAGGCGTCGCCGCGCCCAGGGCGACACAGACGGAAGAGGAGGCGGGAACGCTTCGGCAGACCGTGCTTGACGCCGGCGCGGCCTCGACTGGCTCCCTTGCGGTCGGGGACGTGCTTCGCCTCTCCGTCTACGACGACGTCACGCTCTCGCTCACGCTTGTCGCGCGGGAGGAGGCGCCGCTCGCGCGGGCGTCGTTCCAGGCCGAGGTTTCGGGCGCGAACTGGCGCGATGCCGTCGTCACGGAGACGGATGCGGGCCTTCTCGTCACGGCGACCGACCCGGCGAGCGGCCTTGTCTACGCGGTCGTGTCGTCAGACGACCGCGTGACCGTCCGGGAAATCGACCCGCATGCGTTGCCCGTCGTGGATGGCGGCGTGCGCGTCCCGGAACTTGACGCGGTCCGGGATGGCGTTCCGACGAAAAGGTCCGCCGCATCGACGGACCAGGCCTCCACGGTCGTCGACATGCTCGTCGCGTATGACCGCCCGGCGGCGGCGTGGGCGAAGGCGAACGGAGGCGGCGTGACGAACCTCGCGCAGCAGTGCGTTGCGCGCATGAACGGCGCGCTGGCGAACAACGGGCTCGACGCCGCCTTCCGCTTCCGTCTGGTCGGCGTGATGGCCGTGGATGCCGACGGCGACGGAAACCTCAACGACACCCTCGATAAGGTCACGCAGAAGACGGGAGCCTGGGCAGCCGTCTCCGCGATGCGCGACGCGGTCGGGGCGGACGTCGTTTCGACGATGGTCGACACGGGTAGCGCCTACGGCACGACGGGGCTTGGCTGGTCGCTGACGCAGACGACCGCATCCGGCATGAGGAACTTCTCCGAGCATGCGTACAACGTCCTCTCCGTGCGGGCTGCGGCGCAGAGCCACGTGATGGCGCATGAGACCGGGCACAACATGGGCGCCGGGCACGCCGACGCGCAGACCTCCTCGCCGGGTCCTCAGTCGTTCCCCTATTCGCGCGGCTTCTATTTCACGGGAACGGACAAGCGCGCCTACCATACGGTCATGGCCTACAACAATGACGGCTACGGCAACAGCTACGATCCGGCACCGCTCTTCTCCGACCCCGACAACGCCTGGGCCGGCGTCCCGGCGGGCGACGAAACGCATGACAATGCGCAGGTCCTGGCGAGGACGTATGCGGTGGTCGCGCAGTTCCGGGCGCAGAAGGTCGCCCTCTCCTACGACGTGTTCTTCTCGCCAGAGGGCGGCGCCCTCTTCTCCGATTCCGTCACGGTAACGCTGACGCCCGGCAAGGCGGGGCTCGCGATCCGCTACACGACGGACGGCTCAGACCCCACGGCAACGCACGGCTCCCTCTACACGTCGCCGCTCACGCTGACGAAGACCACGACGATTCGGGCGGCGACCGTGACGGACGGCACGGCCGGCCCCGTCTACGCGGCGACCTACTACAAGTCGGATCTCGGCGCCGCGCTCAACGCCCCGCAGCTCGTCTGGAACACGTCCGCCGACTATCCGTGGACGGCACAGGCGACAAATACATACGACGGAACGCTGGCCGTGCAGTCCGCCGCGCTCCCCAAGGGAACCGTGAACCGGACCTGGCTTTCCACGACCGTCACGGGGCCGACGAAGATGAGCTTCCGCTACCGGGCCATGATGTATAGCAGTTCCTTCCGGGTCTTTCTCGATTCGTCTGTCGCCTGGCAGACGGCCGATGCAGTGGACGACTGGACGCTCGTGGAGGTGGACGTCCCGACCGGCGTCCATGCGGTGAAGTTCGAGTATGAGCAGCGCGGCTATTACTTCGATCCGACGTTCTGCGGC
This sequence comes from uncultured bacterium, assembly GCA_900547945.1. Classification (GTDB taxonomy): domain Bacteria; phylum Verrucomicrobiota; class Kiritimatiellia; order RFP12; family UBA1067; genus RUG572. Next base: position 102,397 of record URIT01000001.1, read on the forward strand.
ATCTGGCTTGACGACGTGCGCTGGATTCCGGAAGGTTCGGAAGGCGTGACGCGCATGGACGGAAACGGAAACGAAATCCTGATCCCCGCATCATGGTTCGAGCGGCACGGCCTTGCGCCGGCCGGCGCCACGGCGGCAGACCTGGCCGCGGCCGCCGATGCCGACAGCGACGGCGACGGCATGGGCAACTGGACGGAGTACGTGTGCGGGACGGATCCGAACAACGCCGACGACCGGCTGCGCTGCACGATTTCGTTCGTGGACGGTGCGCCGGTTGTCGGCCATGAACCTCGGGACGGCTACCTTTCGGGGTATCGGGCCGTGCTGAAGGGGAAGGCTTCACTCTCAGACGCCCAGTGGACGGACGCGACGCCGCAGCACCGTTTCTTCAAGGTCGTTGTCGAGAAGAAATAGGCCCGCCGCGCGAAGTACCCGCACCGAGCCGCGTTGCCACGACGGGAGGGACGCGCTTGTCGCGTCCGCGCCATCCGGCCGACCCGCATGCTCCCGCAGGGATGCTGTTCAGTTCCCCGCCAGGGCCTTCTTGATCGCCTCCGCGTAGACGCGGCCCATCTGCATGGAGCCCCAGTCGTTCGGATGGCAGAAGTCGAAGGTCGCCTCGCCCTCCTTCGGCAGCATCTCGACGCCGCCGACGAAGAAGAGGTTCTTCCAGAGCGCCGGATCCTCGGCCTTGAGCTTCGCGTAGACGCCGCGCGCGAAGACCTCCTGCGCACGGGGCTTGTCGAACTGCGTGCAGCCGCCGCAGAGGAGGATCGGCGTCGTCGGCCGCCGCTTCCGCAGTTCGCGCACGAACGGCTCGTAGTTCTGCTTCTGCATCTCCACGGACATGTTCCAGTCGCAGTCGAGTACGTAGAGCGCGGCGTCGATCGACGCGATCATCTCGCACATGTCCATCTCCATCTTGCCCGCGCCGGAGTACCCGTGGTTGATCACCTCCACGTCCGCAAGCCGCCCCTCCTGGACGGCAAACGCCATGCCGGGGCGCGACACGCAGCCGCCGTGGACGATGGACGTGCCGTAGTGGACGATGCGCCGCGCCACCGGGTGGCGCGGCAACGCTTCGATCTTCGCCCCCTTCTCGATGCCCACCTTGAACGAACGCACGGTGGACCGAAGCGGCAGATAGACCATGCACGGGCGCCCCGGCTCCCAGTTCATCGCGTATTCGCCGCCATGTTCGTTCCCCTGCGCGTCCTTCTGGTAGTAGAAGTAGCGGGGATTCGCGGCGAACTTCCAGGTCCCGTCCGCCTCCTGACGGTAGACGTCGAGCCCGGTCATCGCCGTCGGCCCCATGAAGGCGTCCACGGCGCGCGGATTGTCCACCACCCACTTGAACATCAGCCTCCGCCCCTGCGGCACGAACCGCACGTTCACGCCCGTTGCGTGGTGACTCATGCTCCAGACGGGATTCGGCACCCTGCCCTGCGCGCTCTTCGGCAGACGGCAATAGGGCGTTTCGCCGTCCGTGAACGCCGTCCCCTCGATGGTCAACTGCGTGCCGTCATACCAGTCGTAGTCGTCCAGCTTCGGCGCCTGTGCGGCGGCGGCACCGAGGGCCAACATGCAGAAACCCGTCAACAATCCGTTCTTCATTCAATAACTCCTCTTCTTGATTTCGAGATTATACCATACCCCGAACCCTTCTGGGGGACCGGGCGATACGGAAAAGCAGCCCTCCGCGTGAAGGCGCCGCAGGACAGAACGCCACGGCGGCCCTTTTTGATATACTGATACCCATGAACAGACACATCCTCTCCGGGTGGGCGGCCGCTCTGCTCGCCGTATCCGCCCTGGGCGGAACGCGCCCCGGCGCGCCCGCCACGAACAGCCTCCCGCCCGCCACGGGCTGGCGCGTCGCGGAGCTGAACGGCGCGCCCGGCCTCTACCGCGACGGGAAGCCCGTCGCGCCCGTTCTCTTCTGGCAGTGGGAGCTGCTGGACGAGGACGTGCGCGCAATGGCCGGCGCGGGCGTCGACCTCTTCGCGACGTTCGGCAGCTTCGGCCACTATGCCCACCCCTACTGGCTGAAGGAGGGCTTCGGCGGCATGGCCTACCAGACGGAGGTCCTCGACCGGGTGCGGGCCCTCGCGCCGCAGGCGGCGCTGCTGCCGCGCCTCTTCTACACGGCCCCCGACTGGTGGACGGCGGAGCATCCCGGGGAGTGCGTCGTCTACACGAATCCGAACGTCCTCGCGCCGAATCCCAAGGGCGCCTACGGCGCGATTCCGCGCATCTCCTACGCGAGCGAGGCGTTCCGCCGCGCGGGCGGCGACGCCTACCGCGCCGCCGTCGACTTCCTCTACCGCCGCTACGGACGGAACCTGCTGGGCATCCACGTCTCGGAAGGCCCCTGGAGCGAGCACTTCGCGTGGGACGCCCTTACGCAGATCGGCAGCACGCCCCTGGAGAAGGCCGGCTTCTCCGACGCCTCCGCGCCCATGACCGCCCGTTTCCGGGCGTTTCTGCGATCCCGCTACGGCGGCGACGTCGCCCGTCTGCGCGCGGCCTGGCGGGACGAGGCCGTCACGTTCGAGACGGCCACTGTGCCCCCCATGGCGGCGCGCCTCCGGCTCGACGTGGACGGCGTCTGGCGCGACCCCGCAGGGGACCGCCGCGTGCCCGACTACTTCGCCTGCATGAACGCCACCACGGTGGAAACCCTCGACCACTTCGCCGGCATCGTCAAGGACGTCTCGAAGGGCGCCCTCCCCACCCTCGCCTTCTACGGCTACACGCAGGACGAGCGCTGGGCCATTGAGTGCGACCACCGCGCCATCGCCCAGGCCTACCGCTCGCCCCATCTCGACATGTTCTCGGCCCCCCACACCTACCACCGCCGTTCCCCCGGCGAGGACGGCGCGATGCGCTGCTACCTCGCGAGCGCGGCCCTGCACGGCAAGCTCTTCGTGGACGAGAGCGACGACATGACGCACCTCGAACAGCTCAAGCCGCACCCCGACGGGCGCTGCAGCGCGACGAACCTCTTCGAGAGCGTCAACCTCCTCTACCGCGCCTTCGGCAACGCCGTCACGCACGGCGTCGGCCTCTGGTACATGGACCTCAAGCGCAACACCTTCCGCCACCCCGCCCTCGTGGAGGCCGTCGGACGCATGCGCCGCGCCGCCGACCTCGCCCTCGCGCGCGACCGCGCCCACCGCTCGGAGGTGGCCGTCGTCTCGAACGTCGAAAGCGAGTTCTACATGGGCTACCGCCGCACCGAGGCGAACAACATGGGCGAGATGCTCTACCTCCAGCAGATGGGGGCGTTCTACCGCGCCGGCGCGCCGTTCGACTGGTACCTCGTCGAGGACCTCGACGCCGTGCGCGCGCGGAACTACAAGGTCGTCGTCTTCCTTGACTGCCAGTACCTCACGGACAAGCAACGGCGCGCAGTGGACGCGCTCAAGACGCAGAACCGTACGCTCGTCTTCTTCCATGCCCCCGGCTACGTCTCGGAGACCGGCCTTTCACGCGCGCGCATGGAGTCCGTCTGCGGCGTGAAGATGAAGCCCGGTACCGTGCGTGGCGTTTGTTCGGCCATCGACGCGGCGACCGGGCGCGAATGGGGCTGCGGCCTCACGCACCCCATCGACGGCGTGGGGGACCGCCCGCGCGGCGTCCGCCACCGCACGCCCGGCACCGCCCAACGCGGCCTCTTCCTTCCGGCGGAGGGCCGCACGCTCATGACCGGCGTCGGCGACCTCGCGGGCGTGCCCGTCGTCGTCGAACGGGCGCAAACGGGCTGGACGGGCGTCTTCTCCGCCCTTCCGGCGCTCGCGCCGGACGTCCTGCGCCGCCTCTACCGGGCGGCGGGCGTCCACGTCTACACTGACGCGGATGTCGTCCTTTCCGCGAACGCCTCCTGGGTGATGCTCCACACCCGCGCCCAGGGCGCGTACACCGTCTGCCTACCCCGCCGCGTGGCAAGGGTTACGGACGTCACCTGCGACAAGGTCGTTGCCACGAACACCGACCGCTTCACCTATCCGCTCGAGAAATTCCAGACCACCGTGCTGCTCCTCGACGACTAGGGGCAGGGCATAAAAAGAGCCTCCGGGAGGAGGTGGGAGGAAACGTCCCGGAGGCATACCGCATTTCCTGTTCTTGGGCGCGGCAGGACCCTCAATGAATCGGCCGAAGCCGATTGCAGGATGGGTGTGTTGTGTGTCTGTGCCGAAGAGTATAGCGAAGTTTGATTAGCCCAATGTCAGGATTCAAGGGGTTTCATTTGGTTTTCTTCATCTGCGCAGGAAGGCCCCGGCGACGGCGAAGGCGCTGACGACGTTGAGGGAGTTCTTGAGGCCGTGGGAACGGATTTCCAGCACCTCGTCGGCCTGCGCGACGACGTCGGGGTCGAGACCGAAGCGTTCGTTTCCCAAGAGGAGGGCGCAGGGGAAGACGGGCGTGCAGCGGGCGATGTCCGTTGCGCCGTCCACGGTTTCAAGGGCGTAGATGCGCCGCCCCCCGGCGCGGAGGCGGTCGATGGCGTCGCGTACGTCCGGGATGTGTTCCCAGGGGGTGGAGACGTCGGCTCCGAGCGCGGTTTTCCTGACCTGCGGGTTCTCGGGAGTGGGGGAATAGCCGCAGAGGATGATCCGTTCGGCGCCGAAGAAGTCCGCCGTGCGGAAAATGCCGCCCATGTTGAAGGCGCTCCGCACGTTGTCCGCGACGACGGTGAACGGCGCCTTGTCCACATGGCCCGGCGCATCTGTCGTGCGAATGCCCATTTCGCCGTCGGTGATCTTCGCGCGCGTGTCCACGCGCTCCAGCGGCACGAGGGCCGCCTGGAGGGTCCGGGCGGTCGCGCCGGGCTGGAGCAGGTGGGCGAGGGCGAGAAGGCGCTTCGACTCCGCCGTGCGCAGGAAGTCGAAAGCCACCGCGCGCGCCGCGTCGTCGTCCGGCTGCGCCGCCGCCGCCTTCACGAGGCGGTACGCCTCCCGCCACTCCTCCGTACTGAGGTCAATCATGGACAAAGCAAGGAATCTTCATTTTCACGAATCATGAAACGCAGTTCGCGGACGCGAAACGCAGCATCTGCGTTCCATGAGAACATGTCTCAGCGGTTCTCACATCACCGCGTTGTCGATGAGGCGCGTCTTGCCGCAGTAGACGGCGAGCAGCACCGCCACGCCCTTCACGAGGGCCTTGACGGGCCTCAGCGTGTCGGCCTCGACGGCCTCCACGTAGTCGACGACGAGCCCGGCGTCCTCGAGCGCCTTCACGATCTTCCTGCGCTGACCCGTCCAGGGGACGCGCCCCTTCGCCGCGACGGCGTCCTGCGCCGCGAACAGGCTCCGCGAGAGCGTGACCGCGCGCTGCCGTTCGTCGTCGGAGAGGTAGGCGTTGCGGGAACTCCGTGCAAGGCCGCTCGGCTCGCGCACGATGGGGGCGACCACGATCTCCAGGTCGAAATTCAGGTCGCGCACCATCCGGCGGATGATCGTCTCCTGCTGGAAGTCCTTCTGCCCGAAGACGGCGAAGTTGGGGTGGACGAGGTTGAAGAGCTTCGCGACGACCGTGCAGACGCCACGGAAGTGCCCCGGACGCCGCGCGCCGCAGAGCGATCCGCCAAGCGCGCCGTCCTCGTTGACCCAGACGCTGTGGTCGGGCGCGTACATGTTCTCGGGCGTGGGGAAGAAGATCGCCGTCGCGCCCGCCTTGCGGCATTTGGCGGCATCGGCCCTGTGGTCGCGCGGATACTGCGCGTAGTCCTCCTTCGGACCAAATTGCGTGGGGTTCACGAAGACGGAGACGACGATTTCATCCGCCCCCTTCGCCTTTGCCGCCGCGATGAGCGAGAGGTGCCCCTCGTGCAGGGCGCCCATCGTGGGCACGAGGGCGACGGTGCGCCCCGCAAGCCGCTGCCGGCGCGCCCATTTCTGGAGTTTCGCGGGATCGTTGAAGGTTTTCATGTCAGACCCAGTAGCCTTTCTGCATTTGCATGGAAGATCCGCTCCTGGTCTTCGGGATCGGGGCGGAGGTTCTTCACCCAGTTGATCAGATGCGCCGGATCGCGCCAGAAGTAGTCCGTGCCGAACACCATGCGGTCGGCGGGCCATTCCCGCACGACGCGCCGCGCCTCCGGGTTGTCGTCGTGAAAGTACATGACGGCGGTGTCGATCCAGCAGGTCTTGAACGGCAGCAGGGCGTCCGTCGCATGCGCGGCGTGGCCGCATTCGCCGCCGAGGTGCGCGGCCACGAACCGAAGTCCGGGGACGGCCGTGAGGAGCGCCGCGATCTGTTCGGGCCCCGCGACGGGCTTCGCCTCGTCGAGATAGCCGGGGTCGAAGCCCGTGTGGCTGATCACGAAGAGCCCCGCGTCACGGAGGGCCGTGAAGAACGGCACGAGCGCGGGATCGGCGAGGCAGACGCCCTGGTAGTTCGGATGGAGCTTGATGCCGCGAAAGCCGTTTTCCCGGAGCATCCGGATGTGCCGTTCGAAATCAGGGTCGCGGGGATGGATCGAGCCGAGCTGCACGAGGCGTTCGGCGGCGGCGGCCCCCTCGCCGCCTTCCCGCACCGCGACGGCCCGGCGGAAGATCGCCTCGAAGTTCTCCGGATGCGTGCAGACGGGACAGTTCACGTTGCGGTCGACGCCGCAGCGGTCCATGTCCCGCAGTTCCGTCGCGACCGTCCCGTCGCCGACGGGCCGCAGCGTCCCAAAGCCAAGCCGCTGCGCCGCCGGCACGAGCTTCTCGCACATGACGGCCAGCGCCCGCGCGGCGAGCGCCGCGGGGAAATTGTGCGTATGGAAGTCAATGAGCATATCCGGCAATCGTTCGGTCTCCTTCCCCATGAGCGGACATTTCCATAAAGGACGCCCAATGCGGAAGACGCCTGTCGTGTTCGATGGAAAAGCCCTCTCTTGCATTCCACTGCGCAAGATAGCGCATCCTATCGCCGCTGTTGTCGAAAAAGAACGCACGGGACAGATAGGGGAAAGCCCGTGAGAGGTTGTCGAGCGAACGGCGGAAACGCACCTTGATCTTTTCGCGCGGAACGTCGTGACCACCCTGAAGGACGCGCTCGGCGACCCGGTCGGCATTGATCTTCCAGCAGTCCGTGGAGACGAAGTAGAGGTAGGTCCGATAACCATTCTCCCTTGCCAGTCGAAGCGCGTCGACTTTAGAAGGATGGGAAAAGACCGTCTCCTGCGAGAAACTACGCCCCTGGCGGATGCATGCGTACTGGAGGAAATTGGTGAGAAGCGCAACCGTGTAGGTGTTGACGGCGGGTACAGCGTGGAACAGCACACAGTCGTCTTCAACGGAAATCGTACGTGACCGAAAGAAAGCCTTCACGTCGTCAGGATACGAAGAGTCCTCAGCATACCGGCATAGCGCATCGGGTTCGACGGGCATCGGCGGCAAGTAGGCATTCGTACGGCAGACCTCGGCGAAAATATCGTCCGCATTCAGGATGTCGTAGAAATTCACGGCATAATCGGCGGCAAGCCGACGCATCAGCGTCGTCTTGCCCGAGCCATTTGGTCCCGCGACCATTCTGAAACGCCTAGTCATCGAACGTCAAGACCTCGACCAACGTCTCCGTTCCGTCTGGCGCCACGCGGACAATCCGGTTGTCGCGCAGCACGGTGACGGAAAGTCCTGCGGCAAACGCCCTTTCAACGGCTTCCCGGCTTGCCGCCTCCGCGCTCGCCGTCAGTTTTTTCTCCAGTTCAGTCATCGTCGAATCCCCCTTCGGGAGAATCATACCACAAACGGCTTCACTTCGCCACGTCCATCTCGGCGCGGATGGCGCGGGCGGCGGCAACGGGGTCGGCGGCGGCGAGGATCGGACGTCCGACGACAAGGTGCGTCGCGCCGCCGGCCACGGCCACGGCGGGCGTTGCGATGCGTTTCTGGTCGCCGACGGCGGCGCCGGCCGGGCGGACGCCGGGCGTCACGAAAAGCGTGCCGGCGGGCAGCTTCGGGGAGAGCCCGCCCACGTCGAAGGCGGAGCAGACGAGCCCGTTCGCGCCGTTCGCGACGGCGAACCGGGCCATCGCCTCGACCTGGTCGGCGGGCGTGCGGCCCGCGACGCCGATGTCCGCGAGGTCGGACTGGTCAAGCGACGTGAGGACCGTCACGGCGAGGATCTTCGGCGCCGCCGCCCCGTACTCCCCGGCGGCGGCGCGCGCGGCGGCGATCATGGCCCGGCCCCCCACGGCGTGGATCGTCATCAGGTCAACGCCCAACTTCCCGCCCGACTTCACGGCCTTGGCCACCGTGTTGGGGATGTCGTGGAACTTGAGGTCGAGGAAGACCCTCTTTCCTAACCCCTTCACGGCCTTCACGACGTCCGGCCCCTCGGCCGTGAACAGCTCCAGGCCGATCTTGTAGAAGTCCACGGCGTCGCCGAGCAGCTTCACCTTCGCCTCGGCCTCCGCACGGGTCTGCACGTCTAACGCGACAATCAGTTCGCTCATCGTCTCTACTCCATCTCGTTTCCGATATCCAAAGAATCAAGGTCCAGATCCCCTTCGAAGACCTTCTTCACAGGTCCCGTGAGGGTGAATCCCGTACACTTCGCGCACCGCCAGTCGCCGTCGATCGTGAGGTTGAACCCCTGCGACGTGTGGACGTGAAGCGGCAGGGAAAGGCCCTTCGTCTCGACCGCCACGACGGCCGTCGCCGCCGCCCCCGTGCCGCAGGCGCCGCTCTCGGCCTCCACACCGCGCTCGTAGGTGCGCAGCAGGATCTTGTTGGGCGGAATGAACTGGGCGAAGTCGACGTTCGTGCCGTTGGGCTCGAAGGCGGCTGCGAGGCGGAGCCGACGGCCCAGCTTCTCCACATCGACGGCGGCCACGCTCTCGCAGGGCACGACGAAGTGCGGCACGCCGGCGACGATGAAGTCGCCCTTCATTCCCTCGACGTCAAGCCCGTAGCGGCGGTCGTGCGGCTCGGGCATCCACACCTTCACCTTGCCCGCGTCGAGGACTTCGGCGTCGACGAGGCCTGCGCGCGTCTCGAACGTCATCGCGCACCCCTTCGCCGCGCCGATCTCCCGCGCGAACGCCGCCACGCAGCGCGCGCCGTTTCCGCAGAGGTCGGCCTCCGTGCCGTCCGGGTTGAAGAAGACCATGCGGAAATCCGCGATCTTCGAAGGCTGCACGAGGATGACGCCCTCGCAGCCAATGCCCGTGCGCGCCGCCGCGAACGCCGCGAGGCGCAGGTGGTCGTGGACGGGGAACTGCTCCGCGCGGTCGTCGATGAGCACGAAGTCGTTCCCCGCGCCGTGCATCTTCACGAAGTGGACCATCTTCATCACTCGCGCCCTCCCTGGAGAAGCTGGAGCCAGGCCGGAATGCGCGGCTGCTGCGCGGGTGCGTCGGGCGCCTCGCCGCCGCGCGTCAGGCGCGCAAGGTCGCCGAGCACGTTCAGGGCCTCGGTGAGCACGATGTCGCGCTTCCGCGCGGCGGCAGCGTCCTCTTCGTCCGTCGGCTCGGCGGTCGCCTCGTCCTCATCCTCATCGCCCACGTCGTCCACTTCGTCGAGGATCGCGCGTTCCTCCTTCATCATCTTCTTGCGCGCCGCGCGCTCCAGGGGCGCCGTGCGGCGTTCGGAGAGGTCGCGGCAGAGCTTCACCACCTGCAGGCGGCGCGTCCATTCGGGGCTCTCCTGGACGCGGGCGGCGGAAAGTTCCTTCAGGCGCGGCACGAAGTCCTGCATGTTCCAGATCGCGTCGTAGCTCGCCGGCTCGATGCGGCTCCACGGCAGCGCATTCGGCAGATTGTCCTCGCCCACGTCCGTCCGTTCGTCGAAGGCGGAGGGGAGGCGGATGTCGCTCGCGACGCCCCGCACCTGGGTCGAGGAGCCGTTGATGCGGTAGAAGCGGGCCGTCGTGATCTTCATCGAGCCGTACTCCGCGCGCCCCATCGGCATCACGGTCTGCACCGTGCCCTTGCCGTGCGACTGCGTGTCGCCGAGGACGAGCGCGCGTCCCGTGTCCTGCAAGACGCCCGCGACGATCTCCGAGGCACTGGCGGAATGGCGGTCGATGAGGACGACGAGCGGCTTGCGGAAGGCGAACGTCGGCTGGTCCGGGAACGTGGGCAGCACGTAGAGGTTGCGCGTCTCGCGGATCTGCACGACGGGGCAGGGGCCCGGATTCGGCCGCACGAAGAGCGCCGAGAGAAGCACGGCCTCCTTGAGCGAGCCGCCCCCGTTGCCGCGCAGGTCGAGCACCATGCCGTCCACGCCCTGCGTGTTGAACTTCGCGATCCACTTCGCGACGTCGAGGGAGCAGGACCGGTAGCCGGGGTCGTTCGGGCGCTTGTCCATCGTGCCGTAGAACGCGGGCAGCTTCACGTAGCCCATTTTGTTCGTCACGCCGTTGAGCGTGACCTGCTCCACGCGCCCCGTCGCCGCCTGGTCCTCCAGCTTGATTTCGTCGCGGATGAGCGGCACGCGTCGGCGGGAGGTGCCGTTCTTGTCCGTCACCTCCAGGACGACCCTCGTGTTCTTCTTGCCCCGGATCTTCTTGATGGACTTGCGCATCGGCTTCCAGACGACGTCCTCCACGGGGCCGTCGCCCTGCCCGACGCCGACGATCTTGTCGCCCGCCTTGATGGAGCCCTCGCGCGCCATCGGCCCGCCCTTCATGACCTCCTTGATCTCCAGCGAACCGTCGTCCATCGACTGCGTGAGGACGGCGCCGACGCCGCAGAGCGACAGGCTCATGTCCATGTCGAAGTCCTCCTTGCTGTCGGGCGCCATGTACCCCGAGTGCGGATCGTAGGCCATCGCCGTCGCGAGCAGGTAGCGCTCCATCACCTTCGTCTCGTCCAGCTCGGTCAGGACCCACGCGAGGTAGTGGCGATACTTGTTCAGCAGGGCCTCCTTCGGCGTGGGCTCGGGCTTCTCGGCGGCGGCGACGGCGTTCGTGCCGTCCGCCTTCGCCTCCTCCGCCTTCCCCTTGTCCTTCGCCGCCTTCCTTCCCCTGGCGCGCGCCTTCTTCTTTCCGCCCGCCTCGGCGGCGTCCTCCTCCTCGTCGAGCTCGCGGCCGAGGATCTGTGCGAGCATTTCGTTCTTGATGCGCTGCCGCCAGATGTCGTCGCGCGCGGCGGCGGTCTCGGGCCACGGCGCGTCCTTGCGGTTGTAGAGGTACGTCTCGTCCACGGAGAAGTCGATCTCGCCCTTCTCCAGGTAGTTCGTCACGAACGCGATGCACTCCCCGAGGCGGCGCACGAACGTGCGGTGGACGTCGTAGGCGAAGGAAACGTCGCCCCGCCGCAGCGCGTCGTCGATCTCGGTCTGCATCGGCGCGAAGCGGTCCAGGTCGCCCTGGAGGAAGACCGCGTGGTTGTAGTCGTACATCGTTACGAGGTTCGTCCACGCGCGCTGCGAGATCGCGTCGTCGAGCATGTGCTGCGTGACGTGGTACGCGGGCAGCATGTTGGCGACCTTCCGCGCGATGTTGGCGAACTGCCTCTGCGGCGCGAGGTTGAGCGCGCTCTCCAGGGAAGGCGCGTCTTCGGCGACGGCGGCGAACAGGCACACCGCGAAACAGGCGGCGATCATCTTCTTCGTATTCATAGACGTGTCTCCATCAAAAGGGCCAGCCGGGCGACCTCATTCGGCGCGAGGATGCCCGGACGAATCGAAATCCACTCCACCACGCGGGAGGCGTTGAGCACGGTCGTGCGTCCGACGGACTGCCGTCCGTCCACCAGCGTGTCCGAGGCGAGGCAGAGGGCGGGTACGACGTCGCCCTCCCAGCCGGCAGCCTTCAGGGCGGCCCGCACGGCATTCGCCTGACGCACGGTCTGCGCGAGCGGCGCACGGTCCGCCAGTACGCCGTCGACGATCATCTCGTTGCGCTCGACCGTCACGCGCCCCCGCCAGTTCTTTGTCTCCACGGCATAGACGCCCGTCGGCCCCACGAGGACGTGGTCCACGTGGTAGCGCCCCACCGCGAAGTCGTGGAAAACGTGCCACGCATCCGGCAGGCTCTCCAGGATCCCCGCCACGCGCTCCTCCCCCCGCGCGCCCTTGAAGTAGGATTCCACGCGCCGCAGCCCCTTCCGCCAGAAGAGCGCCGTCGCCACAACGACCGCCACGAACCCCGCCGCAAACCAGGCCGGATGGCGTCCGAGGACGAGCGAAGCTCCGCACGCCCCCAGGGCCGTGCAGCACAGAAAGACCGGCCACAGGGACGTCATCGTGCCCCGCACCTTGGCCCATTCGCCGGGATTGCCATGTCGTACCATAGGGATAAAATGATTAAGTAGTTAAGTAGTTAAGTGGTTAAGTGGTTAAGCCGCGTGGTTAAGTGGTTAAGTGGTTAAGCCGCGTGGTTAAGTGGTTAAGTAGTTAAGTGGTTAAGTGGCTGGATATGATGCGGGCGGAGAGGGAGGCGGCGTCGAAATCGTGACGCCGCTCCAACTCCGCAACCGTGCCGTGGCCGATGAACACGTCCGGCCAGCCCAGGCGTAGATCCGCGCCGATCGCCTCGCCGAAGCCGCCTGCGGCGCTGCCGTTTTCAAGGGAGACGATGAACGCGCCCTGCGCACGCTGGCGCGCGAGGAGCGCGGCGTCGAAGGGCTTCACGAACCGCGCGTCGACGACGCCCGCCGCGATACCCCGCCCGGCGAGCAGCCGCCGCACCTCCAGAGCCTTGGGAACCTGGTCGCCCAGCGCCCAGAGCTGGACCTTCGCCCCTTCGCCGCAGAGCGGACGCGCCGTGCCGACCGCAAACGTTCCCTCGCCCCGGTCCCCGCCCGCCGGCGCCGTGCCGCGCGGATAGCGGATGACCCAGGGCCCGCCCGTCTCCAGCGCCAGGGCGAGCAGTCGCCGCAGGTCGTCCGCGTCGGCGGGCTGGCAGATCGTCAGGTTCGGCAGACCGCGCAGCATGGAAATGTCGAACAGGCCGTGGTGCGTGCGTCCGTCGCGCCCCACGCACCCCGCGCGGTCCACGGCGAGGACGACGGGCAGCTTCAGGAGGCAGACGTCGTGCATCACCTGGTCGACGGCGCGCTGGAGGAAGGACGAGTAGACGGCGACGACGGGCCGCATCCCCGCCTTCGCAAGCCCCGCCGCGAACGCCACCAGATGCTCCTCGCAGATGCCCACGTCGAAGAACCGTCCCGGGAACGCCCGCGCGAAGGCGGCGAGGCCCGTCCCGTCGCGCATGGCCGCCGTCAACGCGCAGATCCGCGCATCCGCGCGGGCGGTCTGCACGAGCGCGTCTCCGAAGACCTCGCTCCAGCACGGGGCCGCCGCCGGCTTCCGTTCCGGATGCGCGGGGTCGAACGGCCCCACGCCGTGCCACGCCGTGGGATCCGCCTCCGCCGGCGCGAATCCCCTTCCCTTGCGCGTGACGACGTGGACGGCCACGCTCCGCTTGTCAGCCCGCGCGACGGCGAACGCCTGCTGCAGCGCCGCGATGTCGTGACCGTCCACGGGGCCGATGTACCGCAGCCCCAGCGACTCGAAGAACGCATTCCCCAGCAGCATCGACTTCAGCGCCCGTTCGATGCGGTGGTAGAACCCGCGCAGGAACGTGAGGTGGGCCCGGTGCCCCATCCGTTCCAGGACCGCCTTCGCGCGGTTGTAGCGGACCCCCGTGAGAAGCCGCCCGAGGATCCGCGCGCACGCCCCCACGTTCCGCGAGATGGACATCGCGTTGTCGTTGACGACGAGGATCAGCTTCCCCTTCAGGTTCCCGCAGTAGTTGAGGGCCTCCAGCGACAGGCCGTTCGCGAGCGCCGCGTCGCCGACGACCGCGACGACCTGCTCGTCGCCCCCCTTCAGGTCGCGGGCCGTCGCCATGCCCTCGGCCACCGAAAGCGCATTTCCCGCATGACCCGTCACAAAGGCGTCGCACGGCGTCTCCTCCGGGTTGCAGAAGCCCGAAAGACCGTCCAGCTGGCGGATCGTCCCCATCCGCGCGCGCCGCCCCGTGAGGATCTTCCAGGCGTAGGTCTGGTGTCCCACGTCCCAGACGATCCGGTCACGCACGGGATCGAAGACGCGCAGGAGACCGATCACGAGCTCCACCGCGCCGAGCGAGCTTGCGAGGTGGCCGCCCGTTTTGGAGACGGACGCGATGATCTCGCCGCGCACGAGCCGGGCCAGTTCGGGCAGTTCGGCGTCCGGGAGGCGGCGCACGTCGGCCGGTTCGCGCACGGCGTCAAGCGAAACGCTCATGCGTGCCCTCCCATCCGGCGGTCGCGCCGGGCATAGGAGGCAAGCGCGCGGTCGAACGCCGCGCGGTCGAAGTCCGGCCACAGCACGTCCGTCACGAAGAGTTCGCTGTAGGCGCACTGCCAGAGGAGGAAGTTCGAAAGGCGGAACTCGCCCGACGTGCGCACGATCAGGTCGGGGTCCGGCAGGTCGGGCGCATAGAGGCAGCGCGCGAACGCCGCATCGGTCCGCTCCTCGGCGGGAAGCGCGGCGAAGCGGCGCGCGGCGTCGACGATCTCGGCGCGTCCGCCATAGGAGAGCGCCACGACGAGCTGGCGCGTGAAGGACGCCGTCTCCGCCTCCAGCGCGGCGATGCGGCGCCGCAGCGCGGGCGGGAGGTCGTCGCGGCGGCCGATGACGCGGAAGCGCACGCGGTCCTCCAGCAGCTTCGCGCGCCGGTTGCGGAGGAAGAGCCCGAGCAGACGCATCAGGCCCTCCACCTCGTCCTTCGGCCGGCGCCAGTTCTCCGTGGAGAACGCATAGACCGTCAGGATCTCCACGCCCACTTCCCCGCACCACGCAAGCACGCGCTCCAGCGTCTCGGCGCCCGCGCGGTGGCCGGCGAGGCGCGGCTTCCCGCGCGCGAGGGCCCAGCGTCCGTTGCCGTCCATGATGACGGCGAGATGGCGGGGAACGCCGTTCATTCCTTCGTCCCCTTCTGCGCGTCGCGGCGCGTCAGGACGAGCAGCGTCGTCGCGTTCTGTCCGAAATTCGGCTCGGTGCTGCGCAGTTCGTAGTGCGTTTTCAGGAGTTCGAAGAAGCGCGTCTGCTCCTCGAACGGCACCTGCACGCACGTCGGCGCGGCAATCGCGAACCCGTAGCCGCTGGCGGCGGCGGCCGTGCAGGGGGCGGAGGCGAGGAGCTGCGTCATGAGTTCGCGGTTGAGGACGTGGACGGCGCGCGCCTCCTCGGTCTTCATCTCCGGGAAGTAGCTGAACGGACCCATCTCCAGTCCCGGCGGCACCGTGCGCCCCGTCTCGACCGCCAGGTAGAGGTCCTGCGTGAGGAGCGTCGTCCCCTGCGGGTCGAGCGCCTGCAGTTCGCGCCCCACCAGACGCAGCTTCGCGAGCTCGGTCATTTCCTTCTTCTGGCTCCAGAAGCGGTCCTGGCCGTAGGTGGCCCACTCCTGCAGCATCGGGGAGGTGAAGGAGACGAGCCCGGCGGCAAGCGCAACGAACCACATGGCCGCGCGCGGCGCGGCGGCCCGCCGGGCGAACCCCGCCACGATCAGCACCGTCAGCATCCCCATGATCGGCACCTGGTAGTCGTCGTAAGGGAACGGCGCGCTGAGCTGGAGGAGAAACACCGCCGCGAAGCCGAGGCCGAGCATCCACAGCACCGCCCTCTGCCCATCCCCGTACGCCTCCCCGGCGGACACATTGCCCCCCTCCCGCCGCATCCACAGCGCACACCCGGCGAAAAGCACCACGCCGAGCGCCGCATATCCCCGCGCGAGGCGGCTCACGCTCCCCAGCGCGAAGAACGGATCGAACCCACCCCGCGCCGCATGGTAGTTCTGCGCCGCGAGAAGCCCCCGCAACGAGGCCGGATCGCACGCGAAGAAGCCGTAGGTCAGCGCAAGGCCCGCAACGCCGCCGAGCCCGAACCAGAGGAAGCCCCAGCGGAACGCGCGGAAACGGACGAGCAGCACACACCCCACCACGGGCAGGATCAGCAGCAGCGAAATGCGCGTTCCCGTCGCACACGCAAGCGAAAAGCCGCCGGCGGCGAGGAGCAGCGCGGGGCCGGCACCACGGCGGACACCCCCGCAGATTCCATGGGCGATCAACAGCAATCCACCCAACAGGAAGAGCGACCCGAGCGCGTAGGTCTTCGGAATCGCCGTGAAGTAGAGGTGGTAGAGGTTCCCGCCGAGGAGCGCGAAGACGGCGAACCCGGCGAGCGGACGGCGGTTCGGCGGCACGAGCCGACGGACGAGGGCGACCGCGCAGAAAGTCGCGAGGAAACCGAGGGCAAGCGTCACCACGCGCCCGCCGAGCAGACCGTGGAGCGGCGAGGACATGCCCCAGACCGGCGCGAGAACGGCGTAGACGAACGGCATCGTCGGCCCCTGCGTGTAGAAGAAGTCCCGGTAGGGCAGCTTTCCCGCCCGCACCATCTGCGCCGCGTAAAGGTACCAGCCCTCATCCTGGTTCAGTCCCCCGAACCACACCGCAAGGACGGCGGAACAGACGGCCAGCACCGCGGCAAACAGCCACGGCGCGTAGGTTGATCGAAGGAACTCGCCTATCCGTCTCATGGAATGGGCGAATATTCTACCATTTTTCACCTCCATCGCGAGATGAAAAACGTCCGCGACTCACCGCACGTCGAGTTCGTACCAGACGGTCCGATAGGCGGGATCGAGCGCCACCTCCGCCCGGCCCCCGGCGTCCCGGACGGGCACGGCGGCCTTGCGCGCGCCGGACTCGTCAAGCGCCCAGCAGCGCGTCTTCGCGGCGGGCGACGGCAGCGTGATTGTCGCGCGGATGCCCTCGCACACGGTCTTGCCCGCGCCCCAGTGCGCACCCCGGCAGGAGATCGCCCCGCCGCCCTCGTCCGTGAACGTCGCCCCGCCGTTGTGCGAGAGGCCCGTCGCCGTCAGGAGGATCGCGGCCGGCCGACCCTGTTCGCCGAAGCCCGTCGCGCCGTGCGAGACGAGCGAGACGGTCGCCCAGCCGAGCTTCGTCTTCCCGACCGCGATCGTGACGCCACCCAGATCGACCGTCCGCCCCTTTGGGAAGCCCGTGAAGAGCTTCGTGTTCGCGGTATCGACCGTCCAGTAGCCGTTCTTCGGATCCTCGACGTTCCAGCACAGCTCCCGCGTGTCGCTCAGGACGACGGCGCCCGGGTCCGGCGGCGGCGGCGCGCACGGCGCGCTCTTCGCCGTCACGTCCACGGCGACGCGGTGGACGAGCCCCAGCCACCACGGCAGGCGCGCCGGGCTCTGCGAAATGCCCTGGCTGACGGCGCGGGTCGTGCAGAGGCGGTCGAAGTACGCCCCGTAGGGCAGGTTCGCGACGAACGTCGTCGCGCTTTCCTTCACGTCGCCGCGCAGGTAGATCGCCGCGCACGCGGGGAAGTGCGCGAGCACATCGCTGCGCGCCGCGAGGCTGAAGAAGTATTCGTTGTTGACCGGCTCCGCGTTCTGGCGGTTGTTGTAGGAATACTCGAAGACGCCGTCCCAGCCCTGCAGCGCGCCGTAGGCCCGCAGCATCGGCTGGCCCTCCGCGCCGTAGAAGTTCGGGTAGGGGTGGTTGTACTCGCTCACCGTGTAGGGCTTCCCCGCGACGCGCGCGCCGGCGAGGCCGATGATGCAGCCGCCCTTTGCGTTGACCATCGCGCGGTTGCCGATCTTCCAGTCCTTCCCGATGCTCGGGTGGAGCCAGTAGGAATGGTTGTCCACGAAGTCGAGGTCGGCCTGCACGTGCGGCGGCGAGTAGCCGAGCTGCGTGGCGCTCACGGGCGCCTCCAGGCCGAGGTCCTTCTGGAGGTAGCGCTGCATGCCCGTCCAGTAGGCGCGCTCGGTGTCCACGAGGAACTGGTAGAAGTCGCGCAGCATCGGCATCGGCGCGGTCCCGCGCGCCTTGACGATCGGGATCTCGCCCTTCGCGGGGGAGAGGCCGGCGAGGGACGTGAAGTCGCACCCGGCCCGGAACGAGAGGTCGTCGATCTCGTAGACGCCGCCCGCGCCGAAGCGCGTGAACTGGATCTCGGCTGCGTCCACGTCCTCGGGCGCGTAGAACGAGAAGGCATGGGTCTGCCATTTCGCGCCCGGCGCGAGGCGCGTCAGGACGCCGAGCGACGCCCAGCCGTGCCGGCGGTCCGCGACGGCGAAGCCCACCTCGCCCGTCCCGCCCGAGGCGCGGCGGATGCGGAACGTGACCGTGTAGGGCACGTCCTTCTTCACGGCGACGCGGCGGTAGAGCTTCGGGAAGTACGCATCGCCCGTGCGGGTGACGTTCACGCGCAGGACGCCGTCCTGCGCGGCGGCGGCGGCCTGCGCGCTCCCCCGGTCGAGGATCCAGGTCTTCCCGTCCGGCTTCACCTCGCCGTCGAAGCGGCCCTCCGGCACCATCTCCTCGCCGGCCGGCACGTGCGCGGGCTTCCACGCCGCGTGCAGCGCCGCGTCCGTCGCGTACTTCCTTGTGAGCCAGTCGTTCCAGAGGTTCTTGAAGACCGTCGCGTAGGGCTGCCCCAGGTTGTCCAGCCCGCCGCCGAGGTACTGGTTCCAGAGCGCGTCCTCGTTGTTGAGCTCGACGAGGGCGACGACGGGATCCTTGAGGTAGCTCAGGCCCGTGTAGGGGTTGACGTGTTCGAGCAGTTCCTTCGCGTAGGCCTTCTCCTCGGCAATGATGCGGGGGTCGAACTGGTCCACGCCCTTGTTCGCCCAGGGCGTGCCCGGCGCGAAGCCGTCGCGCGCGTCGAGCGTGCGCGCCACGTGCAGGTTCATGTCCACGTAGATGCCGCGCTTCTTGAACTGCGCGATCAGGTAGTCCTGCCGGTCGCGGCGCGCGGGGTCGAAGCGGCGCTTCGTGCGGAAGTCCTCCGCGAGGATGCCCGGCTCCGGCGGCAGCATGAACGTGCCGTAGGCGCTGTCGAAGTAGTGGAGGCGCACGCAGTTGACGCCGAAGCGCGCGAGGCGCGCGGCGAGGCGTTCCGCCTCCGCGTGGGTGGGGAAGTTCGCGGGGCCGGTCAGGTTCGTCGCGTGGAGGCGCACGCGGCCCTTGTCGTTGACGAAGTGGCCGCCCTCCACGCGGATGCGCCCGTGCTTCCCGGCGGGCGCGTCCAGCAGGTGGCTCATGTTCACCACGTTCTCGGGCGCGTCGTAGGAGGGCACGAACGGAAACATGTCCGTCTCGTCCAGCGTCGCGACCGGAACGGGGTCGGCCAGCGCCACGGCGGTCCCCAATCCCACGCACAGCCCGATCAGCCGACTCGTCGTCATCCGTTCCTCCGCCTACAGGTTGTTCACGTTACCGATCAGGACCGTCTGGAGCGACTTGAGGACGTTCGAGACGAGGTTGTAGGTGTCGTCGCGCGTCGCGGTGAGCGACTGGATGTCGATGAGCGTCGTCTGGGAGACGGAGTTGAGCGAATCCATCTTCGCCTCGACGTCCGAGACGAGCGTCTCGACCTGGGCGTAGCTGTAGCTGCGCGCGTTCGGGTAGCCCGCGAGCGCAAGCGCGTCCTTGTAGGCGGCGTACTTGTTCCAGATCGCGCTCTTGTTGTTCTCGTTCGCGGCGAGCCACTCGACGAGGTCCTTGTCGAGCGCCGTGAGCTTTTCGAGGTCGGCCGAGTTCGCGGCCATCGCCTCCATCTTCGCGACGATCTTCGCCTCGATCTCCGTCGCACGGGAGAGGCAGAGCGCCATCACGAGCTGGCCGATGGACATCTCGCGCAGCGAGCCGTCGGCGTTCTGGACGCCCTCCAGCTTGTACACGTTGGCGGTCAGCGGGTCGCCGCCCGCGTCCTTCATCGACAGGTTGATCGACGCAATCTCGAATGTCGCCATGTTCCGTCTCCTTGTCAGATTATCCGATTGCCGCCGCCATCGCGAGGGCGGACTGCATGATCGCCTTCACCGTCGCGGCGGAGGTGTTGTAGGTCACGTCGCGGCGGCTCACGAGCGACTGCAGGTCGATCGTCTGCTGCTGCGACTGGGAGGCCGCGTTGTCCATCAGGGTCTTGATCTGCGAGAAGAGCGCCGTGCGCGCGTCCGCCGAGCCGATGGTGAGGTAGGCGGCGTCCACGCCGCACTCGTTCTGGAGGAAGTCCCGCAACGTCGGCGCGCGCGCCGCCTTCCGGCACACATAGCCGCTCGCGGCGATGTCCGCCGGCTCGTCGAGGCTCGTCGCCGTGAAGATCTGCTGCGCGACGGACGACACCGCCTCCAGCCACGCCGTCGTCGCCGTGAGTTCGTTCATCTTGAGGACGCTCTGGCTCTCGATGGCCGCGGCCCGCCGGCAGCATACCGCCATGATCAGCTGCCCGAAGCTGAGCCCCTCCAGGCCGTTGTACTGGTAGGCGTTCACGGCCACCGGCGCATACCGGCTCGTCCCGATCTGCTCGACGTAGATTTCGCTCATGGCATCTCCTACAGGTTCTTGATGAGGGAGGAGGTCGTGTCGGCGATCTTCTGCATGAGCGACGTCGCCGTGGAGTAGGCCTCGTCGCGCCGGTCGACGAGCGACTGGAGGCGCGTCATGTCGGCCGAGGCCTCGTTGTTGAGCTTGTCGATCTGCGTCTTGACGAGCTGGATCGCCTTCTCGCAGTTCGACTTCGTGACGTAGTAGCCCGTCTTCCCCTTGCCGTCGCCCTTCCCGGCTGTCCCGTAGCCCCAGAGGCCGCTTTCAATGGAGTCGAGCACGGTCCGCGTCGCCTCGCTCGGCTGCTTCAGGTAGTCGAGCGACCAGGTTCCGCCCGAGTCGTCGCTCTTGAACGCCGCCTCGATGCCGCTCAGGTCCGAGAGCGCGTTGCCGAGCTTTTCGAGGCGCTTGTTGCGGTTCGTCATGCGCGTCGCCATCGGCTCGACCTCCTTCTCGATCGTCGCCGCCCGCTGTTCGGTGACCGCGACCATGAGGTCCTGGAAGTTGACCTTCTCGCCGTTGATGATGTACTCCGCCCCGCTCACCCCCCACACCGAGAGGTTCGAATTCGTCACAAGATCCGTTATGATCGCCATCGTTCGTTCTCCTTTCTCATCCGATGTACCGGATGCCCGTCGCGCGCGTCTGGCTCGCCTTGTTCAGCAGCTTCACCGCCATCTGGTAGGCGCTGTCGCGCTTCGAGACGAAGCCCTGCAGCGACACGGCGTCCTGCTGGATGTCGTTGTTCGTGACGTCGAGCGCGTACTGGACGTCGGTCTGGAGCTTCTGGATGTACTGGTACTGGATGCGCGTCGCGCTCGGCTTGAAGTAGTCCTTCGTGAGGCCGTACTTCGCGAGGAGGTTGTACGCCTCCGCGCCGCCCACGATGTCCTGCTCGCTCGTCGTCTTGCGGTGGTCCTCGTCGAACTTCGCGAGCGTCCCGGAAATGTCCGCGAGCGCCCGGCCGAGGTCCTCCAGCTTCCGCTGGCGCGCCCGCACGGCGGCCGTGTAGGCGGGGATCGCGCTCTCGACCGCGACCGCGCGCTGCAGCCCGGCCATCGCGACGGCCTTGTCGTAGGTGCATCCGGCGACGCCGTCCACGGTGTAGTCGACCTGGGCCGTCCCGAAGATCGAGAGGTCCAGGTCGCGGGGCTGGATGGTGGTGCTCATGTCATCTAGGCCACGATTTGGTTGATGGACTGGTTCTCCGCCGCGAGGATCGCCTGCAGGAGGTCGAGAACCGACTGGACGAGCTGCTGGGCGCTGGCGGCGAGGTCGTCCGACTCCGCCCGCGCGTCCTCCGCCGTCTTCGCCGCCGCCTCGTATTCCGTCGCCGCCGCCTGCTGCATCCCCGTCACGCTCTGCGTGACGCTGTCGAGTAGCTGTCCCGTCTGGCGCAGGAGGTCGCCCGCCGTCTGCCAGCCGTGCGCCCGCGCCTCCGCCGCCTTGTAGGCCGCGTCGTGTTCCAGCATCTTCGTCGCCTTGCCGAACGACTGCTCGGCGGCCTCGATGTCGGCGGCGAGCGAGTCCGTGTAGCCGCCCTTCATCTTCTGGTCGGTCACGTAGGCCCGGCCCCACGTGCGCTGCTGTTCGAGATCCGCGATCTCCGCCTTGGCCGCCTTGATCTCGGCCTTGTTCGCCGCAGGGTTGCGTTCGAGCTGCGTGAGTTCAAGGCGCTTCGCGCCGAGCTTCGCCTCCAGCTGGGACTGGTCGAGGTTGAGGGCGTCCACATAGGCGTCGTTCGCCGTCTTCACCTTCTCGTTGAGGGCCTGGAGCTTCGCGTCGCTCGCCCCCGCCGCCTCCAGCGCATCCTCGCGCTGCGCCCTGAGACCGTCCAGTTCGCCCTGGGCCTTGGTCAGCGCGGCCTTCTTCTCGGCCAGCTCGGCGTCGAGGGCCGATTCGCCCTTCCCCCCAACCGCCGCACGCGCCTCGCCGGCCTGCGCGATGTCGCTTTCCAGCGTTTCGACTTCGACCGTGAGACGGTCGACTTCGGCCTGCTTCGGCGCGATTTTCCCGTCCAGTTCGGCCGTTATCGCCTTGCCGCGGGCACTCGCCTCGATGTGGGCCTCGCGCTGTTCGACGGCGCTGTCCAGCGTCGCCTTCGCCGTCTCGGACTTGGCGAAGTTCGCCTTGGCGGCCTGCAGCTGCTCCGGCGTCATCGACTTGCCGGCCTTCGCGAGGTTCGCGCCCGTCTCGGCGCCGTTCTTCGCGGAGAGGAGCGAGAGGTTCTGCTGCGCCTGGTCGACGCCCGACGCCTTCGTCATCTTCGCCGCCGAGGCCTGCGCCGCGCTCGAGGCGAAGAACGTGCCCGCCTGCGCGCAGATGCTCGCGGCGGAGAAGACGCACGACATGATGAGCCCGTTGCGCGCCGCCGTGCGCTGCTGCTCGGCCTGGCACCTGATGTCGGCCACCTCGCGCGAGAGGTCCGCCTGGCGCTGCGTGCGGGCGCTCTCGCGCTCCTTCTGCGCGATCTCCAGCATGAGCTGCATGAGCGCGTAGATGTCGAAGAGCATCTTCTGCGCGTCGGTCGCGGGCGCCGTGTCCGATGCGGAGAGGGTTGTCGCCCGCCCCAGGGCCGCCTTCAGCGCGTCGAACGCGCCGTCGAGTTTCGCGCGGAGATCGGCAAGCCCCTCCTCCGTGAGCGTGCCGGTCGCCTCGTCGAGCGCGGGCGGCGCGATCGTGACGGTCTGCGAAAGGCCGTTCGCGCCCGTGAAGGTGACGGTCAGGTTGCCGTCCGCCCCCTGCACGGCCTTCGCGTCGCCGGCGCGCGCGAGCGTCGTCCCCTGCATCGCCTCGCCCACGAGGCTGTTCCAGTTTGCGTTTGGATTGAATGTCACGGACATGGCTGAATCTCCTTTTCGATCGCGTTCCCCCCGTCTACGCGCGGGGCCGCGCGAAGGTTACGGGATTTCCTAGGCATTCTGGAGGCCGATCTCCTGGTTGATCTTGTTGAGCGTGTCGGTCTTCGACTCCAGCAGCTCCAGCATCTGCGAGCCCGTGTTCGCGATCTGCTCCAGGATCGCCTGCAGGTCCTCCTCGCTCTCCTCCAGGAACTTCTGGAGCTTCTGGAGGACGGCCTGGGCCTCCGTCGCGTCGGCCTGCGCGCGGCCCGCCATGTACCCGGTCGCCGTCGTCGCCGCCGTCGTCGCGAGTCCGGCCGTCTGCATCACGCCATTGCCGACGTTCATCGCAAGGCGCATCACCTTCGCGGCCGTCTGCGAGAGCTTCACCGCGCCCGCCACGCCCTTCGCCGCCGCACGGGCCGCCGACACGCCGCCGCCGATCGAGGTCGCAAGCCCCAGCACGAGCTCGCAGGCGCCGAAGATGCCCTGCGCCCAGGCGTCGCAGTCCTGCTTCGACCAATTGGGGTGCAGGTCCTGCAGAACGCCCGACATCCACTTCATGATCTTCTTGTCGGCGCCCGTCGTGGAGAGCACCGCGCTCGAAACGGCCAGCGCCGCGCCCGCGATCGCGAAGCCCGCCGCGAGACCACCCGTGCAGACCGTCACGACCGCCGCGACGACGCACGCGAAGATCGCGCCCAGCCAGCTGAGGAACTTGCTCGCCTTCGCGGCCTTCTCCTGCTTCTTGGCCTCCTCGATGGACTTGTCGATCTTCGCCATCTGCGAGTCGTGCGCCGCTTCGAGCTGGCCCTTGAGCGACTTGATGCGCTGGCTCTGCGCCTCCGCGCTCTTCTCGTCCGTCTCCATCTGCAGGTAGGCGAGCAGCGCCTCCAGGTCGGCCTTGCCGGCCTTCGCCTCGTCCGCCTCGTCGAGTTCGGGCACGACGGCCGAAGTCGTCTTCCCGCTTCCCGAGACGCCGGCCGTCTGCGAGACGGTGACGTTGCCCGACGCGCCGAGGAGCGACGCCATGTCGGCCGTGGCGGAGGCGGCGGACGCCTGCTGGAGGGGGTCGTTGAACGTCGGCGTCTGCGGGACGCCGCGCGCCATGTTGATGTCCAGGCTCATGGTAAATATCCTTTCACGTGCGGCGTTTCCGTCAGGCGACGAGGGCAGCGCGCAGCTGCGCGGCCTTGGCGAGATAGGTGCGGCCCTTCTCGGTCGTCTTGGGCGCGTACTCGGCGAGCGCGTCGAGGGCGGCGCGCGCCTCGTCCTTCTCCCCGAGCGCGAGGTGGCATTCCGCCGCGTAGTACATCGGCTTGGGGTTCTCCAGGTCGAGGAAGCTCGCGAAGCGGTACGCCTCGATGGCGGCGGCGAACTGGCGCTGCACCTGCCGGAGCGAGCCGAGGCCCGTCCAGTAGCGCGAGTTGAGGTGGTCGAAGAGCGTGAGGAACCTGAAGACCTTCTCGGCGTCCGCGTAGTTGCCCGCCTTGTAGAAGTTCACGCCCATCGCGTAGATCGCCTCCATCTCCTCGTCGGAGAGGCCGCGCATCGCCCGCAGGGTCGCCCCGTCGCCAAATTCCTTGAGCGCCGCCACGATCTTCTCGTCGGTCATGCTCGCGGGATCGTTGATGTCCATGTGGATGCTGGTCATGAGTTGTTCTCCTTTGACGGGTCTACGGACAAGCCGTGCGGTGGTTACAGGATTCGGGACGCTTCATGTTGAAATGTTTCCGTTTCAGTTTATCAAATCGCCCCCCCTTCCCACAAGCCCCAGACGGCCCGGAATGGACGCGCCCCCGCGCCCGAACACGCAAGGGCGAAGACGCAACACGTTGCGACCAGGGGAGGGGCGGACGCGACAAGCGCGTCCCTCCCGTTGCGGACCAACGCCCCTACGGTGCCATTCCGATGCAGCACGTTCCATCTCGGCTGAAAGGTGCGCGGCACCTCGTGGACCCGCCGACTACCGGCGCCCCGGCGCCCGCCAGATCCCCAGCCGCTCGGCCTTCGCCTTGTTCTGCGCCGCCGTCAGGCGCGGGTCGCCGCCCGGGCGTCGGGCGCGCGCGTAGCCCTCGCGCACCATCCGGACGTTGACGCTGTCCGTCCGGGCACCCTCTTCGCCCCATTCGGGGCGGTCCGGCCACACCGTGCCGCTCACGTGGCCTGCGCGGACCCGGATGGGGTTCTCGACGCGCACGGCAGACGCCCCCGCAAGCGCGCGCAGGCGC
>URIT01000002.1 GCA_900547945.1 uncultured bacterium
CCGCCCGCGAGCAGCTGCGCGAGGCGGTCGTCCCCCACGTCCGCGACGGCGGCGCCCGCCCGGGCCGCGCGCCACGCGCCGTAGGGCGCGAACTTCGCCTTGACGACGGCCCAGTCGGCGCGCGTGATGGATTCGACGCCCGCCACGCCCAGAACAGGCCCTGC
Organism: uncultured bacterium; assembly: GCA_900547945.1. Lineage (GTDB taxonomy): Bacteria > Verrucomicrobiota > Kiritimatiellia > RFP12 > UBA1067 > RUG572. The sequence continues at coordinate 165 of URIT01000002.1, forward strand.
GGCCTTGTCCGCGAACGTCTGGAACCGTTCGGCCCAGAGGGGGTTCACGCCCGCCGTGAGCGGCAGGACGGGCGTGGGGTCCTCGGCGACGAGCGGCAGGTCGGCGGGCGGCGTGAAGTAGGTGTCGATCTCCGCCGCGACGGCCTCGTAGGCGGCGTAGGCGGTCGCCGTCGCTTCGCCGAGAACGGCGACCTTCGCGCCGGCGGCCTTCCAGGCGAGATGGGCCCGCGCGTCGGCGAAGAAGCGGTCGGCCGCCGCCTGGTCGATGCCGTCGTCGCCCGAGCGGTCCCGCGTCGCGCCCTCGCATGCGGCGATCTGCGCAACCACGGCGGCAAGCGCCGCGTCGGCGGTCGATTTCGGGGTGACGACGCCATCGCCGTTGAACGGCTGGGCGTTGAAGAGGGCCGTCGCGCCCAGCACGTCCGCAAGGGAGATCGCCGTCGCGTCGGCGCGGTCCTCGCGGGCGAGGATGCGCGTGAAGGACGCGAGCAGGGTCTTGCCCTCCTCCGTCGTCGCGTCCACGTCGGCGAGGGACACCTCGGCCTTGCGCGCGAAGAGGACGTCGAGGCTGCGGAAGCGCGGACGCAGCCAGGCGACGGCGGCGAGCACGTCGGGCGCGCGGATGCGCCCGTCGCCGTCCGCGTCGAGGAGGCGCAGGGTCGCCGCGTCGAAACGCAGTCCCTTCGTGGAGGCGGAAAGGACCGTCCAGAGCCGCTGGTCCAACTCGGGGAGCGCCGCGAGGTCGGCCCCGGTCTCCAGCTTCACCTGCACGCAGCGGGCGGACTTGAAGAACCGCCATCTGTACGGTGCCGCATCCCCTCGCGTCACGCCATCACCGCCTTCATCTTCGCAAGCCCCGTCTTCAGGGTCTCAAGCGGCGTCGTGGTGCAGTAGGAGGCGTTGAAGAGTTCAAGGGAGAGCCAGGGGTCGAGGCCGCCCGCGCGCAGGATGCCCTTGATCTCGCGCCACGGCGCGATGCCGTCGCCCGGCCAGACGCGGTCGGCGTCCTTCAGCTGCGCGCGCGCGGGCGTCGCCGGCACGTCGTTCATGTGGAGGACGGGCAGCGTGGACTTCGTGCAGAAGCGCAGGCCCTCGTAGGGGCTGCCCCCCCGGTACATGTGGTAGACGTCCGCGAGGACGGCGGCCTCCGCATGGCCCGAGGCCGCCGCGACGTAGAGCGCCTCGTTGAGGCGGCTCAGGTTCGCGGAATGCCCCCAGAATTCGAGGATCGGCACGACGCCCATGCGCCCGCCCAGTTCGAGGACGGCGCGGTAGCCGTCCGCGAAGGCGTCGAGCGACACCTTCGGGCTACCGGGCTTCTGGAGGCCGAACGGCGGCGCCGCGATGAAGCGCCCTCCGAGTTCGGCGACGAGTTCCATGTCGGCCTTCATCTCCTCCATGCCCTTCCGGCGGTCTGCCGGGTCCGGCATCGCCCAATGCGCGAAGCCGATGCCGTTCACGACGGCGAGACGGCCGTCCTCGCACATCTTGCGGATGTCGCGCAGTTCGCCGGCGGCCTTCGCCGCGCGGATGTCGGCGAGCCAGGGCTCGATGCCCTCGTAGCCCGCCGCGACGCACAGGCGCACCTGTTCCTTCAGCGGGCATTTGTACGTGCGGATCGTCGCAGGGTTCAGCGCGTAGCGGAACGCGCCCGCCGGGCGTGCCGCCCCCTCTTCGCGCCCGCCCGTGCAGCATCCCGCCACGAGCGCGCCGGCGGCGGCCGCGACCAGGAACTCCCTCCGGTTCGCAACGCCTACGTCTTTCTGCCTTGTCATGGTCTCTTCTCCTTTCCTCGTCCACGCTTACGACCAGCGCCGGTCGTTGGCCCACTCGTGGTCCCATTCCTTCGTGGGCGTCCACGGCGGCGGGAAGTCGGGGCACGCATGCTTCAGGATGAGGTCTTCGTCGAGGTCGTCGATGCCGAGGCCGGGCCGCGTCGGCACCTCGATGAAGCCGCCGTCGTAGCGGAGTGCGGGCTTCACGAGGTCGCCCCACCACGGCACGTCCACGCTGTGCAGTTCGAGCGCCATGAAGTTGCGCGTCGCCGCCGCCACGTGGACGGCCGCCATGCAGGCGATCGGGCTCTCGGCCATGTGCAGGTTCATCTGCACGCCGTAGTCCTCGGCCATGTCGCCCACCTTCTTCGTCTCCAGGATGCCGCCGGCCGTGAGCAGGTCGGGGTGGACGACGGCGAGCGCATGCGATTCGAGGAGCGGCTTGAAGTCCTCCTTCAGGTAGATGTCCTCGCCCGTTCCGAGCGGCGTCGTCGTCGCGGCGTGCAGCTGCCGCCACTGCTCGACGTTGCGCCAGGGCAGCACGTCCTCGGCCCACGAGAGGTGGTACTTCTCCAGGCGGCGCAGCAGCTGCACGCAGTCCTCGTAGGGGATGTGGCCGAGGTGGTCGATCGCGATCGGCACCTCCCAGCCGACGACGTCGCGCACGTCGGCCATGTACTTCTCCAGGTAGTCGAGGCCCTTCTCGGTGATGTGGATGCCCGTGAAGCCGTGCGCCGTGTTGAAGAGGTCGTAGGCTTCGCCGCGCATCGCGCGCGGGTCGATGGAGCCGTGCGGGGTCTGGACGACGTGCTTCATCTTCTTCATGTAGTCGAGGTAGCCGAGCGGCGCGATGAGCGCGCCGGGCACGTCCATCACAAGCTCGATGCCGAGGTCCATCTTGAGGAACGTGAAGCCACGCGCCATGCGCTCCTTCAGGGCCTGGCCCATGTCGCGGCCGCCGCCCTCCGAATCCGTGTCGCAGTAGCAGCGGATGCGGTCGCGCCACCGGCCGCCGAGCAGCTGCCACACCGGCACGCCCCACGCCTTGCCCGCGATGTCCCAGCACGCGAGCTCGATCGCGCACACGCCGCCCGCCTGGCGGCTGTCGCCGCCGAACTGCTTGATGCGGCGGAAGATCTTCTCGACGTTGCACGGGTTCTCGCCGAGGATGCGGCTCTTCAGGATTTCCGCGTAGGTGCGGCTGGAGGCGTCGCGCACCTCGCCGTAGCCGACGAGGCCCTGGTTCGTGTAGACCTTCACGAGCGTGCAGCGCTTCGGCGCGCCGTCGATGTCCGCGAAGCGGACGTCCGTGATCTGGAGGGTGGACGGATTGACTGTGTTGATGTTCATGTTTCCGTACTGTATGGGGTTGTTCGTTGAATCGTTGAAGTTGGGAACCGGAAGTCGCCTAGTCCTCGCGCGTCACGCCCGTGCGCAGGAGCGGCAACACGCGCTCCGCGCGCCGGTCGAAGTTGAAGACGGTGAAGCCCCCGAGACCCAGTTCCCGCACGGCCTCGATCTGCTTCGCGAGCCGCACGCCGTCCGTCCCGTCGTTCTCCCAGCAGGAGAGGCCGATGCCGGGGTAGAGCTTCACCTTCTTCCCCACGGCCTCCATCTGCGTGCGCACCTGGCTGCGGAACATCGCGGCGGACTCGACGTAGTCCATGTGGCACGCGAAGTCCAGCCAGCCCGCGCGGCACCACGCCGGCCAGTCCTGCGCCACCGTCTCGGGATCGCTCGCCGGGTTGCGGAAGAGCGCCGCCGAGACCTGCACCCCCGGCGCCTCCCTGCGGACGCGCGTGGCAACCGTCTCGACGACCCGGGAGATGTTCCCCGTGCGGAAGCGCGTCCATTCACGCTTCAGCGTCGCCTTCGCGCCGTACACCGCGCCGGGCCAGTTCGTGACCGCGTGGCCGAGCGCCGCCTCGAAGCGCGCGCGGCACCCCGCGCAGAAGCAGCTCTCGCCGCCGGGATAGCGGATGTAGTCGAAGTGGACGCCGTCCGCCCCCTTCTTCGCGAGTTCGACCATCGCGTCGATCTCCAGCTGCTGGTTCGCGGGGTGCGACGGACAGAGCCACCGCCGCTGTGCCCTGCCCTTTGCGTCCACCTGCGTGCGCCCCGCCGCCGCCATCTGATCCTCGAACGCCTTCGACGTGTACGAGCCCATGTTCCAGCAGACCTTCCACACGTGCATCTTCACGCCGTACTTCCGGCACGCCGCCCGGCACTGCGCGAACGCATCGCCCTTCGTCGCCACGTCCGCCGCCACCGGCAGCACCTGCGAGGAATAGAACGCCACGCCGCCCCACGCGAGGTTCGGGATGACCGCGTTGAAGCCGTTCTCCTTCAGGAAGCGGATGGAGGCGTCCCAGTCGCGGTCGCCGCCCAGCCCCCGCGCGCTGTGGCACCAGAACGCGCGGTGTTCGCCCGGCTTCGACGGACGCTCCGCCAGCCACGCGCGCATCTCCGCCGCCCTCTTCTCCGCCGCCGCCGTCTGCGCCTCGATCTTCCCCTTCAGGGACGGCGCGAGCGCGTAGGCGAGCGCGCGCATGAAGTCGGCCTGCGCCCCCTCCGTGCCCCCCAGCCACACATGGCTCATGAAGAGACCCGCCTTCGTCCTGACGAGCGCGGGGATGCCGAGCGGCTTCCGCGCGCCGTCCGCCCATTCCGCCAGCACCTCCACCCCCGCGCGCCGCGCGGGCACATACGTCATCCACGACGCCTGCGGCACGAACGCGGGCTGCCCCGCAAGGCCCGTCCCCGTCTTGAGGAAGCCCGCGATCGCCGCGCCGCCGTCCTCGCCGGACCGCCGCATGCCCGCCATCTTCACGCCCAGCAGGTCGAAGACCTCGCGCGGCTGCGAGTAGCACGCCAGGATCCGGCCGCCCCCCTCGACATAGGCGCGCAGAAGCGCCAGCTTCTCAGGCGGGATCTGCGGGTTGTAGGGAAGGACGACGGCAGCCATGCCCTTCAGCGCCTCCGCCGTGAGGTCCGTGTCCGCCACGATCACCGCCTCCACGCCGATGGCGCGCAGGGAGGCGCTGACCGTACCCGCGAAGCCCAGGAAGCTCTTTGCGTCCGCCCCGCCCTTCGCGGCGAGCGAATCCGCGTAGACGACCGCGACATCCGGCACGCCGCCCACCACGGCGACGTTCGCCACCGCGCACCGCGTCCGCCCCGTCCCCGCGCGCCACCCGGAAATGCGCACGGCGGTGATCCTGCCCCATCCCGCCGGCGTCCCCTCGGGCGCGCATTTCGACTTCATCACCGTCACGCGCTGCCACGCGCCGCTCTCCTCGGGGGAGAAGCTTCCGTGGTACCAGCCGTCCCCGCTGCGGAAGTAGCAGCTGAAGGAAGTGAATGCGGAAAGGTCGTCGCAGTAGAAGTCGAACTGGATGCCCGGCCACAGGCGCAGATCGCAGGGGAGTTTGAAGTCCCAGTTCGCCCGCGCGGGCGGCTTCGCCTGGGTGAAATCCGCCGTCATCTCCACCACGCCCGGCGCCCGGAACCGCGCCGGCGGCGTCGCCTCGCCGCTCAACACCGTCGCCTTCACCGCCGCCGCGTTCGTGACGGCACTCCAGGATGCCAGAACCTGTGCCTCGCCTGCGGCGGGCGCCGCGGGCAGGGCGGGCGCCTCGTCCGAACAACCCACGGCAAGGGCCAGGCAGAATCCCAGAACCACTCCGACGGCGCGTGACAGTCTCGCAGAATTTCGCATACGCGGATTATACCACAAAACCGCGTCCGCTACCGAGACGGTCCGCCGCGTTCGCGCATTGCCGCGCGGCGGCGCTTCTCCTGCTCGATCTCCTGAATGAGCGAAATCGTCGCGCGGGCGCGCACATGCTCGCCTTTCTCCGCGCAGCGCTTCGCCAGCACGCGCAACATGCGCAGCTGCTCGTTCAGCTGCTCCTCGCGCATCTGGTCCCACACCCGGCGTCCCGCCGCCAGTTCCTCCTTCACGTGGGCGAGCGCGCCGAACTGCGGCGCGTCCTCCCGCCGGGCGCGTTCGTCCCGCGCGGCGGAACAGCGCAGATCCAGGAGGCAGACGAGGATGACCGCCAGAATCGCAAGCAGCACCCAGCAGATTCCCTTCGTGTCGAAGAACAGCGCCATCGCGACCTCCTTTTTCCATGTGTTTCCCGAAACGGACCTTGCAGGCTTCCGATACCGCCCCGTTGAGACCGGCCCTTCCGTAATCTGCGCGCGACGCCCGCCGCCTGCGTTTCCGAAAACTCCAGGGAAACAACGAAACAGGCCGCCCCCAAGGTGGAGACGGCCCGTTCCATCCGCAGACGCGCCTACTTCGCGAGCGCGGCCGTGACGTCGGCGAGCACCTGGCGGAGCGCCTTCGGGACGCGGTGCGCCGTCTTCGAGACGACCTTCGAGTCCTTCGACGGCTTCGCGTCGTATTCGTCATAGGACGCGCCGATCGTCTCGATCTCCTTCTTCCAGCCCTCGACGTCCACCTTGAGGATCTCCTCCAGGTCGGCCTTGACGACGTGGAACTTCGCCGTCTCGTCGTTGTTGGCGAGGTCGATGTCCTCCGCGAACGGGATGTTGCCGATCGCCGTCTCGTTCGCCTTGACGGCGCCCTCGATGCGCTGGCAGATCCACTTCAGCACGCGGCTGTTGTCGCCGAAGCCCGGCCACATGAAGCGGCCGTCGTCGCCCTTGCGGAACCAGTTGACGAAGTAGATCTTCGGCAGCTTCGTCGCGTCGGCGGAGGTGCGCTCCATCTCCAGCCAGTGCTGGAAGTAGTCCGCGACGTTGTAGCCGAAGAACGGCAGCATCGCCATCGGGTCGCGGCGGACCTGGCCGATCTGGTCGGAGATGACGGCGGCCGTCACTTCCGAGCCGGCGGCGGAGCCCATGAACACGCCATGCGTCCAGTCCTTCGCCTCGTTCACGAGCGGAATCGTCGACGGACGGCGCCCACCGAAGAGGATCGCGTCGATCGGCACGCCCGTGGGCTTCTTGTTGAACTTGCCGTTGAAGCCTTCCTTGTCGAGGACGGGGCAGTTGACCGCCGGCGCCGTGAAGCGGCTGTTCTTGTGGGCCGCGACGTACTTGGACTCCTTGATCTCCTTCTTCGTCATGCCCGGCTTCGGACCCATGCGGTACGGATCGTCCGCGCAGACGTAGCAGGGGTTGCCCTTCCAGTCGATGCCTTCCTTCGGAGCCTTGATGCCCATGTCCTCCCACCAGATGTCACCGTCGGGCGTGAGAACGACGTTCGTGAAGATCGTGCCCTTCTTGCAGCTCTTGAGCGCGTTCGGGTTCGAGTCCATCGACGTGCCCGGCGCGACGCCGAAGAAGCCGTTCTCCGGGTTGATCGCGTAGAGGCGCCCATCGTCGCCCGGCTTGAGCCACGCGATGTCGTCGCCGATCGTCTGGAGCTTCCAGCCCGGAAGCTTCGGCAGCATCATGGCGAGGTTCGTCTTGCCGCAGGCGGACGGGAACGCCGCCGTGACGTGGTACTGCTTCTTCTCCGGCGAGGTGAGCGTGAGGATGAGCATGTGCTCGGCCATCCAGCCCTGATCCTTCGCGAGCTTCGAGGCGATGCGGAGCGCGAAGCACTTCTTTCCGAGGAGGGCGTTCCCGCCGTAGCCCGAGCCGAACGACCAGATCTGGCGCTCTTCCGGGAACTGCGTGATGAACTTGTCCTCGATCTTCTTCGCGCAGGGCCACGCGACGTCCTTCTGGCCCTTCTTGAGCGGCGCGCCGACGGAGTGGATGCAGGGGATGAAGTCGCCGTCCTTGCCGAGGTGGTCGAGGACCTCCTTGCCCGTGCGCGTCATGATGTTCATGTTCACGACGACGTAGGGCGAGTCGGTGACCTCGATGCCGTACTGGGTGATCGGGTTGCCGATCGGACCCATCGCGAACGGGATCACGTACATCGTGCGGCCCTTCATGCAGCCCTTGTAGCTCTTGAGCATGAGCTTCTTCATGGCCTCGGGCTCCATCCAGTGGTTCGTCGGGCCCGCGTCGATCTCCTTCTTCGAGCAGATGAACGTGCGGCCCTCGACGCGCGCGACGTCGCTCTCGTGCGAGCGGGCGAGGTAGCAGCCCGGGCGCTTCTTTTCGTTGAGCTTGATGAACTGGCCGTTCTTGACCATCATCTCGCAGATCTTCGTGTGCTCTTCCTTCGTGCCCGTCACGACCACGATCTTGTCGGGCGTGCAGACCTTGTTCCACTTGTCTACCCAGTCGAACACCTTGGCGTTCGCGAATTTCGGCGTCTTGGCCATGTTCTTCCTTGCTCCTTAGATGTGCCGGGAACTACCCGGCGGAAAAGTTGGCACATATTATAGAGGTTTACGGCGTTTCCCGCAAGGGGGAAAATGCCGTAAACAATGGGATGGGTGCAATTAATTCATTTTATGTCCAGCGCGCCGATTTAGGACGCGGGGATTGGGAAACGCGAAAGGGCGCTCCCGGCTTCCCGGCACGGGCGGAGACCGCCGCTAGCCGCGCGGGCGCAGCGGCACGTCGCGCACGAAGCGGCGCGCGGGCAGGCGCGTGTAGACAACCGCGCCGTTGCGCTCTTCGGCGACGGCTCGGTCGTAGACCGTGAAGCGCGCATGGTCCGCATGGATCTCGACGACGGCGAAGGCGCCCTTCTCGGACGTCACCGTCCCGCCGTTCACGTCCGCAAGCGGCCCCGCGCGCCCGACGGGCCACGCATCGTTGTGCTCGTGCCCGTTGATGAAGAGGTCGCAGCCGTGGCGCGCGCACAGCGCAAGCAGCCGGCGGCGGTTGTCGTTCTGCCGGTTCGACGGACAGGCGTCGATGATCGGATGGACGAAATCGCGCCCCGCCGGCGCAATCGCCCAGTGGCAGAAGAGGACGATATGCCGGATCGCCGGATCGGCCGCCGCAGCCGCCATCTCGCGTTCGAGGAAGGCGAGCGTTGCGTCGGAGATCGCGCCCGTCGAGTGGTACTTCTTCCCGGGTGGCGGCGGCAGCCCCACGTAGGAGGCGAAAAACGCGAGGAAGCGCGTGTCGCCGCACGTGAAGGCGCAGTCGCGGTGGAAGTCGGCGACGCCCGTGTCGTGGTTGCCCTGGATCGCAATCGCGCGCGACGTGAGCGGCGGCGGCGTCACGTCAAACGACTTCTGCCCGCGCCCCAGGTTCTCGCGGCACGTCCACGGGCGCGAGACGAAGCGGAAGGACGACAGGTCGCATCCCAGCGACCGCGTGTGGACGTCGAGCGTCGCAAGCGTCCGCCGCCAGATCGCAAGTTCCGCGTCCAGCTCCGCCTGCGCGCGCGAGTAGCCCGTGTTGAGCTGGTCGCCGCAGAAGAAGGCGAAATCGACGTCGCGGCAGAAGGGGTCTTCGTTGATAAAGGCGTAGGTCCGCACGAGCGCGGCGTGGTTGCCCGGCTTCCAGCACGTGTAGACCGGATGGTCGTGTTCCCAGAAGTCGCGCTCGATGTGCGTGTCGCTCATGAAGAGGAACTTCACCGGGCGGCCCGGCGGCACCGCCGCCGCGCGCCCCGCAAGGGCGCCGAACGCCGCCGCGCCCGCCAGGAACCTGCGCCGTCCGGTCATCGCGCCCCCTCCTCCTGAAGGTCCTTGCGGAACGGCCCGAGCGGCAGCCCCGCCTCGTTCTTCAGGAAGCCGTGGACGCAGCTCTTGCGCATGTAGGCGACGCGCTTCGGCACGAGCCCGTCGGGCACCGTCAGCTCCACGCGGTTCGTCTTTGGGACGGCGCGGCTCTTGACGAGGACGTACGTCCCGTCCGCGCCCGCCAGCTCGAAGCGCGGCTGGTAGGTCCCGTTGAGGCACCAGTCCTCGACGTTCCGGAACGTGAGCGTGACCGTCCGGCCGTCCGCCGCCACGGTGGCGGCGTCCAGTTCCGGCGCGTCGCACTTCAGCTGCGCGAAGCCGTAGAGGCGGTTGAGGGCGAGCGCGGCGAGGCGCGTACCCACCGTGCGCTTGTCGCCGGGGTGGATGTTGTCGATCTCGCCCACGTCCGACAGCACGGCGAGGCCCGCGTGCGGCGCGTAGTCGCGCGCGAAGCGCGCCATCTCCTCGCGGATCTGCGTCTCGCCGTTGTCCCTCTCCTCGCTCGTGTAGCCGTAGGGGGCGATCTGGCAGAGGAAGAACGGCATGTCGGGGCACTCGAACGCGGCGCCCCAGCCGGCCCGCAGCGTCTCCAGCATCTCGTAGTATTCCCGCCACTTGCCGCGGTTCGTGCAGCCCTGGTACCAGATCGCGCCACGCAGGGCGTAGGGCGCGAGCGGGTGGATCATCGCGTTCCAGCACGCACGCGGCTGCTGGTGGAGGCTCGGGCCGCGCCCCGTCTTCTTCTGGTGCGCCTTCTCCTGCTCGTTCGGCTCCGTGCGGATCGGGCGCGTCGCGAGGTCCTTGAAGCTTTTCGAGGCGGCGTAGGCGGCGGGCGGAATCCACGTCTCGATGCAGGAGCCGCCCCAGGCGCTCTCGATCACGCCCACGGGGACCTTGAGCGCGCGGTGGAGGCGCATCGCGTAGTGCCACGCCGCGCCGGAGAAGTTGCCGCCGTTGCCGGGCGTGAACGCGAACCAGGCGAGGCGCGCGTGGTCCTTCGGCTCGGCGCTCCAGCACTCGTTCATGCGCACGCCGCGCACGGCCGGCGCGTCCGTGAGCATGATGTCGTAGTAGCCGTTACGCTCGCGCCCCGCGTGCTGGCCGACGCTCGGCCGCGGCCACATCGCGAACGTCATGTTCGACTGGCCGCCGCAGAGCCACACCTCGCCCACGACCGCGTTCGTGTAGACGAGCGTGTCGCCCTTCGAGGAGGAGATCGTCATCGCGCGCGGCGTCGCGTCCGCCTGCATGGGCGGCAGATCGACGCGCCAGCGACCGTCCGCGCCCGCGCGGCCCTTGGCGGTCGCGCCCGCGAAGGCGACCGTCACGTCCGCACCGGCGTCCGCCGTGCCCCACACCGCAACCTTCCTGTCGCGCTGGAGAACCATGTTGTGGTTGAAGAGCGCCGCCGGCACGAGCTCGGCGGCAAGGGGCGCGGCGGCCAGGACCGCCAACGTGAAGGCAAACGCATTGTTCTTTTTCATGTCTTCAGTATACCATATCTGTCTGGGTGTTGAGAAAACCTAGAACCTAAAACCTAGAACCTAGAACCTAAAACCTAAAACCTAAAACCTAGAACCTAAAACCTAATCGTCCACACGACGCGCAGCGGGCTCGTCCCGCGCGCCTCGTAGCGGCGCGAGAAGCCGTTGCGGTTGCCGTACAGCCGCTTCGTGTCCACCACTTCGCCCGTCGTCTCCGTCCGGCTCGTCCACCCGCCGAAGCCCACCTCCAGCGTGTGCGCGGACGCGCGAATCGCCGTGTGCGCCTCGCCGTCGAAGGCGAAGGCCGGCAGCGTGAGCGCGAGTTCCTCGCCGGGCGCGCCCGTGAGCGTGAGCGTCAGGCCCGTCGGGACGAGGTCGAGGTCCCAGACGAGCGGGGGGCGGTCCGCGCGCCCCACCTCCACGACCGCGCGCGCGCGGTCGCCCGCCGCCTTGAGCGTGCGCACCGCGTAGGGGCCCGCGTCGGCATACGCCCAGCCCTCCGCCGTCCTCCAGCCCGGCAGGACCGCAAGCGGCGTCGCGTTCGTGAGACCCGTCTCATAGCCCGGCCTGCGCGCCGCACCGTCCGGGAACGGCACGGAGAGCGCGAGCATCGGCGGCGCGCCGCGCCGCTGGATGCGCCCCACGCCGTTCGCGTCGTAGGGCGCGTCGCACGCCGTGTCCAGCTGCACGCCGTAGTCGCCCGCCCGCAGGAACACGCGGTGGAAGGCGGGCGAGGTCTGGAAGACCGTCGCGGCGGGCGTCTCGTCGGTGGCGGGAATCGACTCGTCCGCGAAGAGGCATCCAAGCCACGCCCACGAACCCATCGTCACCATGTACTTGTCGAAGTAGCCGTAGCCCTCGCACCCCTGGCGCGTCGCGAGCGGGAAGCGGTTCTTGATGTGGCGGTAGTCCGGCTGGCCCAGCCAGTAGCCGAGCGAATCGACGGCCCGCCGCGCCGCCAGGCGGAAGCGCGCCGCCGTCTCCCTGTCGCCCCGCCGCTTGAACCAGGCCGCATACCATTCGCACACCGCCGCGTAGAAGCTCTCGCAGTGAAGGAACTGGTTGCTCCGCCCGCCGTAGGGCAGCTCGCCCGTCGCGGCCTGCATGAGGAGCGTCGGCTCGGCGGCCCGGAGCAGCCGCTCCTCCAGGGCCGCGCGCGAGGGCCCGTCGTAGCCATACGAGAGGGCGGTCATGAACTGGAGGCGCGTGACGGCGTCGTACACCATCGGCTCGTGCGGGTCGCGGTACATGCCGTTCACGTCGAAGAAGCGCAGCTGGTCCGAGATGTGGCGCTCCACGTAGGCGGCGCATCCGCCAAGCCCCGCGAAGACGCGCAGCTGCTCGCTCGCGGCGCCGAAGACGGCCCAGTTGTGGGCGACGGGGTCGCCCGGGCGCGGCTGGCAGCTGTAGGTCGTCTCGGGGACGGCCCGGCGGATGTCCGCCCGCCAGGCCTCCGTCACCGCCGCAGGGTAGACCTTCGCCTTCTCGACGGCGAGGAGGCAGAGGACGATCTCCTTGACGGAGAAGTCGTTCCCGACGCCATGCGCGCGCTTCCCGTTCCGCCGCGCGGCCTCCAGGGCCGTCGCCATCTGCGCGCAGCAGGTGTCCATCATCGCGCGGAAGAGGGCGCGGTCCGCCGGCCGCCGCCCATGCGCGACGAGGACGCCGAGGTTCGCGGCGAGCCGCGGGAAGCCGTGTTCGAGGATGCCCTCCTTCTGCACCCGCGCGTGGTAGGCGCGGATGTGATCCGGCGTGTACGCCCCCACCGCCGCCTCGACGAGATCGAGGTATTCGCCCTTCGAGACGCCCGTCGCCGCCCGGCCCGCCAGGGCAAGGCCGCACAGCGCACCGATCATGACAAGATGCCGCATGGTCCGCATTCTCCTTGTCGATTTGACCGTGGAACAGCCGGCGGCCGCATGGACATCTTTGAGCGGCTTTCCGCCGATGGCGAGACCGTCCTCGACGACCGCCTCAGCCGGCGGCCTCGGTCTTCCTGACGATCGCCGTGCAGGCCTTCAGCACGCCCGCGACGTTCGCGAGGTCGCTCGGGATGATCATCGTGTTGTTCGTCTTGGCGAGGTTGCCGAACTGCGCGAGGTACTGCTGCGCGAGCTGCATGTTGACGGACTCGATGCCGCCCTTCCCGTTGATCGCCTCGGCGACCTTCTGGATGCCCGCCGCCTGCGCCTCCGCGACGAGCAGGATCTCCTTCGCCTTGCCCTCCGCCTCGTTGATCTTGCGCATCCGCTCGCCCTCGGAGAGCGCGATCGCCTCCTGGCGCTCGCCCTCGGCGCGGTTGATCTTCGCCTGGCGCTCGCCCTCCGACTCGGCGATCATCGCGCGCTTCTCGCGCTCCGCGCGCATCTGCTTCTCCATCGCGTCGCGGATCGTGCGCGGCGGCGTGATGTTCTTAATCTCGTAGCGCGTGACCTTGATGCCCCACGGGTCGCTCGCCTTGTCGACGGCCGCGACGATGGCGGCGTTGATGGATGTGCGCTCCTCGAAGGAGCGGTCGAGGTCGAGCTTGCCCATCTCCGAGCGCATCGTCGTCTGCGCGAGCTGCGTCGTCGCGAAGAGGTAGTTGCCGATGCCGTAGGAGGCCTTCGCCGGGTCCATCACCTGCATGTAGAGGATGCCGTCCACCGAGACGGCGATGTTGTCCTTCGTGATGCACTCCTGCGGCGGCACGTCGATGGCCTGCTCCTTGAGCGTGTGCTTGTAGGCGATCTTGTCGAAGAACGGCACGAGGATGTGGAAGCCGGCCTCCAGCGTGCAGCGGTACTTGCCGAGGCGCTCCACGATGAAGGCCGTCTTCTGCGGCACGACGATGGCCGTCTTGAGAATCGCCACGATCACGATGAGCGCGATGATCGCGAAGAGGATGAAGGGGGCTGTCATGGTTGTCTCCTTTTCTTGGGGGGTGGTTGGTCTTCCGTTTTTTTTTTGATGTTTTCAGACTGTTGCCGTCAAACCCGCTCGACGGTGAGGGTGAGGTTCTTCTGGGCGACGACACGCACCTCCGTGCCGGGCACAAGGCCCTCGCGGGCGACGGCCGTCCATTCGGCATCGCCCAGGAGGATGCGGCCCGGGACTTCCGGGCGGATCGCTTCGACGACCTTCCCGTGACGCCCGACGTATTCGGACGAAATCGCCCGCGACTCCGCCGTCTCGCCCATGAAGAGCGCCTTCATGAACCGCCGCAGCCCGACGATGTAGACGATGCTGAACGCCGTGAAGAGCGCCATCTGGGCGGTCGCCGAGAAGTCGAATGCGAAAAGCGTCAGCCCCACCGTCGCCGCCGCCAGGCCGAAGAAGAAGATGACGAAGCCCGGCGCCATGATCTCCAGCAGCATCAGGAGCGCCCCCGCGTAGAGCCACAGCCATTTGACACTCAGAAACTCCATAGGACCTCCTTTGGTTGGTTAAGTCGCCGCTTCGCGGCTTTAAGTAGTTAAGTAATTGAGTCGTTAAGTGGTTGAGCAATTGAGTCGGTAAGTGATTAAGTAAATAAGTGGTTAAGTGGCGGAAGGAGCGCGTCCTCCCCATTTCGTCCCTTCATTGACGTTGACCCGAACATGGCACCTTAACCTCTTACTTAACTTAACTACTTAACCACTTAAATACTTAACCACTTAAAGCCGCAAAGCGGCGACTTAACTACGTCTCAATGACGGCGAGCGTCTGCCCCTTCTGGACCACCTCGCCGTGCTTGGCGAGGAAGGTGATCGTTCCGGCGGCCGTCGCCTTGATCGGGTTGAAGAGCTTCATCGCCTCGACGATGCAGCACGGTTCGCCCGCCTTCACCGTCGCGCCGTCCGCCGCGAGTTCAGGCTTGCCCGGCCCCGCGCTGCGGTAGAACGTGCCGTTGAGCGGCGCGGGAACGGGCGTGCCCGCCGGGACGGCGGGCTTCGCCGGAGCCGCTGCGGCCTGCGCCGCCGCAGGGGCGGAGGCCGCCGTCAGCGCGGAAACCGCGAGCTTCGCCGCGTCGAAGGTGCCGCCACATGTGGCGAGGAGCGCCGCGAAGGCCTTGCCAATCTGCGCGAACTTCGCCGTCTCGGCGTCGACCTCCGGGGCCGCCGCCGCCTCGTCCCGCGTCTGCATCTCGACGTCGGCGGGAATCGGGTCCTTCGCGTCGGCGGGCAGCGCGCGCCACTTGAAGTACCCCAGCGCGACCTCGGGGAAGAGGCAGTAGCTGAGGATGTCCTCCTCCGCCTGGATGTACTTCGCGGGAATCTCCTTCGCCGCCGCCGCGAGGCCGGGCTTGAGGAGGTCGGCCGGACGGCACGTGATCGGCTTCAGGTCGCCCATGAGCTTCTTCTGCAGCTTCTTCTCGATCGGCGCGGGCGTGCGGCCGTAGTAGCCGGCCGCGTAGTGCTTCGTCTCGTCCGTCACCATCGAATAGCGCTTGCCGGAGAGGACGTTCAGGACGGACTGGACGCCGACGATCTGCGACGTGGGCGTGACGAGCGGCGGGTAGCCCATGTCCGCGCGCGTCTTCGGCAGTTCCGCCAGCACCTCCGGGAGACGGTCGAGCGCGCCCTGCTGGGCGAGCTGGCTGCGGAGGTTCGAGATCATGCCGCCGGGAATCGCGTGGACGAGCACGCCCGCATCCACCGGCTCCACCTTGCGCGAACTCTCCGGCTGGCGCTTCGCCTTGACGGACTTGAAATAGTCGTTGATCGCCGCGAGCTTTCCGAGGTCGAGCCCCGTGTCGAAGCCCTCGCTCTCCAGGATCGCGACCATCGACTCGCAGGGCGGCTGGCTGGAGAACGAGCTCATCGTGGAGATCGCCGTGTCCAGGCAGCCCGCGCCCGCCTCGGCGGCCGCAAGGTACATCGCCGCCGCCATGCCGCTCGTCATGTGGCTGTGGACCTGGATCGGCAGGTCGGGGCACGCCCGCACGAGCGCCCCCACGAGCGCGCGCGCCGCGCCGGGCGTGAGGATGCCCGCCATGTCCTTGATGGCGAGGGAGTCGATGCCCATCGCGACCTGCTCCTGCGCGAGCTTCACGTAGGCCTCCACCGTGTGGACGGGCGAGGTGGTGTAGCAGATCGTGCCCTGCGCGTGGCCCCCGTACTTCTTGACGCTCCTGATGGCCTGTTCGAGGTTGCGCGGGTCGTTCAGCGCGTCGAAGACGCGGAAGATGTCCATGCCGTTCTCGCACGCGAGCGCCACGAAGCGGTCCACTACGTCGTCCGGGTAGTGCTTGTAGCCGAGGATGTTCTGGCCGCGCAGGAGCATCTGGAGCGGCGTCTTTTTGCAGACGGCCTTGATCTGTCGGAGGCGCTCCCAGGGGTTCTCGCGCAGGAAGCGCATGCACACGTCGAACGTGGCGCCGCCCCAGCATTCGAGCGAGTAGTAGCCGGCGCCGTCGATTGTCTCGGCGATCTGGAGAATGTCGTCCGTCCGCAGCCGCGTGGCCCACAGGGACTGGTGGGCGTCGCGCAGCGTCGTGTCCGTGATGCGGATCTTCTTCTTGGTCTCGGTGTTCATGGCGTCTAGTTTACCATATTCCGTCCGCGCAGGGGGGAAACTTCTCAACGCCATTCTGGAAGGTCCATTGTAGATTGAGAGGAGTCGCGGAGGCGCGACCTTACGGCCGGGTTGAAGACGTGTCTCAATAGCCTTTCGGCTGAATGCTCGATTTTCCTGCCCTGCCATACCCGTCTGCCCCTTTCTGGACGGCAGTATAACAAAAGCACGGAAAACGCGCAAACGGACAGGTCCGAAGCGTCAGGGCCGGGCGGCGGGTAGGTTGGACGGGGAGGACGCCACGCCGAACTGGATGTCGAATGCGCGGCGGCGCAGGTCGGCCAGGCGGTCCGCTTCCCGCTCACGCGCGTGGGCAAGCTCCCCCTCCCGGAGCTTCGCGACCTGGTAGGCGCCCTCCACCTCCTCGTACGCACGCGCCGCGTCGGCGGCTTTCGTCTGCAATTCAACAAGCTGCGCCTCCTGTGCGGGCAGGGAGGTCTGGACCTGGTCCAGTGCCCGGGCGACGGCTGCCCGAAAGCGACCGAGCGCCGTCTGCATCGCCTTGCGCTGCGCGATGACGGCGGGATGCTTCTCGGTATATGTGCCGGACAGGGCGTCCAGCTTCGCCGCCGCCCCCTTCAGCGCCTTGTAGGACACCGCCACCTCGCTGTCCTCCGGGATCTCCCGCGCCACGCTCCCGTAGGCCATTGCCTGCATCTTCAGCGCCGACAGGGCCCGTTTGAGCCGCTGTGCGGCCACGACCTCCCGCTCGCACGCCGCGACCTCCTCCTGCGCCTTCCGGCGCGCCTGGTCCATCGTCTCGCGCCGGACGGTCAACACCGCCGTTCCGCCCGATTCAAGAAAGGCCTGGTAGTCCTTGAGCGCCTGGTCGGCCCGCTCCTTCTGCTGCGCAATCGCGGCGCGGATCCCGGCCAGCCGGGTCTCCCGCTCCTGTTCGCGGGCGGCGGACTCCTGCGCGCGCAGCTCCCGCAAGGCTTCGAGGCGCCGCGTCTGCGATGCCGGACGCGGACCGCCAACGGCACGCTCCAGAAACCCCGAACGGACGCCCCAGGCCAGTCCACCCGCCCCGACGAACACCAACAGCAGCCACCACCCGAAGACCGACCGCCGGCGCCGGGCCGGACGGTGGTGAGGGTGGTGGTGGTGCCGCGAAGCGTGCGGAGGACGGTGGTCGTCCACGGCGGCGTCTCCCGTCAGCGGGCCTCCATCGGAACGTAGTCGCGGAGGCTGAAGATCGGCTTGTAGGCGGGCCGGATGATGGGTCCGCCGTTGTCCAGCTCCTCCATGCGGTGCGCGCACCAGCCCACCACGCGCCCGACCGCGAAGAGCGGCGTGTAGAGGTCCTGCGGGATGCTCAGCATGTCGTAGACGAAGCCCGAATAGAGGTCCACGTTCGCGCAGACGTCCCGCGCGCCGGGATGGACGGACTTGATGATCTCCGGTCCCAGGCGCTCGATCGCGTTGTAGAGCGCGAACTCCTCCAGGCGGCCGTCCACCTCGGCGAGCTGCCGCGCCTTGTCGCGCAGAAGGAGGGCGCGCGGGTCGGAGACCGTGTAGACGGCGTGCCCGAGGCCGTAGACGAGGCCCGTGCCGTCGCCGGCCTCCTTGCGGACAATCTTTGCGATGTAGTCGGCCACCTCGCCTTCGTCCGTCCAGTCCCGGATGTTCTTCTTCATCTCCGCCATCTGGCGCATCGTGCGCAGGTTTGCGCCGCCGTGGCGGCTGCCCTTCAGCGAGAGCGTGGCGGCGGCGATGGTGGAGTACATGTCGGAGAACGCCGAGGTGACGACGTGCGTGACGAAGCTGGAGTTGTTGCCGCCGCCGTGCTCGGCGTGGAGGATGAGCGCGAGGTCGAGCGTCTCGGCCTCCAGGCGCGTACACTGGCCGTCCTCGCGGATGAGGGCGAGGATGTTCTCAGCCGTACTCTTCAGGGGGTCCGGATAGCGGAGCATGAGGGAATGGCCGAGGTGGTAGTGGGCCTTCGCCTGG
The DNA here is from genome assembly GCA_900547945.1 of uncultured bacterium. GTDB lineage: Bacteria > Verrucomicrobiota > Kiritimatiellia > RFP12 > UBA1067 > RUG572. Next base: position 18,483 of record URIT01000002.1, read on the forward strand.
TAGGCGTAGGCGACCATCGTCGGGAAGCCGGCGATGAGCTCCACGGCCTGGCGTAGGTTCGTCTCGATGTCGAGGAGGTCGGGCGCCGTGTCGTAGGTGTAGGCCGTCAGGACCGCGCGGGCAAGGGAGTTCATGAGATCCTTGCCCGGCGCGCGGATGAGCGCGTTCTCCTTGAAGCCGTCCGGCAGGCGGCGGTGTTCCGCGAGGAGGGTCTGCCATTCAGCGAGCTGGCTCCGGGTGGGCAGTTCGCCGAACAGGAGCAGGTACGCGCATTCCTCGAAGCCGAAACGCTTCTCGGCCTCGCAGTTCTTCACGAGGTCCACCACGTCGATGCCCCGGTAGAAGAGCTGGCCCGGCACGGGCACCTTCTCGCCTTCGCTCACCACGTAGCCGTGGACCGCGCCAATCGTGGTCAGCCCCACGAGGACGCCCGTCCCGTCGCCATTGCGAAGCCCACGCTTGACGTTGTACTTCTGGTACAACGCGGGGTTAAACGTATCTGCGCGCCTCACATCGGCGGCACGTGCCTTCAACCAGGCCGGATCAATCATCGTCTTCGCCCTTCTCTATCTTCTTACTTCTTCCAGTCGCCATTCGCTGTCTCGAAAGTGGTAGTATAGCAAAAAAGTCGGCGAGTGGAAGCGTTCGCCTCACACATCGATGCAGCCCACGCGGCGGCCGCAGCGCGGACAGTATTCGGCGTCGTCCGGCAGACGTGCGCCGCAGCGCGGGCACGTGAACGCGGGTGGCGGGCGCCGCTCCACCGTCCCCTGCGCGCGCTCCGCGCTTTCCCGGCGCAGGCGCGCCACGACGCGCACGAGGGTGAGAATGACGGGGCGGAAGAGGATCAGCACCAGGACGCCCCAGATGACAAGCTGCCAAAGACCCGCTTTCATAACGCACTCCTATTCCATTCCACGGGGTCAGGCGTCCTGCGCGAGGCCGTCCGCGACGCACGCGGCGAAGCCGGGGATGGCGGTGAGGTCCAGGCCCCAGAGGTCGGTCCGGCGCATGACGTCGTCCGGCGAGGGGTTCGACTTGAAGTAGGCCATGACCGCCGGGCTGTCGTTGACCTTGTCCGTGCGGTAGAAGCGAAGCAGCCATGCGAACGAGCGCGTCAGGTTCTCCGGCAGCGTCCCCTTCAGCCGCACGTAGTCGAGGATCGTCGGCAGCACGCGCACCTTCCACTTCGAGACGCTGTTGAGGGCGATGGAGAGGAGCTTGTGGTGGGCGAACGGGTTCGCGAAGCGTTCGAGGACGCTTTCCGCGTAGGCGCGCTTTTCGTCCTCCGGCAGGTCCACGGTGGGGAAGATCTCCTCGAAGAGGATCTTCTTGAAGTGCGCGTTGAAATGCGGGTCGGCGACGAGTTCGGCGACCTCCGTGAAGCCGGCGAGGATGCCTTCCGGGATCGTCGCCGTGTGCGCGCCGTTGAGGAAGCGGACCTTGCGCGTGCGGTAGGGCTGCATGTCGGGCGTGTAGACGACGTTGACGCCGGCCTTCCGAAGGGGCAGTTCGGCCTCCAGGTCGAAGCCGGGGGGCGTCTCGACGACGAAGAAGTGGAAGGGTTCGCCGCAGACGAGCGCGTCGTCGCGCTCCCCGAGCCGCGCCGCATAGCGGTCCGCGCTTTCGGGGTCGGGACGGCCCGCGACGATGCGGTCGACGAGGGTGGAGCAGAAGACGCAGTCGCGCGCGATCCACGCGGCGAGCGCGTCGTCCCCCCAGTCCGCGACGTACTGCAGCACACAGCGTTTCAGCGCGTCGCCGTTGTGTTCGATGAGTTCGCAGGGGAGGAAGACGAGGCCCGGGAGGCCCGCCGCGAAGCGGGCCTTCAGGAGAAGGGCGACCTTGCGCGGGAACGTGTCCTCGCCCGCGCGGTACTCGATGCCGGCCTCGGTCGTGTTCGAGACGACGAAGCGCAGGGACGGGAGGCGCGCGCCCGCCTCCACCTCGTCCCACTGGGTCTTCGCGCAGAGGACCTTCTCGACGGCGTGGTTCTCCTCCAGGATCTCGACGGGCCTGCCGTCCACGACGCCGCGCAGGCAGGTGTGGTAGAAGCCGCCGCGCGCGTTGAGCGCCCGCGACGGGGGCGTCAGCGCGTCCCCGATCGGCTGGACGATGCGCACCAGCCCGTCGAACCCCGCGCGGTCGTTCATCCGCTGGACCATCCAGTCGATGAAGCAGCGCAGGAAGTTCCCCTCGCCGAACTGCAGAATCCGAACCGGCCTTTCCGTCATCGTCGTCACCATCGTCTTCCTCCTTGGCAAAATGTGTTTCTACATTATATACCAACCAACCGGGGAATGGAATATGGTAAAATAGGGGACGTGCCGAAAAGCGCCAACATCCATTTGATCGTCGGCGAGGACGACTACCTCGTCGAAGCGGCCGCCCGGAAGATCCTCGGGGCGGCCGTCGAGCCGTCGCTCCGCGCGACGGCGGTCGAGACGATCGACGGCGACGCGGGGAACCAGGAGGAGCAGCTGGCCGCCCTCGGCGCCTGCCGGGCCTCCGTCCAGACGCCCCCCTTCCTGGATCCCGTGAAGCTGACCTGGTGGCGGAACGTCACCTTCCTCCCCGGCGCCGCGCGCACCGGATCGCCGGCTTCGGACGTCAAGCAGGCGCTCGAAGCCTTCGCGGCGGACCTCGCGGCGCACCCCCTTCCCTCCAACCAGGTTCTCATCGTCTCCGCCCCGAAGCTGCTCAAGACGAGCGTCTTCGCGAAGACCTTCCGCACGTTCGCCCAGGTCGTCGAGTTCGCCTCCGGCGGCAAGAGCCGCGACCGCGTGGACGCGGCCCTTTCGCGCCTCCCGGACCTCGCCGCCGAGGAGAAGCTCACCTTCGCCCCCGGCGCCGACCAGGCCTTCATCTCCAAGGTCGGCACTGACACGCGCATCATCGTCTCGGAACTCGCGAAGATGCGCACCTACCTCGGCGACGAGCGGAGCGAGGTGACGGCCGCCGACGTCGCGGAGGTCTCCTCCGTGGGCGGCGAGGAGCCCGAGCTCTGGGACGTCACGGACGCCTTTGCCCAGCGCAGCCCCGTCAGGCTTCTCAAGACGCTCGCGCGCTTCGACGGCGAGCCGGGCTTCGGCATCCTCCTCTCGACCGTCACGGAGAAGTTCTTCCGCGAACTCATCGTCTACCGCGACGCCCTCGACAACGGCTGGCTCACCCCCTACGGCAGCTGGGCGAAGAACGTCCCGCCGGATGTCCTGGCGGACCTCGACGCCGCCGGGATCGGCCCCAACGCCGCCCGCAGCCCCTGGGCTGTCAAGAACGGCGCGCGCAACGCGAAGGCCTTCACCCTCATGGAGCTCCGCACCGCGCGCTTCCGCATGCTCCAGGCGCGCGAGCGCCTCGTCTCCTCCGCCGCCGACGATGCCTTCGTCGCTCAGGAGCTCCTGCGCATCGTCGCACGGCCCACGCGCGCCTAGCCCTTTGACTTTCCACCCGACCTACAGGACCATACATGAAGATGTTCAAGAATCTCTTCTCGATTGAGACGAAGCCCGGCGCCTACTTCCGCCGCATCGACTGGACCGCCTTCTGGGGCGCGACGCTCATCGCGTTCCTCGTCTACTTCTTCACGCTCGGCCCGAGCGTGGGTCTGGAGGACTCGGGCGAACTCGCCACCGCCGCCGACCACCTCGGCGTGCCGCATCCTCCGGGGTACCCCTTCTGGTCGCTCTGCAGCTGGATCTTCTGCCGCCTCTTCTCGTGGGTCACCTACATGGGCCAGCCCACGCCCGCCTGGGCCGTCTCGCTCTTCTCCGCCGTCGCCGGCGCCTTCGCCGCCGGCTGCACCGCGATGCTCATCTGCCGCTCGGGCAGCGACATGCTCGACTCCGTCCCCGCCGAGGGGGAGGCGGACGACGACCGCGCGCGGAAGAACGCCCTCATGTCGCTCGCGGGCGGCCTCGGCGGCTCGCTCGTCTTCGCCTTCTCGCCCGTCGAGTGGTCGCAGTCGACGATCGTCGAGATCTACTCGCTCAACGCGCTCTTCCTCATGGCGGTGTTCCTGCTCTCCTACCGCTGGATGCGCTGCCCCTCCGACCGCATCCTCTGGCTCACGGCGTTCGTCTTCGGCCTCGGCCTCACGAACTACCAGGTGCTGCTCCTCGCCGCCATCCCGCTCGCGATCATCATCGCGCTCCGGAACATCCGCATGTTCCGCGACTTCTGCCTGATCCTCATCCCGATCGGCCTCACCGCGAAGGTCCTCCAGATCGGCAGCCTCCTGCGCGCCGACCGCTACATGTCCGCCGACGTCATCAACAAGTTCCAGCCGCTTGCGAAGACGGACTCCTGTCCGAACGGCGTCTTCCTCGCCCTCGGCTGCCTTCTGCTCGTCGCGGCCCCGCTCGCGGGGCTCTTCCTCGCGCACCGCCGCGACGCGCGCGCGCAGCGGATCGCCGTCGGCGTCGGCGCGGGCGGCATCGCCCTCATGCTGCTCGCCGCCACGCTCTTCGCCGCGCCGGCCACGTGGGCGACGCCGAACGAAACCGCCGTCGCGCCGCTCCTCGAACCGACGACCTATGCCTGGATCGGCGCGCTCCTCGCGGGCGCCTACGTCTGCGCGCTCGGCGCCGTCTTCGCCTCGAAGGACGCCACCGTGCGCGACGCGGCGGTGTGGAAGTGGCTCGCCGGCGCGGGCGCCTGCGCCCTCGTCGCCGTCCTCGTCGCGGGCGGGCTCAAAGCCGCCGACGCCGCCGGCTACCAGGGCGTGCCCTTCTCCTACACGAAACCCACATTCCTGCTCCTCGGCGGACTCGTCGCCCTCTTCGCGCTCGTCCTCACGACGCCGCGCGGCCTCGCCTACGCGATTCCCGTCGCCGCCGTGCAGCTCACCGTCTACGTCCTCCTCTGCAAGGGCGCGATGAACGGCCTCACGAACCCGCACTCCTGGTGGTTCATCTGGCCCGTCGTCTGGAACTTCCTCATCCTCGCCCTCGCGCTCGTCGCCCTGCCGAACGGACGCGCCATCGCCGTCGCGACGTTCCTCGCGGAACTCGGCGTCTCGTTCTACGCCTACATGCCGATCGTCTCCGACCTGCGCAACCCGCCGATGAACTGGGGCTACCCGCGCACGTGGGAAGGCTTCAAGCACGCCATCATGCGCGGCCAGTACGAGGCGATCAAGATGCCGGACTTCTTCTCGAAGAGCGGCTTCGCGCTCTTCCTCAAGCAGCTCGGCTTCTACTTCCAGGACCTGCGTATGCAGTTCACGCTCGTCGCGGCCGCGCTCGCCCTCATCCCCTTCGCCCTCTGGAAGGCCGTCGTGCGGAAGGCGAACGGCGCGAAGCCGCTCGTCCTCAACGCCACCTGGCTCGCCGCCGGGCTCTACGTCGCCGTCGCGGGCCTCGTCATCGTCTTTTCCGAACTCTTCGAGGGGCTCACGGACGGCGAGGTGCCGCTGCGCCTCGACAAGCTCCTCCTCCTCTTCCTCGCCCTCCTTGCGCTCGTCGGCTTCGGCGCGATGCTCGTGCGCCAGGCGCGCGTCGTCGTCTGCATGATCCGCGGACGGGCGGACGGTGCCACGGATGCCGCCCCCGCGCCCTTCTCCCTCCGCTTCAGCGCGGACGACGTCTCCCAGCAGTGGCTCATCGCCGTCGGCGCCTGCTTCGGCCTCATGTCCCTCTTCCTCGTCGCCCTCGCCGGCGTCAAGGGCGACATCCAGGACGGCTTCATCCAGAAGGTCAAGTTCATCTCCTCGCACGGCATGTTCTCCCTCTGGATCGGCTACGGCCTCGCCGTGGGCCTCGCCGTCGCGAACACGCTCCTCAAGCGCTTCTTCCGCGACAATCCCACCGTCCAGCGCCTCGCCCTCGGCCTCCTCTGCGTGGCCGCCGGCTGTACGGCCCTCATCCCGGTCTACGAGAACTACACGAACGACCGGCTCGTCTTCGCGATGGGCTCGGCCGAGCAGAACGGCCACACCTTCGGCTGGCAGTTCGGCAACTACCAGCTGCGCGGCGCGAACGCGATCCGCGAGGAGCTGGCCGACGACGAGGAGCCGCTGCCCAACCCGATGTGGCCCGAGGAGATGGCGCCCGGCGCGGTCTTCTTCGGCGGCACCGACCCGGGGCGCTTCGTGCCCACCTACATGATCTACTCCGCGCGCGTGCGCCCGGACGTCTACCTCATCACCCAGAACGCCCTCGCCGACGACACCTACATGTCCGTCGAGCGCGACCTCTACGGCGACGAGATCTGGATCCCCTCGAAGGAGGACTCCGCCGAGTCCTTCAACATCTACGTGAACGAGGTCCAGAGCGGCAAGCGCCCCGCGAACGCCGACCTCAAGATCGAGAACGGCCGCGTACAGGTCACGGGCGCGCTCGGCGTGATGGAGATCAACGGCGTGCTCACGAAGATGATGTTCGACCACGAGAAGCGCCGCCGCGCGTTCTACGTGGAGGAGTCGTACGTCATCCAGTGGATGTACCCCTACCTCACGCCGCACGGCCTCATCATGAAGATCAACCCCGAGCCGCGCGCGATGAACGCCTCCATCATCCGCAACGACATGGAGTTCTGGGACTGGTACCAGCGCCGCCTCCTGCGCGACCCCGCCTTCCGCCGCGACTTCCCCGCGCAGAAGAGCTTCTCGAAGCTGCGCGCCGCCATCGCCGGCCTCTACGCCCACACGGGTTACTTCTCGATGGCCGACCAGGCCTTCCGCGAGGCCGTACACCTCTACCCCGCCTCGCCGGAGGCGACCTTCCGCTACGCCCAGGAGGTGCTGATGCCCGCGAGCCGCTGGGACGCGATCCGCGACCTCCTCGACTACACGGACCGCGTGGACCCCAACAACAGCCGCACGGGCCAGATGCGCGGCTACGTCGACAGGCTGCAGACCGTCACCGCCACCATCCAGCGCCTCCAGTCCAAGGCGGCGAAGGCGCCCCTCTCCGCGTATGAGAACCTGTCCCTCGCCCAGAGCCTCCTCTCCCTCGGACGGAGCGGTCCGGCCGCCGAGGCCGCGCGCAAGGCGCTCGCCCTCCCGGACGCCGCCCACTCCTTCGACCTCGCCTACTCCGCCGCGCTCATCCTCTCGCAGTGCGGCCAGCGCGGCGACGCCGCCAACGCGATGAAGCGCGCCGCCGCCGCGATGCCGCCGTCGGCGGATGCGCGCATGCGGCGCGAAACGGCCGCCGTCCTCTCCGAGGGCGGGCTCAACGCCGAGGCCGAGACCGTCCTCAACGCCTACCTGCGCCTCCAGCCCCAGGACGTCGAGGCCTGGCTGCAGCTCGCGCTCGTGAAGGACGCGCTCGGGCAAACCCAGAATGCCCAGAGCGCCATCCTCCAGGCCTACAAGCTCAACCCGGAACTGACCTCCCAGCGCCTCGGCGCCAGCGAACCGCTCCAGAAGGTCGCCGCCCCCCTCTTCCGGCGGAAGTAAGCCCCTCCGATTTACCACTGGACACACTGAAGCCGCCTCCGGCGGCACACGGAAAGCCGAGCCTCTTACGCCTACATCCCCACTACTTCTGCGTGTTCTGTGTCGGCCGCAGGCCGTTCTGTGTGGTCAGTGGTCGAGACAGGGGGGCTTCAGCCGCGCAGGAGCGTACCGCTAAAACCTAACACCTAACACCTAAAACCTCCATCCCGTTCCCTCATGTTCTCACGCACTTTCCATCCCGACGAGGCGAACCAGGCGTTCACCGTCGGACGGCTTCTGGAGACGGGGCACTACACGTACAGGCCCACGGACCACCACGGTCCCACGCTCTACTACGCCGCCGCCCCGCTCCAGCGCGCGTTCGGCCACACGACGACCGCCGACCTCGACGGCACGCTCCTCCGCTGCACGCCGCTCCTCTTTGCCGTCCTCGGCCTCCTCCTTCTCGCCCACGCCGTCTTCCGGCTCTCCCGTTCCTGGCTGGGCGCGCTCATGACCGTCCTCCTCGTCGGCACCGCGCCGCTCTTCGCGTTCTTCGCGACGGACTTCATCCAGGAGATGCTGCTCGTCTGCTTCACCGTGATGATGCTCTGGGCCGGCGTCGGCTACGAACGTGCCCTGCATCCGGACGCTGCGGCGCCGCGCCGCCTCAAACCGGGCTCCTGGGCCCTCCTCCTCGGCATCGGCGCCGGACTCGCCTTCGCGACCAAGGAGACAAGCCTTCTCACCTTCGCCGCCGCCGGGCTCACGCTCTGCGGACTGTGGGCGTTCCGCGTCTTCGGCCTACGTGCCGCGCCCGCCGCGCGCCCGACGTGCCAGCACGTCGTCCTCGCCGCGCTCGGCTTCCTCCTCACCGCCGTCCTCTTCTTCTCGTCGTTCTGCCAGGATTGGCACGGCGTCTACAACGCCTTTGTCGCCGCACCGCTCCACTACCTCGGACGCGCCGTCGGCAACGCCGCCGCTTCGGAGGGCGCCAACTGGCACATCCACCCGTGGTGGCAGCATCTCCAGTGGCTTTTCTGCGGAAACGCCCCCCTTCCCCGTTCCAGCAGCGGCTTCACGGTTGATCTCGCCTTCGCGAACATCCTCCCCCTCACGCAGTTCGTCTTCACGGTCCTGCCCCTCGCGGTGTTCGCCGTCTGCCGGAGGAACCTGCGCGAACGCCTCAACCGTCCGCTTCTGTGGGCCTTCTTCGGCACCTCCCTCTACACGGCCCTGCTGCTTTCGTTCTATTCGATCCTCCCCTACAAGACGCCCTGGTGTACGCTCCAGCTGCTCGTGCCGTTCCTCGTGAGCGTTTCCCTGGGGCTGATTCTCGGGCGCGACATCGTGCGCGCGGTGGCCGTCGCACGCGGAGCCTCGCCGCGTACGGCCCAGGTCGTCGCCTCCCTCTTCTTCCTCGTCGCCCTGCCGCTTGCAAGCCTCCTCGCGGAACACGTGCCCGGCCTCGTGCGGATGGCGCGCGACCCCGATTCGCCGGCGATCCCCTACAACTACGCCCACGCCTCCCCCGAGGCGCGGCAGCTCGCCGCATGCGTCGCCGAGGCCGTGGCCGCGTCGCCGTCGAAATCCCCCTTCGTCGCCGTGGCCCTGCCGCCCGCCGACACATGGCCCTTCCCGTGGTACAACCGCACGCGCGAGCATCTGACGGGCTACTGGACGAAGTTCGACGACCTCGTGGCGCTCGCGAAAACGGGCGCGAAGCCAACCGTCGTCGTCGTCCCCATGACCGAAGGGCATCTCGTTCAGCCCCTCTTCCCGCACCTCACGCACACGAAGCGCTTCTACATGCGCCCCCGCGTCCGCGCCCGCGTCTTCTGGTAGCCTCAGAACGGATCGGCGCGGCGCAGACTCGTCGAAAAGAGGTCGCCGCCCCGCACGGCGGGGGGCTGCGGAAGAAAACGGCGCGCGTCGGCAAGCGGACGCTCCCCGATCACGAGCGGACAGAGGATCGAAACCCATTCGTCGACGAGATCCGCGTCCGCGAGCGCGCGGGCGAGGCCGAACCCGCCCTCGCAGAGGACGGACATGAAGCCGCGCGCGCCAAGATCCCTCACCGCCTCGACGGGATCGCGGTAGACGAGCGTGCGGTCCTTCGCCGCATCCGTGAAGATCTGCGCGTCCTGCGGCAGATTTCCGCTGCGGGAGACGACGGCGCGCCAGAGGTCGTCGTTCCGCCGCGTGTGGCAGAGGAGCGAAGGGTTGTCCCGCCGCACCGTCTCCGCGCCCACGAGGACGACATCCGCCCGTTCCCGCCAGGTCGCCGTCTCGCGCAGGGACGCCGGCCCGGAAATCCACCGCGCCTGTCCCATCGTGTCGCAGATGCGTCCGTCCAGCGACAGGGCCAGCTTCACCGTCACATAGGGAAGGCCCGTCGTGACGTGCTTCGCGAAGGGACGCAGCGTCGTCGCCCAGATGTCCCGGGCGAGCGTGCGCCGGGCAACGCTCCGCTCCTGCGCCCAGCAGGCCGTATCGATGCCCGCCCGGCGGAGGACGCGCGCGGCACGGCCCCGGTTCGTCGGATTGGGGTCCGGGCACGCCCAGACGACCCGCTTCACGCCCGCCGCGATGAGGGCGTCGCAGCACGCCCCCACGCGCCCGGGCTTCGAACACGGCTCCAGCGTGCAGTAGACGGTGGCGGGCGCCGCCGTGTGGAAATCAATCCCCGGAAGCCGGCGGGCGGCGTCCTTGAGCGCGGCGGCCTCGGCATGGTCGCCGCCGCAGCGGCGGTGGCGGCCCTCGCCGACAATCCGTCCGCCCTGCACGACGACGGCGCCGACGGGCGGGTTCGGGCGCGTGTGCCCGCAGCTCTTCAGCGCGAGCGCCCACGCCCGCGCCATGAACGGCTGTTCCTGGTCTCCTTCGGCTTTCATACGGGCGCGCCGTCTCACGCCCCAGGCGGCGTGAACGTCTCGGCCTTCGGGCTGCGGAGGTCCTTTGCGAGCTTGTCGAGGACGCCGTTCACGAACTTGCCGCTCTTCGTCTCGGAGAAGAACTTCGCGAGATCGACCGCCTCGTTCACGAGAATCGGCGCGGGGATGTCCGGGCAGTGGATCAGCTCCCACGCGCAGATCCGCAGCACGTTGCGCTCCACAGTTCCAAGGCGGTAGAGCGCCCAGTTGCGGAGGAAGAGCTCGATCTTCGCGTCGAGCGCATGCCGCTCCGCCAGCACGCCGCGCACGCGCTCCTCGGCGAACGCCTTCGCCTCGGCGAGCGAGGCCTGGACGCGGGGGTCGGCGTCGGTGAAGACGGCCTTCACGCCCTCTCCCTCGGCCCGCGCCTCGGCTTCAAGCTCGGTCTGCAGTTCCCAGAACACCGGGATGTCGTTCTCCGCCATGAGCGGCGGGTTCAGGTCGAACTGGACGAGCAGCTGCAGCGCCCATTCGCGTCCCTGTCTTCGCGTCACCATCTTCAATCTTCGGTCCTCTCTGATCGTCAATGTCCCGGGAAGCCGATCACGCCGTCCACGGGGTACTTCGCGAGCTTCACGCGGCCGCCAAGGTCCACGAGCTCGATGAGAAAAGCCATCTTCACGACCGTGGCGCCCAGCCGCTCCACGAGCTTCGCGGCGGCCTCGGCCGTGCCACCCGTCGCGAGCAGGTCGTCGATCACGACGACCCGCTGTCCGGGATGGATGTCGTCGCGGTGGACTTCGAGGCGCGTCGTGCCGTATTCGAGCACGCAGTCCTCGGCGATCGTCGCGCGCGGCAGCTTGCCGGGCTTGCGGATGGGCACAAAGCCCTTCCCCAGGCGGCACGCCACGGGCGCGCCGAAGAGGAAGCCGCGCGATTCCATGCTCACGACAAGGTCGAAGTCGACGCCCTCCAGACGGCGGCAGAACGCATCCACCGCGAGGCGGAAGCCCTCGCCGGAGGCGAGGACGCCCGTCACGTCGCGGAACAGGATGCCGGCCTTCGGAAAGTCCGGAATCGAGAACACATACTCCTCAAGCTTCTTCACGGCTCGCACCCGCCCTCATTTCCCGGCCTTCGGCCCGCCGAAGCGCTCGGGGTCCTTCATGTTCGGCTCCGTCTCCGAGAAGGCGTAGTCCTTGCCCGGCAGCGCCGCGTTGAGGAAGATGCCGATCAGCGCGCCCACCGCGAGGCCCGAAAGGGAAATCTTCGCCGTGCCGAGGTCGAACGTGACCGCGCCCGCCTTCGAGAAGCTGATGCCGAGCGTGCAGACGATCGAGACGGCGCAGATGAGCATGTTGCGCGGCTTCGAGAAGTCCACCTGGTGTTCCACGAGGTTGCGCACGCCCACGGCGGAAATCATGCCGTAGAGGATGAACGAGACGCCGCCCACGGTCGCCGCCGGCAGCGTCGTGATCACCGCCGCGAACTTCGGGCAGAACGCGAGCAGGATCGCGAGGACCGCCGCGATGCGGATCACGCGCGGGTCGTACACCTTCGAGAGCGAGAGGACGCCCGTGTTCTCGCCGTAGGTCGTGTTCGCCGGCGCGCCGAAGAGCGCCGCGAGGAGCGTCGCGAGGCCGTCGCCCGCGAGCGTGCGGTGGAGGCCCGGGTTCGCGAAGTAGTTGCGCTCCACCGTGGAGGAGATCGCCGAGATGTCGCCCACGTGCTCCATCATCGTGGCGGCCGAGAGCGGCGCCACGATCAAGACGGCGGAAAGGATGCGCCCCGCGTTGTCCCCCGCGTGCGCGAGGACGGGGAACACCGTCTCGTTCCAGTGGAACGGCAGACCGATCCACGGCGCCGCGCCGATCTTCGAGAAGTCCACGGCGGCGGATGCCACGCCGCACCAGTTCCCCAGCACGACCGCCGTCAGATAGGAGACCAGCACGCCGATGAGGATCGGGATGATCTTCACCATGCCCTTGCCGAACACGGACGCCACGATCACCGCCACGATGCCCGCGAGCGCCACCGGCCAGCACGTGGACGCGCTGTTCACCGCGACGGGCGAGAGAACGAGCCCGATGCCGATGATGATCGGCCCCGTCACGACCGGCGGGAAAAACCGCATGACCGTCTTCACGCCGAACGCCTTCACGAGACCCGACACGACCACGTAGATGAACGCGGCCACGCACACGCCCACCGAGGCGTAGGCCAGGAGCGTCGTCTTGTCAAGCCCCTCCCAGCCCGGCTTGCCCGCCATCCCCGTCAGCGCGAAGTAGCCCGCGAGGAACGCGAAGCTCGACCCGAGGAACGCCGGCACCATCCGCTTCGTGAGGAGGTGGAAGAGGAGCGTGCCGAGACCGGCGAAGAGAAGCGTGGACGAGACGCTGAGCCCCGTCAAAAGCGGCACGAGCACCGTCGCGCCGAACATGGCGAACAGGTGCTGCACGCCGAGGAGCCCCATCTTCGGGAGCCCCAGCACGCGGGCGTCGTAGATGGCGTCCGAAGGCGCCCCCGCGTTCGTTGATTCCGTTCCATGCGCCTGCGGCGCCCTCTCCTGTTCCCGTTCCATCGCTTCTTCTCCTTATTTTCAAAGATCTCCGTGTCGTTCCAGTCCCTCGCCCGCCTCACATGAGCGCGTACTTCGCGATGAAGACGACGGTGAGGACGTACATGATCCAGTGGATCTTCTTCGTCTTGCCCGCGATGAGGTTGATGAGCGTGTAGGAAATGACGCCCGCCATGATGCCGTCCGAAATCGAATACGAGAACGGCATCACCGCGACCGTCAGGAACGCGGGGATCGCCTCGCCGGCGTCGTTGAAGTCGATCTCGACGACGGACGAGAGCATCAGGTAGCCGACGATGATGAGCGCGGGGGCCGTCGCGAAGGCCGGCACCGCGAGGAAGATCGGGGCGAAGACGATCGCCGCGAGGAAGAGGACGGCCGTCGTCACGCCCGTGAGGCCCGTCCTGCCGCCCACCATCACGCCCGAGGCGGACTCGACGTAGGTCGTCGTGGTGGAGGTGCCGAAGACGGCGCCGACCGAGGTCGCGATCGCGTCCGCGCACAGGGCGCCCGAGATGCGCGGCAGCTTGCCCTCCTTCGTGAGGAAGCCGCCCTTCATCGAGACGCCGATCAGCGTCCCCAGCGTGTCGAAGAGGTCCACGAAGAAGAACGCGAACATGACGACGAAGAAGTCGAGTCCCTTGACGAGCGCCCAGCCCGTGTTCGGATCGCCCTTGTGCGTCCAGCCCGCCGGGTCGAACACGGCGCAGAAGGTCTGCTTGAACTGCGCGAACGAGTCGGCGATGCCCGCGAACGTGAGGACCGGGTAGAGCGAGAAGTAGCCCTTTTCCGCATCCGGCACGTAGACGCCCAGAGCCTGGCAGAACATGCCGAGCCCCCAGGTGAGGAAGATGCCGAAGAGGATCGCCCCCTTCACGCGGTGCGCCATCATGACGCCCGTGAAGACCGTCCCGACGATCGCGAGGAGCGCGCAGATGCCCTGCGTGTGGAACGGCGCGTTCTTGAAGCTCACGAGCCCCACGAGCACGGCGTCGTTGTTGACGATGATCTTCGCCGTCTGCAGCGCGATGAAGCAGATGAAGAGGCCGATGCCGGCCGCCACCGCCTTCTTGAGCGTGAACGGGATGCAGTTGAAGATCGCCTCGCGGACGGGCGTCAGGGAGAGCGCGAGGAACACAAGGCCCTCCACGAACACCGCGAGGAGCGCGAACTGCCAGCTGTAGCCCATGCCGAGGCAGACGCCGAAGGTGAGGAACGCATTGAGGCCCATGCCCGGCGCGAGCGCGAACGGGTAGTTCGACATGAACGCCATCAGCAGCGTGCCGACAACGGCGGCCAGGCACGTCGCGATGAACACGCCCCCGCGCGGGATGCCCGCCACCGAGAGGATGTTCGGGTTCACGGCGAGGATGTACGCCATCGTCATGAACGTCGTGAGGCCCGCGACGAGTTCGGTCCTGACCGTCGTCTTGTTCTCGTCGAGCTTGAACAGTTTCTTGAGCATGTCGTTCTTCTTTCGTTGTGGTTGGTCAATCCATCAGGCCAGCGTGAGGATGCCGCTGAAGCCCGTGATGTCGAGGACTTCCCGCACGGCCGGCTGGACGCCCACGATGGTCATCGAACCGCCGCCCGCCATCATCGTCTTCTGGGCGGTGAGGAGGCAGCGGAGGCCCGCCGAGCTCATGTAGGGGACGCCGGCGAGGTCGAGCGTCAGCGTCTCGGTCCCCTCCAGCTTCAGCCCGGCGTCCAGCTCCGGCGCCGTCGTCGTGTCCACGCGGCCCGTCACCGAAATGACCGTCCGCCCGCCTTCCGTCTTCTTGGCAATGTCCATGTTCTGTCCTACCTCTTTGAGATCCTTGTTTTCCGGTTCCGCGTCATGTCCCGTACGTCAGCCCCATCGTCAGCACGTTGTGTCCGCACCGTCGCGAGTAGGTGACGGGGGACATCGTCTTCTTCACGATGAGGATGCCCATGCCGCCGACCGTGCGCTCCTCGGCGGAGAGGGTCGTGTCGGGGTCGCGCTTCGCGAGCGGGTCGAACGGCGTGCCGTCGTCCGTGAAGACGAGCCGCACGCTGTCGGGATGCCGCGAAAGCTCCACGCGCAGCGACCAGGCCGTCGCGCCCGAATAGCGCACGATGTTCGCGAAGATTTCGTCCGCCGCGACCATGAGCGTCATCTGCTGCCGCGGCGGGACGTCCGCGAGCGCGGCCTCCAGGTCCGCCGTCGCCTGCTTCAGGCCCTCCATCGTCGGCTTGTAGGCGTGCTCGACGGCCTCGGCGCAGCCCCGGTAGCGGAGCGCGAGCTGCGTGCAGTCGTCCGCCTGCTCGACCGCGCCGGCGTGCGCGGCGACGGCCGCGAGCACCTTCTCCAGAAGCTCCTGCTGGCGCGGCGGCGCGGCCTTGAGGATGTCGAGGAGGCGCGCCTCGCCGAACAGCTCCCCGGCGGCGTTCGGCTGCTCGGTGATGCCGTCCGTGTAGAGGTAGAGCGCGTCGCCGGGGGCGAGCCGCACCTCGTGGCTGCGGTAGGGGACGCCCGCCATCGCGCCGAGGACGAGCCCGGGCGTGCCGCGCAGGTAGGTGACCGCCCCCGCGCTCCGCCAGGCGGGCGGATTGTGGCCCGCGTTCACGTAGACGACGACGCCCGTGTCGAGGTGGAGTTCGCCGATCCAGGCCGTCACGAACATGTTCGCCTCGTTTCCCTCGCAGAGGGCGTCGTTCGTCTCGGCGACGACCTGGGCGAGCGGCTTGCCCGTCTGGGCCGCGCCCTTCAGGAGCGTCTTCGCGCGCATCATGAACATCGCCGCCGGCACGCCCTTTCCGCTCACGTCGGCGACGAGGAAGACGAGCGTCTTCGGGCCCGTGAAGTAGAAGTCGTAGAAGTCGCCGCCGACCTCCTTCGCCGGCTTCATGCCCGCGTAGACGTCGAACGCCGTCTCGTCCGGGAACGGCGGGAAGACGCTCGGCATCGCGGAAGCCTGGATGTCCGCCGCCATCTTGAGGTCGCGTTCGGTCTGCTCGCGGATCTGCCGCCGCACGAACGCGGAGATGACGAACCCGACGAGAATGGCGACGAACGCGAGCGCGACGGCGTTGAGGACGGCCGTCGCGCCGATGAGGACGTTGCGCGTGACGGCGGCGGCGGCCCGCGGGATCATCACGTAGACGGGGAAACTGTCGATCTCGCGCCGCTTCCAGTGGAAGCCGGCCTCCGGCCCCGTCCACAGCGTCCCCTCGCGGTTCGGACGGGCGTAGTCGGAGAGGACGAGGTCGGACGGCGTCGTGACGACGATGCCGCCCGTCCCGCCGACGTGCCAGTTGCGGGAGAGGCCGACGAGCGACGAGCGCGCGAGCGCGCGCAGCGAGGCGCCGTCGCAGCCGATCTCGACGAAGCCGCCCTCGGGCCGCCACACGCCAACGTACTTGCGCCAGGAGCCCCTGGCGGAATTGGGCTGGAAGGCCTGGCAGAACTCCGTGACCTGCCCGTCGATCAGGCACATCATCTCGGCCGCCTGCCCCTCCGCCTTCGTGAAGTCGAAGCCGAGGTAGACGGGCTCGGAGGACTGGACGATGACGCCCTTCGCGTCGGCGATGCAGATCTCGGTGAGGCGCAGCTCGCGCGCGAGGGCGCGCAGGGAGAGGACGTCCGTCTTCGCGCCGTCCTCCAGGCGCTCGCGCACCGCCATCGCCTGGCGGACGAGGCGCGCGTTGACGCGCGAGCGGATCTCCATCTCCACGTCCGAAAACGCGCTGTCGATGAGGCGGTCGGCCTCGCGCGCGGCCAGGCGGTCGTGGACAAACCACGTCACCGCCATCGAGACGGCGAAGGCGAGGACAATGCTCAGCGCGAGCTTGAGGTTCAGGCTGCGGCGTGCGGTCATTTCGCCTTCCCCTCCGCAATGACGGCGTTCGCGGCGGCCAGCACGTCCGGACGGCGCCGGTTGACGGCGACGCCGTAGCCCTCGCGCGTTTCGAGGGGGGAGGCGACGAGACGCCCGCCGGACTGCGCCGCCCAGCTCCTAAGGGGCACGGCGTCGAAGAAGATCGCGTCCACCTCGCCCCGCCTCAGCGCGGCCACGGCGTCCGTCACGCGCGCGAAGCGCACCGGGTCCGCCCCGTGGTTGCAGAGGTAGAGGTCGCCCGTCGTGCCGGGCTCGGCGCCCACGCGGAGGGACGCGATCTGCGACATGCGCGGGCGCGGACCGTCCGCCCGGTAGAGGAAGCAGTTCCCGCCCGTCGCGTAGGGGACGGAGAACTCGACGTCGCGCCGCCGCGCCTCGGTGATCGTGATCGTCGCGATGCCGAAGTCGGCCGTCCCGGCCTTGAGCCGCGGGATGATCTCCTCGAAGGCGACGGCCTCGACGACGAGCGGACGCGCGAGACGCGCGGCGATGCGCCGCGCGAGATCGACGTCCGTCCCCTCGCACTGCCCCGCCGCGTTCGTCCAGCAGCACGGCGGCGTCGTCGGGTGCGTGAGGAAGACGAGCGGAGCCGACGGATCGACGACCGGCGCGGCCGTGTCGGAACACCCCGCGACGAACAGCCCGACCAGCGACAGCAGGAGGGAGAGACGGAGCATCGGGGACAAGAAGGACATGGCGCGCCAACCGGTCATTTTCTACAGCGTTCCGAAGATGCGGTCGCCCGCATCCCCCAGACCCGGCACGATATAGTAGTGCGCGTTCAGCCGCTCGTCCTTCGCCGCCGTGTAGACGGGCACGTCGGGATGATGTTCCTCGAAGTGCGCGATCCCTTCCGGCGCGGAGACGAGGTTGAGGAAGATGATCTTCTTGTAGCCGAGTTTCTTGAGCTGCCCCACGGCGTCGACGGCACTACCGCCCGTCGCGAACATCGGATCGATCACGATCGCGAGTTCGTCGTCCTTCGCCGGCGGCACCTTCGCGTAGTAGGGCACGGGCTCCGCCGTCTCCTCGTTGCGCTGCATCCCAAGCACGCCCACCTTCGCGTAGGGGAGGACATGGAGCATCGCGTCCAGCATTCCCATGCCCGCGCGGAGAATCGGCACGAGGACGATCCGCTCGTCGATCCGCCGCCCCGTTGTCTTCGCGACGGGCGTCTGCACCTCGACGGGCTTCGTGCGAAGATCCTTCAGCGCCTCGAACGCCAGGAACTCGGTGATCTCGTTCACAAGCTCTCGGAACAGCTTCGGGGGCGTCGACTGGTCGCGCATGAGCGTCATGCGGTGGTCGACGAGGGGATGGTGGAGAATCGTGGTCATGGAGAATTAAGTGGTTAAGTAGTTAAGTGGTTAAGTAGTTAAGTGGTTAAGTGGTTAAGTGTTAAGTGGTTAAGTAGTTAAATTATTAAATGGTTAAATGGTTGAATTATTTTCTGGGCTGGGTTAAGAGGGGGAGCGAAACGGGGAGGGCCGCGCTTGTCGCGGCCGGGGGTCTGCAATAACGAGAGGCGGAAAGGGAACCCTCCCCCTTCCGCCCGTCGTATGTTCACGGCTTCACGTGCAGCGTCCCTTAGAATTTGACGGTGATGCCGAAGCCGCCCCAGGCGAAGTCCTTGTACTGGCCGTAGTCGGCGCCCGAACCGTGGTCGGCCGCGTCGCGCAGGTCGCTGTCGATGATCGAGCAGTAGGCCACCTTCGCGAAGAGGCCGAAGTGTTCCGTGAGCTGGTAGTTCGCGTCGAGCATCCACTTCATCGTGGCCATGCCGCCGTTGTGGAACTCCGTGAAGCCCGCCGTCGGGAAGCACCAGTTGTAGCGGTGGTCGCGGTAGACGAACGTGACGGACGGCGTGAGCGTGAGCTTGTCGCAGGGCTTGAACGCGCGCTTGACGCCGAACTGGATGAGGTCGGCGTTGTTCTCGTGGTACTCATGCACGAAGTCGACGAACGGCACGAGGTAGGGGTTGAGGAGGGCGAGCGAGTGGTTGAAGTCCATCGTCGTCGCCGTCGAGCCGTTCATCTTGTGGTGGCGGCGGTGGGGATAGTAGTACCACACGACCGACGCGCGGTAGTCGAGACCCCACGTGTCGTTGTCGTCGAACCAGAACGTCTTGCCGTAGTGGACGTTGTAGTCCCATTCGTTGAACGCCTTACCGTAGCTGTCGCGGCGCTTGTCCGTCAGGTCGGTGTTCGACCACACGCCCACGCCGAGGTAGCCAAGATTGCCAAAATAGTCGATTTCGCCAGGAATGTTGAAGTTGATTTCCACGTACCCCTGCATCGTCGGCTCGGAGTTGACGAGCGAACCGTAGAGCTGGTAGCCCGAGTACATGCCGTAGTTGCCGGAGCCCCACACGATGGGATCGTCCGACTTCTCCAGCACCGGCTCCGCCTCGGCGTTTTCGGTCTTGGTCTCCGCTTCCTGCGCACACACCACGCCGGCCGTCAGGACGGCGGCGACGATCATCAACTTCTTCATGACTATCCCTTTTATGGTTTGTGGGCCCCGTGCCATCTTCGCACGGAGCCGTTGAAAGAAAGATGGGGATAGTCTATCAAAATGGCCCCCATCTGGCAAGTACGCAGACGGGGGCCACCAAGGCCGCATCGTCCTACTGGAGGACGAGCGCGCCCGCGCGGGCGGAGACCTTCACGGTCGAGCCGGGCGGGTACTTTCCGGCGATGAGCGCACGGGCGACCGGCGTTTCGAGGTCGCGCTGGATCGCGCGCTTCACGGGCCGCGCCCCGTAGGCCGGGTCATAGCCGTCCTTCGCGAGCACCGCAAGGCCCTTTTCGTCGATTTCGAACCCGACCTCCTGCTCCGCCAGCCGTTTCGCGAAATCCTTCAGCTGCAGCTTCACGATGGCCTTGATCTGGTCCTCCGTGAGGGACTTGAACTCCAGGATCTCGTCCAGGCGGTTGAGAAATTCCGGACGGAAGATCGTCTTCAGCGATTCCTTCGGCGCGTTGGAGGTCATGATCACGACGGCGTTCTTGAAGCTCACCGTCCGCCCGTGCGAGTCGGTCAGGCGGCCGTCGTCCAGCACCTGCAGCAGCAGATTGAAGACGTCCGGGTGCGCCTTCTCGATCTCGTCGAGCAGGACGACCGAGTACGGTTTGCGGCGCACGGCCTCCGTGAGCTGGCCGCCTTCCTCGTAGCCGACGTAGCCGGGGGGCGCGCCCACGAGACGCGACACGTTGTGCTTCTCCATGTATTCGCTCATGTCGATGCGCACCATCGCGCTCTCGTCGTCGAAGAGCTCGCTCGCGAGCGCCTTCGCAAGTTCGGTCTTGCCCACGCCGGTCGGCCCCAGGAAGAGGAACGCGCCCACGGGACGCTGGCGGTTCTTGACGCCCGCGCGCGAACGCAGCACCGCGTCCGCCACGGCGTCCACCGCCTCGTCCTGGCCGATGACCCGCTCGTGCAGCGTCTCGGGCAGCTTCAGCAGCTTCGCCCGCTCGCCCTCCATGAGCTTCGTCACGGGGATGCCCGCCCAGCGCGAGACGACCTCGGCGATTTCATCCGCCGTTACCTCCTCGCGCAGGAGCTGCGAGCCGCCCTCCTTCTGGATGTCCGCCTCGTGTTCCCGCAGCTTCTTCTCAAGGTCCGGAATGAGGCCGTACTTGAGCTGCGAGGCCTTCGCGTTGTCGCCCGCCGCGAGCGCGGCGTCGAACGCGAGGCGCGCCTCGTCCAGCTTCGCGCGCACGCTCTTCACCTCTTCGAGCGAGGCCTTCTCGTTCTTCCAGCGCGCCGTCATCGCGTCCGCCTTCGCCTTCTCCTCGGCGAGTTCCTTGCGCAGTTCGTCGAGGCGCTTCTTCGAGGCGTCGTCCGTCTCCTTCG
This sequence comes from uncultured bacterium, assembly GCA_900547945.1. Classification (GTDB taxonomy): domain Bacteria; phylum Verrucomicrobiota; class Kiritimatiellia; order RFP12; family UBA1067; genus RUG572. Next base: position 39,030 of record URIT01000002.1, read on the forward strand.
CGAGCGCGATCTCCTCGATTTCGAGACGGCGCACGTGGCGCGAGATCTCGTCGAGTTCGGCCGGGCAGGAGTCCATCTCCGTACGGATCGAGGCGCACGCCTCGTCGAGGAGGTCGATTGCCTTGTCCGGCAGGAAACGGTCCTGGATGTAGCGCGCGGAGAGCGTCACCGCGCTCACCAGCGCCTCGTCGCGGATGTGGACGTTGTGGTACTTCTCGAAGCGCTCCTTGAGGCCGCGCAGGATCGACACCGTGTCCTCCTCCGAGGGCGGATCCACCTGCACGGGCTGGAACCGGCGTTCAAGCGCCGCGTCCTTCTCCATGTACTTGCGGTACTCGTCGAGCGTCGTCGCGCCCACGCAGTGCAGCTCGCCGCGCGCGAGCATCGGCTTGAGCATGTTGCCCGCGTCCTGCGAGCCTTCGGTCTTGCCCGCGCCCACGATCGTGTGGATCTCGTCGATGAAGAGGATGATGCGCCCGTTCGCCGCGCGGATCTCGTTCAGGACGGCCTTCAGGCGCTCCTCGAACTGGCCGCGGTACTGCGCGCCCGCCATGAGCGCCGTCATGTCGAGCGAGAAGACCGTGCGGTCCTTCAGCCCCTCGGGCACGTCGCCGCGCACGATGCGCTGCGCCAGCCCTTCCACGATGGCCGTCTTGCCCACGCCGGGCTCGCCGATGAGGACCGGGTTGTTCTTCGTCTTGCGCGAGAGGATGCGGATGACGTCGCGGATCTCCGTGTCGCGGCCGATGACCGGGTCGAGTTTGCCCGCCCGTGCGAGTTCCACGAGATCGGTACCGTATTTCTTCAGCGCCTCGTACTGCCCTTCCGGGTTGTCGGTCGTGACGCGCTGGTTGCCGCGCACGGCCCGCAGCGCCTCCAGGAAGTTCTTCTTCTCCACGCCCGCGTCCTTCAGCATCTTCGCGCAGGGCGTGTTCCCGTCGTCCAGCATGCCCAGGACCAGATGCTCCACCGAGACATACTCATCCTTCATCGTGCGCGCCGCATCCTCGGCGTGCATCAGCACGTTCGCGAGGTCGTTCGAGATGTACACCTTGTCCATCTCCACGTTCCCCGTGATCCGCGGCTTGTCGTTGATCGCCTGTTCAAGGCGCGCCGTGAGCGGACCCGTCCCCGCGCCCATTTTCGCAAACAGGTTCGGAATAAGCCCCTGCGAGTCCTTCACAAGGGCAAAAAGCAGATGTTCCACGTCGATCTGCTGCTGGCCGTGGTGTCGTGCCACGTTCTGCGCCGCCTCGATCGCTTCGCGGACCTTCGTCGTGTATTTATCAGCATTCATGTTTTCGTCTCCTTCGCCCTTTCACAAGCAAGAACCGTGCCAGCGCTCCGAAACGAAATCCCGCAGTTCAAAACGGCCTGTCAGTGAGCCGAAATGGCATACTGTGCGGGCATGGCGCACACTCCGTTGTACCCGCGCCGCCCCGGCGCGTGACGTCAATCTGGGTCCTCCCCCTCCCTTATGCCTTTTGCAGACCCTTTCTCCGCCACGCGCCGGGGCGGCGCGGGTACATGTTCCAGACGTGGAAGTGCTTTAGGTCCCTCTCCCAGGATGCGGCCCTGTGCATCACGGCAGACGGTCTTTCCGAGGTGATCCGCCGTAGACGAACCAATGACTCGCCCGCATGCGTCGTAATAGGTTGTCCTACCGTAGCAGTCGGTCAGGGCGGATCCCATGTCCCGCCCCTGCGCATCACGGTAGATCGTCTTGCCGTAGCTGTCAGTCAGGGAAGCCCCCACGTTCTCCCCCCGCACATCGCAGTAGACCGTCCTGCCATAATGATCCTTGGACGCGGTTCTCGGGATCCGCCCCTGTGCATCGCGGCAGATCTGCCGACCCGATGTGGGCCGCAGACCGGCCACCGTGCAGGCCGCCGCCAGTGTCAGGAATGCCTGAAACAACTCCATCTCTCTCGCTCTCTTCATACCTATTACACGTTGAGAGAGGAGAAATCTTACAGGCATTCTGACAAATTATTTTTAAATTATTTTGACGCTTCCACCAGATCGACGTATCCGCCGTTCCATGCGCCGATTTCGGGGATCGTCACCCGGGACAGCGCGCCCTCGCGGGAAAGGACGAGCGGAACCGGCGCACGCCGCATCTCGCGCCACACGGCCGTCGCCCCCGCCGGGACGCCGCGAAGGCGCAACGTAAGCGGGCCCTGCACGTCAATGCGCGTATTGAGCAGCGCCACGGTGCGGAGCGCGCCGGTGGCCGCCGTGACATGCGGCGCCATGAGCCCCACGAACGGCGACTCCACGACGGCAGGCGTTCCGCCCACGCGCGCATCAAGCGCATCGCGCAGGGACTGGACGGTCTTCGATCCCGTCGTGCAGACGTCGAGCTTCAGGTCCGCCGCCGTCAGCGCGCCCAGGCTGCGTCCCACGCCGGGCAGCACGGGAATGCCCGAAAGCGCGAAGCGGTAGAGACGGCCGGGCGCAAGGGCGTCCGCCGAAAAACCGGCGGGCACCGTCCCCTCGTTCGCCTGTGCGTAACCGACGAGGACGGGGGCGGCCGCCGCAAGCGGCTTCAGGATGGTCCGCGCATAGAGGTCGTCCGTTTCATAGCGCGTGTCCAGGAGCAGCAGGCTCGTCGAATTGAAGCCGTAGGCGAGTGCGGTGAAGCTCTCGACGAGCGCGCTCTGCGCACTGCGGCTCCCGTAGGCGCGCGGCCAGCTTTCGACCTCGGGGCACCATGTCCCCACGTCCGGCAGATCGGCGACACGCGCGCGGAAGCGCGCGGCGGTGAGGCTCTTCACCACCTGGTCCGACGGATTGAGGTCGTAGTAGAAGCCGCCTCCCGGACGCAGCCCCGTCGGCCGTCCGCTCGCCTGCGCAAGCGCCGCCGTGACGGCGCGCACCGTATCGACCGACCCCTCGTCGAAGCAGTGCTGGTACGCCATCGTCGTTTCGGGCGAGAGCCGGTGGAACGTCTCCGCGATCACGCGCGCGACCTGCGCGATCGACTGGACGGAAAAGGCCTTCCAGCGGGCGGCGAGCGCGGCATCCCGCGCCAACGCCGCATCGAGCGACGTCCGCGTCCAGTTCCCGCCCGTCTCCGCGTTGAACGCCGCCAGGCAGGTTGCGCACCAGCAGCCGAGGCGGGACTTCACCGTTGCGGGGGCGTGGTTGGAGATGCGCAGGTCGTCGTCGATCCACACGCTGCCCGGACGGAACGCCGCGTAGATCCGCGCCATCTCGCGGACGTAGGCGAGAAAGGCGGGCTGGCGCGGACAGTTGCAGTACCGGTCCTCGACGCCCGTCGACCCGGTCCACCCCGTCCAGTCCTTCGCCGAACAGTCCTCGCTCGCGGAAATGGCGTCGGAATGCCCCAGCGTCGCCTGGAACTGGAGGCTCGGCATCACGCCGATCTTCCGCAGGTCCCCGGCCGCCTTCACGAGGCGCGCCGCCTGGGCGCGGTGCCAGGCGAGCGGCGGCACGCCGATTCCCGTCGAGAACCACACTTCGTCGCAGCAACCGGGGTTCGCCGCGAGCGCCCCATAGGTCGCCCGCCATTGCTCCTCCGTCGCCGTATGGGGGCCCCGCAGCCGCAACGACATGCGCGGCGTGGCCGCCACCGCCACACCCGAAACGACCAGCGCGCACAGGGTTCCGAACAGGTTCTTTCTCATCATGTCCTCATCCTTTAGATCATACGTTTCATCATCCGTGTTTCGACAGTTTACACAAATCACGGCATCCCGGCAACAGGGCACCCCGGACGCGCGTGGTGTCCGAACGCGAAGGACCCGCGCCGCCCTCGGCGCGTGGCGTCCGAACGGGCCGCCCCACAGCGCCACGCACCGAGGGCGGCGCGGGTATTTCGCGTGCCGGGCCGTCCGGACGCGCAGGAGCGCGTCCCTCCCGTAGCTAAAACCTAAAACCTGAAACCTGAAACCTGAAACCTGGGCCCCGTGCGGGTGCATCGCAGCGAACGGAAATATGGTATCATATCGCCATGTTTGAAGAAGTGCTCAGGGAGTTCAACGATCCACGCCGCTACTTCGTCGTGCCGGGCGGCCTGCGCGACGTCCACGTCCATTTCCGCGACCCGGGCCAGCCGGAGGCCGAGACGCGCGCGACGGGCGCGGCGGCGGCGGCGGCGGGCGGCTTCACCTGCGTCACCACGATGCCGAACACGACCCCCGCCGGCGACACGTCCGCCTGGCTGCGCGAGCAGATCGAAGATACCGCCCTTCCCGTGCGCATCGCCCCCTCGGCCTGCATCACGAAGGGACGGCTCGGCCGGGAGGTCGCCGACCTGGAGGCGCTGGCCACCGCCGGGGCCGTCGCGTTCACGGACGACGGTTCGTTCGTCGAGGACGCCCATGTGATGGAGGCGGCCATGCGCCGCGCCGCAAAGCTCCACCGCCCCGTCATGCAGCACGCCCTCGCGCCCGCCCGCGCGGCGGGCGGCGTCCTGCGCGACGCGCCCGTCGCCCGCCGTTTCCACCTTCCCACCCTGCCGCCCGCCGCCGAGATCGAGGCCGTGCGGCGCGACATCGCCCTCTGCCGCGTGACGGGCTGCGCCCTCCACATCCAGCACATCTCCTGCGCGGGGACGGTCGCGCTCATCCGCGACGCCCAACGCGAGGGGCTTCCCGTCACCGGCGAGGCGACCCCGCACCACCTGCTCCTCTCCTGCGACGACATCCCCGGCGACGACGCGAACTGGAAGATGGCCCCGCCCCTCGGTTCCCGCGAAGACGTCGCCGCGCTCCGCGCCGCCGTCAAGGACGGCACGATCGGCGTTCTCGCGACCGACCACGCACCCCATTCCGCCGCACGCAAGGCGGGCGGCTTCCGCGCGGGCGCGAACGGCATCGTGGGCCTCGAAACCGCCGCCGCCATCACCTGGCAGGTCCTCGTCGTCGAAGAGGGCATGGCCCCCGCCGACTGGGTGGCGCGCTGGACGACCGGCCCCGCCGCCCTGCTCGGCGAAGAGATTGCCGACCCCGCCGCCAACTTCACGGTCCTCGACCTCCACGCGGGGAAGGCCGTCGATCCGGAAACCTTCAACACCCGCTCCACCAACCAGCCGTTCACGGGCATGCGCTTCGACGCCTGGCCCGTCCTGACGGCCTTCAACGGAAGGATCACCTGGAATGGACAGAACGTTCTTCGATAAAGCCGCCGCCGCGCTTCCCGATGCCTGCTTCACCCGCCCGCCCGACCTCGCCATCGTGCTGGGCAGCGGTTGGGGCGACGCGCTCACGTGCGACAGGACGCTCGTGCGCATCCCGTATTCGGACATCCCCGGGTTCGGCGTCCCCACCGTCGCCGGGCACGCCGGCGAACTGCGCCTCTACCAGCGCGGCGGACGGCGCGTCCTCGCGTTCTGCGGCCGGCGCCACTGGTACGAGGGCGTCGGCTGGGAGGCCGTCGTCCTCCCCGTCGAACTCGCCCGGCGCATGGGCTGCGGAAAACTTCTGCTGACCAATGCGTCCGGCGGACTCAACCCCGCGCTCCGCCCCGGCGACTTCGTGATCCTGCGCGACCACATCAACACCGTCGGCCTCAACCCGCTCATCGGTCCGCACAACCCCGACTGGGGCCCCCGCTTCCCGGACATGACGGCCGTCTACACGCAGCACCTGCGCGACGTCCTCCACGCCGCCGCCAACCGCCGCGCGCTGCGCGTGATGGAGGGCATCTACGCCTTCACCTCCGGACCCGTCTTCGAGACGCCGGCGGAAATCCACATGTACGGCCACATGGGCGCGGACGTCGTGGGCATGAGCACCGTCCCCGAAGCCGTCTTCGCCCACGCCTGCGGCCTCCAGGTCGCTGGGCTCGCCCTCGTCTCGAATCTCGCCGCCGGCATCTCCCCCTCCCCGCTTTGCCACGAGGAGGTGCTGGCCGCCTCGCAGGCGGCCAAGCCCGCGATGGCCGACCTCATCGACGACTTCGTGGCGGCATGCTAGCGGAATAGGGGCCTCACGGTTCGCGCGGGAAGATCACGAACGCGGGGAAACCCTTGATGCCGAGACCGGCGAAGTCCTTCAGCTTCTGGAAGGCGGCGGGATCTTCGGCCTGAAGGCGCACGACCGTGAACGGCGCGAGCGCCCGGACGACCTCGGGGGCGCGGAAGGTCGTCCGCTCCATCGCGAGGCAGTTCTTGCACCAGGAGGCCCACACGTCCACGAACACGGGCCGCCCTTTCGCCTGTGCCCCGGCGAACACGGCCTCCCACGTCTCCGGCGTCGCCGCAAGGTGGTCGGCCGCCGTCTCCGCCGCCGGGCCCCGGAATCCCGTCCACGCAAGCCGCCCGTACCAAACGGCCATGCCGAAGAGGACGAGGGCGAAGATGCGGTTCACCCAGCGCATCCACGCTCCGGGCTTCGGTAGAACGGAGAGTCCGGCGGCGGCGAACGGCCAGGGGAGGCCCATGCCGACGCCGAGGATGAACGGCAGCACGACCGCCCAGGTCTTCCCCGCCGCGCACCACTTCGCGGTCAGCACGAGCGTCGCGAGCAGGATCGGCTCCACGCACGCGCCCGCAAGGACCGCCGCCCCCACGCCAAGCAGGAAGACACCGCCCAGCCCGCGCACCCGTCCGCCCGTCCCCGTCACGCGCAACCGGTATTTCGTGAAGTCGATGAAGAACACCTCGCCCATCGCAAGGCCCAGCACCGTGAAGACGACGGCGACGAAGGCGTTGAACCACGGGTTCGACTGGATGGCGCCGAACGCAAGCCCTCCGAACGCCGCCGCAAGCCCCAGCGAACCGTAGGCGAGCGCGATGCCGAGCCCATAGGCCGCACCGCGCCGCCAACCCCGCCCGACAAGGACGAGGTTGACCGGCACAAGCGGCAGCACGCAGGGCGTGAGGTTCGCGGCGAGCCCCCCCAGCAGCACGAGCAAAAGGACGACGGCGAGGGAATGGCGCGCGAGCGGGGCGTCGGCATCGGCCGCGGGTCCGCCGCGAAGGAAGGCGAGAAAGGCGTCGGGCTTCATGTAGCCCATCGCGACGCGCGGAGCGGACGCATCGGCCCCATGTTCCTCCTGCAGGGCCCGCGCGATCGTCTCGGACGAAACGCCGGCGGCGCGCGCCGCCGCCTCGGAGGGATAGCAGATCCCCTCCAGGCACACCGGCCGGGCAAACGCGCAGAGGCACGCGCAGAGACCTGCAAGGAGAAGCGCGCGCATCTTCAGGGCGGGGGCGCTCATCGGCAGACCCCCAGCGTGAGGACCGCGAAGGAGGTGGCGAGCACGGGGTCGTTCTCCCAGAAGCGGTTGTTGTCGTTCACCCAGCTGCCGTCCGGCCTCTGGAGCGCCAGCAGCTTCGCGGCGAGCTCGCGCCGCCAGTCAACGCGGCGGCCGTCGGGCTGCACCAGCTCGGCGACGCCCGCGACGGAGAGGGCGCGCGCGAGGATGTCGTAGTAGTAGTAGAGGCCCTGGCTGCCCATGCCGGGGTTCTCGTCCACGGTCCAGAACCGCGAACAGTAGTCGAGTGCGCTCTTCACGCGGGGATCGGACCGCGTGAGCTTCGCGTGGCACATCGAGAGAACGGCCGCGTAGCTCATCGAGCCGTAGGCGCGCAGCGCGACGCGCCCGGACCGGTTCGTCTCCGTGCCCGCCTGCGCCGTGCGGAGGTTGTACGCGGCACCCCCCGCGCGCTCCCCCTGCGTCTCCTGGAGGCGCGTCACGAACTGGAGCGCCTTCTCCCAGTTGAGGTCCGCGCGCGTCTCGCCCTTCGGACGGAAGTCCTCGGCCCCCTCGGTGCGGCGCATCGCGTCGAGCGCGTAGGACGTGTTCGAGAGGTCCGCGTAGCGCCGGCGCGACGCGCGGTCGTAGCCGAACCCGCCCGCCATCGTGTCGTCGCCCGTGAGCTGGCTGCCGGCGATGTACGTGCGCGCGGCGAGGATCGCCTTCATCGGGGCGAGCCCGCTCTCGAAGAGCGCGCTCAGGCAGACGCTCGTGTTGTAGTTCCCGAGCCCCGAGCCGCCGCGCCCGGGCTTCGGCACGTAGAAGCCGCCGTCGGGACGCTGCGTGGAGAGGACGAACGCGGCCGCCTTCTTCGCGCCCTCCGTCCTCCCCTCGCCGCCGCAGACGAACGCCCAGAGCGGCAGGGCCGTGAGGGCGGGCATGTGGGGGTCGCTGAAGTGGCCGTCCGCCTCCTGCTGCGTCCTGAGGAAGGCGACGCCGCGCGCGATGGCGGCGGCGACATCCTTCTTCCCCTCCGCGTAGACGCACCCGCACACGGCGAGCATGCAGACCAGAATCGTCTTTTTCATCTTGAATCTCCTTCGAGGGATTGAACGCGCCGCCGGACGGGAAGGTTCAGAAGAGCGGGTCCTGCGTGAGGTTGACGGGCGCGTCGCCGGGGAGGGCGAACGCCTCGCCCGGCACCTCCATCACCTCCTCGGCCGTCGCGGCGTCGGCCTCGGCGGTCTCGGCGTCCTGCGCCTTCTGTCCGCGCGTTCCCGGCTTGCGGTCGCCGAAGCGCGTGCCCTGCTTGTAGAAGTTGAGGTCGACCTCGCCCGTTTCGCCGTTTCGGTTCTTCGCCACGTCCACGATCGCGAGCAGTTCGTCGTCGTGCCACTGGGCGGTCTTCGAGCGGCAGGGGCGGCGCAGCAGGAAGACCATGTCGGCGTCCTGCTCGATGGCGCCCGAGTCGCGTAGGTGCGAGAGCTTCGGCACCTCGTCCTTGTCGTCCCCCTTCTCGTTCGCGCGGGAGAGCTGCGAGAGGACGATGACCGGCACCTTCAGCTCCTTCGCCATCGCCTTGATCTGGCCCGAGATGCGGCTCGTCTCCAGCTGGCGACCCTGGCGGGCGAACTCGCGGCAGTTCGCAAGCTGCAGATAGTCGATCACGATGAGTTCGATGTTGTGCATCCGCTTCATGCGGCGCGCGCGCGCGCGCATGTCGGAGACGTCGATGGCGCTCGTGTCGTCGATGTAGATGGGCGCGCCGCGCAGGGCGCCCATCGCGCTCATCAGGCGCTGGCTCGCCTCGACGCGCTGGTCGTGGGTGAGGAGGCCGCGCTGGAGGCGCCAGGTGTCCACGCCGGCGCGGCCCGCGAGCATGCGCTTGGCGAGGGATTCCGTGCTCATTTCGAGGGAGAACATCAGGACCGCGTGCGGGCGGTTGTGTTCGCCCTTCATCGGCATGCCGTTGATGTCCTGCCCGAGCGCGATGCACTCGGCGATGTTCATCGCAAGCGAGGTCTTGCCGACGGACGGGCGGGCGGCGACGACGATCATGTCCCCCGCCTTCAGCCCCATGATCTTCTCGTCGAGGTACTTGAAGCCCGTCGGCAGGCCGTCGAACTGGTCGGCGCCGCCGTCGAAGAGGCGGTCCATTGCCTTGAACGTCGCCTCCACCGCCGTCTTCCAGTCCGCCCGCACCGTGGTGGACCCGCCGATTTCGAGGAAGTTCTTCTCGACCTCGCCGAGCAGGATGTCCGCGTTCGCGCTCTGCGCCTCGTCGAAGCACTTCGCCTCGGTCTCGCGGGCACGCTGGATCATCGTGCGCAGCAGGTGCTTCTGCCGCACGATGTCGATGTAGTATTCGGCGTGCGCGCTCGTGGGCGTGTTGTCGACGAGGGCCTGGATGGCGGCCACGCCGCCCACGGCGTCGAGCCGCCCCGTCGCGCGCAGGCGGTCCGTCAGCGTCACCGCGTCGATGGGCGTGGAGGCGCCGCTCATCTCGCGGAAGGTCTCGTAGAGGATGCGGTTGCGGGGCTCGTAGAAGGATTCGGGCGTGAGCCCGCGCGCCAGACAGAGGTCCAGCACGCGGGCGTCTTCGCCGAACTGGGTGTCGAGCAGGATCGAACCGATGATGCCCCGCTCGGCCTCCGCGCTGTGAGGAGGCGTCTTCAGTTCGTCCGCCACGTCCCTACTCCCCGGCCTTGATGCGGTCCCAGGCCTTGTTGTAGAGCCCCTGGACCTCCGGCTTGTCCTGGAAGCCGCGCAGCACCTGTCCGCGCGCGATCTGCGCCTCGTCGAGGACGATCAGCCTGCGGTAGTCGGGTTCGAGCCGGTCGATGCCGGGCTTCACCGGGTTCGGTCCGCAGATGTACTCCATGTTGACCTTCGCGACGTCGCCCTCGTAGATGTAGTTGATGAAGGCGTAGGCGAGGTCCTTCCGGCGGGCGTCCTTCGCGATGACCATTTCGTCGAACGCGATCGTGAAGCCCTCCTTCGGCAGCGCGAAGCCGATGTCGTCGCGCGGGGCCATGCCCTCGTCCTCGTCGCCGACGATGATCTGCGTCGCATCGGTCGAGTAGCCGTGGCCGATCCACGTCGCGCCGCTCGCGACCTCGGTCTTGTAGCTCTCGGCGTCGAACTTGCGCGAGTTCGCCTTCCACTTGAGCACTTCCGCGACGGCGGCGTCGATCTCCTTCGGATCCGTCGAGTTGATCGAGTGGCCGAGGCTCATGAGCCCGCCGCCGATCACCTCGCGGATGTCGTCGAGGAGCGTGAGGCGCCCCTTGAACGCGGGGTTCGCGAGCGCCTTCCAGCTCGCGACGTCCACGCCGGCGGGCACCTTCCACTTCGCGTACATGAAGCCCGTGTAGGTGACGGCGTACGGCACGTTGTAGGCGAACGTGGGGTCGATGATCTGCTTCGTGAAGGACGGGTCGAAGTTCCTCTTCACGTTCGGGCACTTCGCGTGGTCGATCTTCTCCAGCATGCCGTCCTTCGCCATCTGCGCGATCTGGTAGGAGCTGGGCATGAGGATGTCGTAGCCCGTGCCGCCGGCCTTGAGCTTCGCGTACATGGCCTCGTTCGAGTCGAACGTGTCGACGACGACCTTCACGCCGAGCGCCTTTTCGAAGCCGGCGAGGACGTCGGGGGCGATGTAGTCGCTCCACGTGTAGACATGGAGCTCGCCGCCGTCCTTCCCGCCGTTCGGGGGCACGTACCCGCTCGCCTCCGCGGCCGCGCGGGCCTGGGCGGAGAGGTCCACGCCCTCCACGGAGGATTCGGACTGCGAGCAGCCCGCGACGAGGGCGCCCGCCGCGAGGGCGGCGGCGATGTTCCTGAGTTTCAGCGTTTTCATTCCGATTTTCCTTTCAGTTTGGTTTGGTTCTTCGCGGTCAGCAGCTTGGAGAGTCCTACGAGCGTACATGTGAAGAGGAGCATCAGCGTCGAGAGCGCGAAGACCGAGGGCAGGTTCTTCGAGTGCTTCGTCATCGACGACACGTAGGTGGGAAAGGTGTTCGTGCCCGCGCCGTTGACGAACGAGGTGATCACCACGTCGTCGATGGAGAGGGTGAACGCGAGGAGGCCGCCCGCCACGATGCCGGGGAGGAGGATGGGCAGCTCCACGTGGAAGAACGCATACCACGGCCCCGCGCCGAGGTCGTAGGCGGCCTCGGTGATGCGGTCGTCGAAGTCCTGGAGGCGCGCGAGCACGGTCATGACGACATACGAGACGCAGAACGTGACGTGCGCGATGAGGATCGTCCAGAAACCGCAGGCGACCTTCGCCGCGACGAAGAGCATCAGCAGGGAAATGCCGATGAGGATGTCCGGCATGATGAGCGGCGTGTAGACGAGGGCGTGGTGGATGGACTGCAGACGGTCCCGCCAGCGGTGGAGGGCGAGCGCCGCCGTCGTCCCCAGCGCGCAGGAGACGAGCGTGGAGAGCCCCGCGATCGTGAGCGAGAGCCAGAAGCTCTGCAGCAGCGCCTTCACCGCGTGGTGCCCCGCGAAGAGCTGCCGGTACCACTTGCCCGTGAACCCGGCGAACGCGCCGTCCGCGTCGAAGAAGCTCATCGAGAGGCCGTTCGGCACGAAGCCGTAGGCGACGACGAGCAGGATCGGCACGTAGAGGAACGCGAGCACGCAGCCGAGGACGGCGACCGAGAACATCGAGCGCTTCATGTCTCGTTCCCTCCCTCGGTCGTCATCACGAGCCGCGCGGTCTGCGCCTCCAGGCGCCTGCGCCCGCGCACGTCCTGCCGCCGCTTCCACCACATCGCGAGCCCCAGCGGGATGAGCACCGAGACGGCCATCAGCACCGCGAGCGCCGAGGCGTGCGGGATGTTGCGGTTCTGGATCGCGCGCATGAAGATCTTGTTGCCGATCAGCACGCAGTCCGTGCCGCCGAGCATCTGCGGGATCACGTACGAGCCGATCGCCGGGATGAACACCATCAGCACCGCCGAGATGATCCCCTGCTTCACGCCCGGCATGAAGATCTTGCGGAAGGCGTAGAAGTTCTTCGCCCCCAGGTCGCGCGCGGCCTCCAGGAGCGAGAAGTCGAACTTCTCCGCCGCCGTGTAGATCGGCATGATCGCGAACGGCAGGAAGGAGTAGACCGAGACGAGGACGACGGCCGCCTCCGAGTCGAGGAGCGTCGACGTGGCCGGATCGACGCGCCCCGCCGACGCGGCGCCCAGCCAAACGAGGGCCTGCTGCACGAAGCCGGGCAGCCAGTCAAAGAGCCATTCGCGCACGCGCAGGAAGACGAGGTAGCAGGCCTGCAGCCAGCCATCCGGGTGCAGCATCGTCTTCCACGCGAAGACCCGCACCACGAAGCTCGTCCAGAACGGCAACATGATCGACCCCGCCACGATGGCCCGCCAGCGCGGATTCATGCGCGCGATCGCGTACGCGCACGGCAGCGCGAGGATGATCGACCACACCGTCACCTCGAAGGAGATGCGGATCGTGTTCCACACGATGGCCGGATAGTCGGGGTCCACCAGCTCGCGCCAGGTGGAGAACGACCAGTCGCCCACGCCGCCCGAGGCGTCGTGGCCGTGGAACGTGAACGCCAGCACGATTACGGCCGGGATCACGAAGAAGACGGCCAGCCAGGCGAAGGACGGCAGCGTGAGCAGCCATTCGGCCTTCCGGGACCTCAGCGGATTGTCCATTTCGCGCCTCCCCCGCCGTTCAGTTCTCGGCGGCCACCATGTAGCCGTCGTCCGGATGCCACCACACGAACACCTCGTCGTTCCAGGTGATGGGTTCCTGGTCGAGGAGAAAACGCGAATGGGGCTTCAGGGACTGGATCTGGAGCCCGGACGACGTCACCCAGAACTTCGTGTAGACGCCCTGGTAGACGATGTCCTTCACCTTCGAGGGGAAGACGTTGATCGAGGCCCCCTTCTCGGGCGGCGGCGGCGTGAGGGTGACGCGGATCTTCTCGGGGCGCACCGAGAGGTCGATCTCCTGCCCCACCGAGAGCCTGCGGTCGTTGTACGCCTTGATCTGCGGGAAGCCCTCCACCTGGATGAAGCAGTAGTCGCCGTCCACCGAGACGATCTCGCCGTGGAAGAAGTTCGTGTCGCCGATGAAGGACGCGACGAAGCGCGAGGCCGGGGCCTCGTAGATCTGCGCCGGACCCGCCAGCTGCTCGATCTTCCCCTTGTTGATGACGGCGATGCGGTCCGAGAGCGACATCGCCTCGCCCTGGTCGTGCGTCACGTAGAGGAACGTGATGCCCACCTGGTCGTGGATCGTGTCGAGCTCCAGCAGCATGTGCTGGCGCAGCTTGAGGTCGAGCGCCGCGAGCGGTTCGTCGAGGAGCAGCACCTGCGGACGGTCCACGAGCGCGCGCGCGATGGCGACGCGCTGCTTCTGCCCGCCGGAGAGCTGGTTCGGGTACTTCCAGGCATGGTCCGCCATGCGGATCATCTCGAGGATGTTGTCCACCGCCTCCTCGATCTCCGCCTTCGGCTTCTTCGCGAGCTTCAGCGAGAAGGCGATGTTATCCCAGATCGTCATCGTCGGGAAGAGCGCGTAGTTCTGGAACACCGTGTGGACGCGGCGCTGGTTCGGGGCAAGGTCCGTGATGTCCTTGCCCTCCAGGTAGATGCGCCCCGAATCGGGCCGCTCGAACCCGCCGAGCATGCGCAGCAGCGTCGTCTTGCCGCAGCCCGACGGCCCGAGGAGCGAGAAGAACTCGCCCCTCTTGATGGAGAACGAAACGTCGTTGACCGCCGTGAGCGCGCCGAAGCGCTTCGTCACATGGTCAAAAACAAGGAATTCGCTTGCCAACTCGACTTTCTCCCTTCAATGGTGAACATAGGGGGAAAGTATAGCAAACCCCCCTTGGATTTGAACCCCTAAATGCGAGAAATGTGCGAGGGCGCGGATCTTCCCCGGGAGGTCAGAACTGACCGCGCCCGCAGCATTTCTTGTACTTCTTCCCGCTGCCGCACGGGCACGGGTCGTTCCGCCCGACCATCGGCTGCGCGCCGGCGGCGGCCGCGCGCGGCGGCCGCTTCACCACGCGCACCTCGCGCCCGGAGACCTGCGACATCATCGACGCGAACACGTCCTCCATCTTCGCCTTCGGCCTCTCCTCCTCGGCGGCGGGCCGGGGACGCGCCGGGGCGGCGGCGGCCGGGACCTCGCGGGGCTCCTCCAGCGGCGCCTCGACCTCCTCGGCGTTCGTCCGCTGCGCGCGCGCGGCCTCGGCGGCGGCCATCATCCGGCGCACCGCGAGTTCCGTGTGCGCGCGGAACTCCATGTTCGCGACGCCGGACTTGATCGTGTTCATCAGGTTCTCGAACATGCCGAACGCCTCGCGCTTGTACTCGACGAGCGGGTCGCGCTGGCCGTAGGAGCGCAGGTTCACGCTGTGGCGCAGGTCGTCCATCGCCCGCAGGTAGTCCTGCCACTCGCGGTCGATGCACTGCAGGAAGACGCCGCGCTCCATGTGCGGCAGCACGCGCGGGTCCTCGCTCGCGCACTTCGCCTCGTAGGCCTCCTGGACGAGCCCGAAGACGAACGCACCCGCCTTCCCGGGCTCGCCGAGGAACGGCTTAAGCTCCTCGGGCGTGACGAGGACGGGGAACGTGACGCCGAGCCACGCGAGGAACTCCTCCACGCCGCTCCCCTTCGGGTCCGACAGGAAGCGCTCGCACTGCATGAGCACGATGTCGTTGAAGACGTCGAGGATCGTGCCGTGGACGACCTCGGGCGTCCCCTGCAGGATCGTACCGCGCAGCTCGTAGACGATCGCGCGCTGCTTGTTCATCACGTCGTCGAATTCGAGCGTGCGCTTGCGGATCGCGAAGTTCTGCTGCTCGACGCGGCGCTGGGCCGTCTCCACCGACTTGTTCAGCCAGCGGTGCTCCATCACCTCGCCCTCCTTCATGCCGAGGCGCTGCATGATGCCCGAGATCTTCTGCGACCCGAAGAGGCGCATGAGGTTGTCCTCAAGCGAGATGTAGAACTGCGACCCGCCGGGATCGCCCTGGCGCGAGCAGCGGCCGCGCAGCTGGCGGTCGATGCGCCGCGACTCGTGGCGCTCCGAGCCGATCACGTAGAGGCCCTGCGGATGGGCTTCGAGCACCTTCTGGATCGTGTCCTTCGTGCCGGGCAGCTTGTCCTTCAGGGAAAGGTTGCTCTTCACGACCTCCGGCGGCAGCGTCACGACGCCGGGCCCGAGCTTGATGTCCGTGCCGCGTCCGGCCATGTTCGTCGCGATCGTGACGGCCCCCGGCTGGCCCGCGAGCATCACGATCTCCGCCTCGCGCGCGTGGTTCTTCGCGTTCAGCACCTCGTGCGGGATCTTCGCGACGGTCAGGAGGCGGGAGAGGACTTCGGAGGTATCGACCGTCACGGTGCCGAGCAGCACAGGCTGGCCGGCCTTGTGGCGGCGGCGCACCTCGGCGATGATGGCCTTGTACTTCTCGCGCTGCGTGCGGTAGATCTGGTCGTTGCCGTCGATGCGGCGGATGGGGCGGTTCGTGGGGATCACCACGACGTCGAGCTTGTAGATGTCCTTGAACTCGCGCGCCTCGGTCTCGGCCGTGCCGGTCATGCCGGCGAGCTTCCTGTAGAGGCGGAAGTAGTTCTGGATCGTGATCGTCGCGAGCGTCTGCGACTCCTTCTCGATCTCCACGCCCTCCTTCGCCTCGACGGCCTGGTGGAGGCCGTCGCTCCAGCGGCGGCCGGGCAGGATGCGGCCCGTGAACTCGTCCACGATGTAGACGTGGTTGTCCTGCACCACGTAGTCGACGTCGCGCTCGTAGAGGCAGTAGGCGCGCAGGAGCTGGTTGATCACGTGGACGCGCGCGGAGCGCTCCATGAAGTCCGCCTGCAGCTCGCGCCGGCGCGCGGCCTTCGCCTCCGGGTCCATCTCCTTGTCGCCGTCGAGCTGGCTCAGCGCGCCGGGCAGGTCGGGAATCACGAACGTCTCGGGGTCCTTCGGGTTCATCCGCTCGCAGCCCTTGTCCGTGAGCGCGACCTCGCGCGAGCGCTCGTCGATCGTGAAGTAGAGCTCGGCCTTGAGGGCGCGCCCCTCGTCGCGGTGCATCTCCGAGAGCATCTGCATCTCCACGTCCTCGTGGAGCTTGCGGATCGCGGCGTCCTCGTACATGTGGAGCATCTGCTTGTGCTTCGGCATCGAGTGGTAGACCTGGTAGAGCTTGCACTTGCACCCCCACTCGTCGCCGGCGGCGAGGCACTTCTTCGCGGCGGCGATCAGCTCGTTGCACTGCTGGGTCTGGATGCGCACGATGCCCGCGACGAGCGGGTTCATCGCGGTGTACTGCCCGCTCGTCGAGACCGTCGCCGGGCCCGAGATGATGAGCGGCGTGCGGGCCTCGTCGATGAGGATCGAGTCCACCTCGTCCACGATCGCGAAGTGGTGCCCGTTCTGCACCACCTGCTCGGGCTGCACGGCCATGCCGTTGTCGCGCAGGTAGTCGAAGCCGAACTCGCTGTTCGTGCCGTAGGTGATGTCGCAGAGGTACTGCGCGCGGCGCTCGGCCGAGTCCATCGTGTTCTGGATGCAGCCCACCGTGAGGCCGAGGTACTTGTAGAGGTGGCCCATCCACGTCGCGTCGCGCAGGGCGAGGTAGTCGTTCACCGTCACGAGCTGCACGTTCTTCCCGGCGAGGGCGTTCAGGTAGAGCGGCAGCGTCGCGACGAGCGTCTTGCCCTCGCCCGTCTGCATCTCGGCGATCTTGCCCTGGTGCAGGACGATGCCGCCGACGAGCTGGCAGTCGAACGGCACCATGTCCCACGTCAGCACGTGTCCGCACACCTCCTCGGTCGTGCCCACGAGGTGGCGGCAGGCGTTCTTGACGAGCGCGAACGCCTCGGGCAGGATGTGGTCGAGCGTTTCGCCCTCCGCCACGCGCCGCTTGAACTCCGCCGTCATGCGCGGGAAGTCCTCGTCCGCGAGGTTCTTCGCCTGGTACTCCGCCTCGATGCGGTTGATCTCCGCGACGATCGGCTTGATGCGCTTCAGGTCGCGCGCGTTCTTCGTTCCGAAAATCTTCTTGAGGATGTCCATGTCTCGTGCCTTGGTAAACGGTAAGCGGTCAAAGGGATGTCAGCGGACGCGCAGGAGGAAGAAGTTCTTCTTGCCGCTCCGGAGCACCGCCACGCGGCCCTCCACGAGGTCCCCCTCCGCGAAGACGCGCGCCGCGTCCGCCTTCGCGCCGTTGAGCGAGAGCCCGCCCTGCTGCGCCATCCGGCGCGCCTCGCCGTTCGACTTGAACATGCCCGCCTGGGCGGCCACGGCCCAGACGGGCTTGCCCACGACGTCCGCCCGCGCGCGCTCGGCGCTCTTCACGTCCTTGAAGATCGTCTCCAGCTCGTCCGCGCCCTTCCCGGCGACGTCCCCGCCGAAGAGCGCCTGCGTCGCGCCGCGCGCGGTCTCCAGCCCCTCCGCGCCGTGGACGAGCGCCGTCAGCTCCTCCGCGAGCGCCTTCTGCGGGATGCGCGCCTCGGGGTTCGCCTTCATCTGCCGCTCCAGCTCGGCGATCTCGTCGAGCGGACGGAGCGAGAAGACCTTCAGGTAGCGGATCACGTCCTCGTCGGCGGAGCGCAGGAAGAACTGGTACCAGTCGTACACGGAGGTCTTCTCCGCGCTCATGAACATGGCGTTCCCCTCGCTCTTGCCGAACTTCTTCCCCGTCCCGTCGAGGAGGAGCGGGAACGTGAGGCCGTAGACGGAACGCCCGCGCATCTTGCGCACGAGGTCCGTGCCCGCCGTGATGTTGCCCCACTGGTCCGCGCCGCCCACCTCCATCGTGCAGCCGTAGGCGTCGTAGAGGTGCAGGAAGTCGTTCCCCTGCAGGATCTGGTAGCTGAACTCGGTGAACGTGAGCGCGCCCTCGCTCGCCTCCAGGCGCTTCTTCACGCTCTCCTTGGCGAGCATCTGCGGCACGCGGAAGTTGACCGCGACGTCGCGCAGGAACGCGATCGCGCTCAGGCCCGAGTACCACTCGTAGTTGTCCACCATCCGCGCCGCGTTGGGTCCGTCGAAGTCGAGGATGCGCGCCAGGTTCTCGCGGATGCCCTTCTTGTTCTCCGCCACCTGCTCGACCGTGAGCATGTTGCGCTCCGCGCTCTTGCCGCTCGGGTCGCCGATGAGGCCCGTCGCGCCGCCCACGAGGGCGATCACGCGGTGTCCCGCGAGCTGGAGGCGGCGCAGCATCATGATGGAGACGAGGTTGCCCGCCTGCAGCGAACTCGCCGACGGATCGAAGCCGCAGTAGATCGTCTGCGGCGTCTCCAGCATCTTCTCGATTTCGGGGTCCGACACGGACTGCACGAGCCCGCGCGCAACCAGTTCCTGAAACAGCGTCATTTCTTTCCTTTTTACACGAATCGACCCGAATCCTCAACAGGTGGTCCACCCCGCCGACAATCCGCCCCCCAACCGAAGGGGAGTTGTAGTATAGCACAAAACGCCGCCCGGGAGGGAGTTAGGTTTTAGGTTCTAGGTTTTAGGCTTTTATAGATGTGTGGAGATAAACTGTCTCCCGGCTTCTGTGTGTTCAGTGGTAAAACGGAGGGGGAGAATTTGCCACAGAATACACCGAACGGCCGAAGGCCGTCACTGAACACACGGAAGGTGTTGGATATGTGGGGGAAGAGGGACCACGGATTTCTGTGCGAGATGCGCCGCAGAAAGCGAAGTTCAGATCCCCTGTGCGACCCTTTGTGGAAAAGAATCCTCTCTCTCGTTGCCGTATCTGCAGTTATGGGTCTTGATTGGTAATTGGATTTATTACGCACTGAAATCTCATCTTGAAGTGTGGGAGGGAATGACGGCTCCGGCTTCGCCAACACAGATGGACCCCGATCGACGGGCCACCTCTAACGGAAGGGCAAGATCGGTGCCATCGGTGTCCGCCACAGGCGGTATCCGTGCCATCAGTGCCCTCCTCTTTTTTTTTCGGGAAAAATAGAAACTCCGATGGCCGGGAAAGATGCTCCACGACCGTTCCGCCGCCGCCAAGAACCGGAACGGTGGGAGTCACCCCACAGCGCCACGCGCCGAGGGCGGCGCGGGTACTTCGCGTGCCGGGCCATGTTGGTGGGCATCCGGTCGCGCAGGAGCGCGACCTCCCGACCACGCGGGGCCGCGCAGATTCCTGCACCTTGGCAAAGACCGATTGTGGCGTAGCCCGGTATTCCGGGCGTCGTAGCCACATCGGTCTTTGCCAAATCTGCGCATGCGGAGCATCTGCGTTCCAAGACGGACGCGACGGAGCGCGTCCCTCCCGTATACTGCCGTTCGGACGCCACGCGCCGAGGGCGGCGCGGGTACTTCGCGTGCCGGGCCATGTTGGTGGGCATCCGGTCGCGCAGGAACGCGACCAAAGGCGGCGCGGTATGAATCTACCGCGTCACCGTAGCAAACGAAATGCCAGGATCCGGTTCGCCGCGCCGTCGTCGCCGTCCGAAATGAGGAGGACGCTCCGCGAACCGTCCGCAAGCGCGGGGCCGAGGCAGATGCCCTCGTACATCGCCAAGCCCGTGTACGCCCCGAAGAGACGGCGCTTCGCGACGGGGCGGCGCGCCGTCTCCTTCAGCGCGACGACATCGGCCACATTGTCCGCATGGTTGAAGTCGATCGCGTAGATGCGGCAGCGGAAAGACGGCAGGACCTTCCCCTTCTTGATGCTCATCTCGCGCTCCAGCACGAGGAGCGTCCCGTCGCCCAGGCAGAGGAGGCCCGACACGCCGCAACGGGACTTCCCCGCGAAGTCGCCGCCGCCCACGCTGTCCGTCACGTACATCCACTGCCCCGCCGCCGTCCATGCGGCCTCCGGCGCGGGCCGGGTGAACCGCAGCAGGCGCACGCGCGTCCCGTGCGCGCGCGTCGCGCGCGGGCCGTCGTCGACGTCCGGCGTCGTCGCCCGCACGGGCGCGGCCTTCTTCGCAGTACGCCCCTCGGCCTCGCGGCGGCAGAGCGCCTCCTCGTTGCAGGCCCACATTTCAAGGCCATCCGGACGCAGCGTCAGCGCCTCGAAGCTGCGGTTGTAGCGGAAGGCGTCGAACACGGCGGGCACGGCAACCACCGCGCGTTCCGCGCCCGTGGCGGGGTCGAACGCGCGGATGGAGCCATCGTCCTCGTCGCCGACCCACACCCAGCGGCGTGCGGCATCCCACGCGACGCATTCCAGGTCGCCGCGCCCCGCGAGCGCCGTCTGCCCCGTGACCACGCAGTTCGTCGGCATGCCCGTCGCGCGGTCGACGCCGATCGTCAGCGCGAAAAGCGCGCCCCCGCTGTCCCGGACGGCGTAGTAGGCGTCGTCCACCACGCGCGTGAGGCCGCTGAGGCCGTTCAGCGATGCACCGTTCCACGCGCGCGGAAACGCACGCTCCCCCACGGGCGCAAGCGCAAGGGACGCGGCGGCGAGGGCGGCGCCGATCACGCCTTCACCGCCGAGAGGACCCAATGGGGCATCGGCGGGGGCACGGGATGCGCCTCGCCCGGCTCGAAGCCCGTCTCGACGAGCCAGCTCTTCAGCTCCTCGTCCGAGAAGACCCAGCCGTTCGCCGTGGTGAGCGCCATGTTCACGGCGAAGAGCGCGCTGAAGGCGGGGGCCGTGTGCGTGCGGTCGGTCATGAGGTCGAGGATGAAGATGCGTCCGCCCGGCTTGAGCGCGCGGTGGGCGCGCGCAAGGATGTCGCGGATCTGGTCGGGACTCTCCTGATGGAGCGCACCGAAGATCGTCACGGCGTCGTAGGACGCGGCCTCGTACTCGTCGGTGTGGTAGTCGCCCGCGCGGCATTCGATACGGTCCGAGAGCCCCGCCTCGGCAACGCAGTCCCGCGCGACGGCACTCACGGCGGGCACGTCCACGGTCACGCACGTGAGGCCGGGATTCGCCTGGACGATCAGTTCCGCATAGGCGGCGGGGCCGCCCGCGAGGTCGAGGAGGCGCGTGCAGCCGGAGAAGTCGAGCATCGGCACGACGCCGCGCCCGATCGCGCGGGCGCGCCCACGCATCGAAAGGGCGAACCGCCGCGTCCGGGCGGGGTCATCGCCGAGGTGGAGCTGCGGCGGCTCGACGGGTTCGCCCGTGCGGACAAGCTGCGCGAGGCGTCCCCAGGCCGGATAGACGTCCTCATTGTAGCGGACGGCCTGGGAGAGGTCGGCGGGGCCGCCGGGCACGAGCGCGAGCTTGCCCGCCTGCGTGTTGAAGTAGGTCTCCTCCTGCTTGCCGAGAAGCCCCTCGGCGACGCAGGCGTCGAGGAGGAGGCGCAGGGCGCGCGGCGCGGCCTCCGTCTCCGCCGCGAGGGCCGTCAGGTCGGCCGAGCCGCCCAACGCAGCCAGCGCCTTGAAGACGCCCACGTCGAGGGCGGCGAAGAGGACGGCGCTTCCGTAGAACGCGCTCGCGAGGTCGACGATTTCGGAAACGGATTTTTCAGGCGGAGGGAGCGTGTTCATGATGTCGTCCTGTTGTCATGCGGTCGCCCGCACGGCGCGGCGGGCATCGAGGAGCTGGGTGAAGAGGATCGCGGCGAAGACGAGCGCGTAGCCGGCGAGGCGGCGGGGCGTCATCTCCTCGGGCGTCGAGAGCCACCCGCACGTCCAGGCGAGCCAGCCGAAGAAGACGCCGAAGACGGATTCGAGCGAGAGGAGGATCCCGGCGATGGCGGGCGAGACGAGCTTCTGTCCCGCGTTCTGGAGCGTGTAGGCGACGCCGGAGGAGAGGACGCCGCAGAAGGCGATCGCGATACAGGCCGCACGGATGTCGGCGAAGTTGAGATGGACGGCCTCGGAGGGCAGCGCGAGGAACGGCAGGCCCAGGACGGCGCCCGTGAAGAACTGGACGCAGCTGAGCGCAAGGACGTCCGCCTTCGCGACGAAATGGTCCACCACGAGGATCTGACCGGCGTAGAAGACGGCGCAGAGGAGCGTGAGCGCCTCGCCGCGCCCGAGCGCGAACTCGCCCGCGCCCTTCAGGCAGATGAGGAACGTGCCCGCGAGCGCGACGGCGACGCCCGGCCACACATACCACGGCGGCCGTCGCCCGAGCGCAAGGCCGAGGAGCGGCACGACGAGCGCGTAGTTCGCCGTCAGGAACGCGCACGTCCCGGGCGAGGTGTCGGCGATGGCGATCTGCTGGAGCATGGACGGCACCCAGAGCGCGAAGCCGCACCACGCGCCGCCGACAAGCTCCGCGCGCCCAAACGCGAGCCGCCGCCGCGTCGCCATCACGCCGAGCAGGAAGACGCCCGCGAGGACGTTGCGGTAGACCGTGAACGCGAACGGCCCCACATGGTCGCCCCCAAGCTTCTGGAAGAGAAAGGCACACCCCCAGATGAGGGCCGTCAGGAAGAGGAGGATTGCGCCCATGGGGGAGGGAATCAGGTCTCCGAGAAGTCCTTCACGAGGTCGCGGTGGAGCATCCGCTCGTAGAGCGCGATGTACTGGCGCGCGCAAATCTCGTGGTTGAAGCGCTTCAGGGATTCGTCCATGATGCGCGCGATCTCGGTGGCGCGCACCTCGGCGGGACGGTTCCAGAACGCCATCGCCTGGTCCATCGCCCAGAAGAGCCCGTTCGAATCGTACGTGTCGAACACGAAGCCGTTGCCCGTGTGGGCATCGACGTCCAGGGGCTCGACCGTGTCGTGGAGGCCGCCCGTGTTGTGGACGACCGCGAGGGAGCCGTAGATCGGCGCCTGCATCTGCGGAAGGCCGCAGGGTTCGAAGAGGGACGGCATGAGCATGAAGTCCGACCCGGCGAACCCGAGCTGCGAGAGGCGCCCGTCGAAGTCCCGCACGCCGAGGCGGCGTTCGATGCCGTGGAAGGAGCGGATGTCCCAGAACGGCTTCTGGAAGGCGCCGTTCGCGATGATCGCGATCTGCGCGCCCTTGCTCCAGTGCTTGTCGAGGAAGCGGTAGCAGATGTCGGCGAGCAGCTGGGGGCCCTTCTGGACGGGATCGAGGCGCGAGGGCCAGAAGAAGAGCGGCGCGTCGGGGTTGACCTCCAGGCCGAGGGCGCGCTGGAGTTCCATCTTGTTCTTCCGCTTCGCCTCCGCGTGGTCCGCCGGACCGTAGCGGAACGGGATCTTGTCGTCCGTCGCCGGGTTGTCCGCCGGGTCGGGCGCGTTCAGGATGCCCGTCGCGCAGCCGGCGTTGTACTTGTTGCGGATCTCGTTGCGGATCGAGTCGGGAATGAAGGAATGCCAGCCGTTCACGATCTCCTTGAGGAAGGTCGGCGAGACGGTGTTGATGAAGTGCGCGGCGAAGATGCCCGAGGCCTGCAGGTCGATGGGATCGGTGTCGTGCGCGCTGAAGTAGTCGGCCGGCGGATACTCGTAGTAGAGGTTGCCCCAGAACTCGGCCGCGTCGATGCCGGCGTCCTCCACCTGCGCGAGTGTGAGCTTGTGCGTGTGGATGTTGTGGACGGTGAAGAGGCAGGGGATGCCCATGCGGCGCGAGGCGGCGGGGATGAGGCCCGTCATCCAGTCGTTGCAGTGGATGAGATCCGGCTGCACCTCGGGGATGATGTGGTTGATCACCTCGCGCTGGAAGGCGAGCGAGAGGCGGGGGTTCGCGCCGCTCTGCGAATAGACGCGGTCACGGTAGTAGAAGCAGCGGTCCTCGGCGAGGTGGATGTGTTCGTCGGGCATGCGGCTCTTGTAGACGCGCAGCTCCGAGTCGACGAGCTGGGCCGTCTCCTCGTGGAACATACGCCGGTAGTGCGGCAGGGCCACATGGACGTCCGCGCCCAGGTCGAAGAGGGCTGCGACGAGCGAGGCGGAGACGTCGGCCATGCCGCCCGCCTTCGCGCTCATCTTGCCCGCGAGGTTGCCCATGCCCTCCGGAAGATACGTGATCTCCGGCGTGACGATGAGAATGCGGGGATTCGTCCCCTTCTGGCCCTGACGACGCACTGCCATGATCCGCCTCCTTTGCTTTTCCCCTACGCTTCCCCCTTACGCTTCGGCCCCCCAGAGTCCGTCCAGGGCGTCGCCCATCATCTCGACCGCCTCCTCGATGTGCGCCTCGCTCATCGAGAGGGTGGGGAGGAAGCGCACCACGTTGCCGTGCGCCGTGAGGGCGAGCACGTTGAAGTCGCGGAACGCATCGACGACGGCCTTCGGGTCGCCGTCCACGACCATGCCGAGCATGAGGCCGAGCCCGCGCACGTCGAGCACCTGGTCGTACTTTTCGGCGAACGCCTGGAGGGCGGCCCGCAGCATCTCGCCCTTGGCGGCGGCGGCGGCGAGCAGCCCCTCGTCCTCGATGATCTTGATCGTGGCGAGCGCGGCCGCGCAGGAAAGCGGATTGCCGCCGAACGTGGAGGCGTGGCTACCGGGCTGGAAGACGTCCGCGAACTTCGCGTTGGAGACGAGCGCGCCCATCGGCACGCCGTCCGCGAGCGACTTCGCGCAGGTGAAGAGGTCCGGCTGCACGTCGAAGTTCTGCCAGCCCCACCATGTGCCCGTGCGGCCCATGCCGCACTGCACCTCGTCGCAGATCATGATCAGGTCCTTCTCGTCGCAGAGCGCGCGGATGCCGGCCATGAACTCCGGCGTCGCGGGCGTCACGCCGCCCTCGCCCTGCACGGCCTCCAGCATGATCGCGACGGTCTTCTCCGAGATCGCCGCCTTGACGGATTCGAGGTCGTTGAAGTCGGCGTAGGCGAAGCCGACGGGCAGCGGCTCGAAGCCGGCCTGGCACCAGTCCTGCCCCGTCGCCGCGAGCGTTGCGAGCGTGCGGCCGTGGAAGCCGTTGCGCATCGTCACGACCTCGTAGCGCCCGCCGTTCGCGGCGCCCCACTTGCGCGCGAGCTTGATCGCCGCCTCGTTCGCCTCGGCGCCCGAGTTGCAGAAAAACACCTTGCCGCCGAGGCCCGAGATCTCGACAAGCTTCTTCGCGAGCTTCACCTGCGGCTCGTTGACGAAGAGGTTCGAGCAGTGGCCCAGCGTCGCGGCCTGCTCCTGGATGGCCTTCACGACGCCTTCCGTGCAGTGGCCGACGTTGTGGCAGCTGATGCCGCTCGTGAAATCGTAGTACTGCGCCCCCTCGGGGTTGTAGACGCGCGACCCCTTGGCCTTCGAGATGACGAGGCCCGGCGCATACGTCGGCATCAGGTATTTCTGGTAGTCTTCAATGATCTCAGTGCTCTTGCTCATCGGTGATCTCCGTTCCCACACCCTCGCGGGTGAATATTTCCAACAACAGCGAATGAGGCATGCGCCCGTCCACGAGCTGCACCTTGTGTACGCCCGCGCGGATCGCGTCCTCGCAACCTTCGATCTTCGGCAGCATGCCGCCGGCGATCACGCCCTCGTCCTTCAGCCGCGCGACGTCCGAAAGGCGGAGCGTCGTCATCAGCGTCGTCGGGTCGGACGGATCCCGGAGCAGCCCCGGGACGTCCGAAACGACGACGAACTTCTCGACCTTCAGCGCCTTCGCGAGGGCGGCGGCGGCGCTGTCGGCATTGACATTGTAGAGATGGCCGTCGCGCCCCGTGCCGAGCGGCGTGACGACGGGGACGATCCCCGCGTCCAGCATCTCCAGCGCGGCGCGCGTGTCCACGGCGACGGGCTCGCCCACGAACCCGCAGTCCGGGATCGTGATCTTCTCGGCCGTGAACATCCAGTTCCCGTGCAGGGGGCGGGCGTTCGTCTTGAACGCCTGCAGTCTTCTGACGAGGTCCGCGTTGACGACGTTGTTCAAGGTGCGGCGCACGATTTCCATCGTCGGCTCGTCCGTCACGCGCAGCCCGTCGACGAACGTCGCCTCGTGGCCGCTCTCCCGGAGCGCCCGCGAAATCGCCTTCCCGCCGCCGTGGACGAGCACGACGCGCATGCCCACCGCGTCCATGAACGCGATGTCGGCGAGGAGGGAGACGAGGTTGGCCTCGCTCTCCATCACGCTGCCACCCACCTTCACGAGCACGGTCGAGCCGCAGAAGTCCTGAATGTAGGGCAACGCCTCCGTCAGAACGGCGGCCTTGTGCATTGCCAAGTCGAGTTTTTCCATTGGATTGGGAAGTATACCACAAACTCGCCGCAGTGACCAGCGCGCCGCCCGCCGGTCAGCGCAGGAGCGCCGCCTCGGCCCGGGCCGCCGCCAGCACCTCGTCCAGCGTCACCGCCGCACCGCCGCGCGCCTTGGACTGCGCGGCCGCCTCCAGGAAGGCGTAGATCTCCAGCGTCTCCTCCGGCGGAATCGGCACGACGCCCGTCCTGAAGAACTTCAGGATCTCCACCAGCAGCGGTTTGTAGCCCGCGTAGGTGCCCATGTCGACGACGCCGTAGTATTCGGTGAAGATCGTCCCGCCGTACCCCGCGCCCTTCTTCTTGTAGTTGAGCCCCCGCAGAACGCCCAGTCGGCCGTCCTTCCAGGTGCCGACCATCACGTCCTCGGTCTCCGTGCCCGTGCAGCGCACCTCCCGGCACCCCGTCCCCATGATCGTGAACAGCGGCTCCGCGCCGTGGATCGCGTACCAGAAGAACGCGCTCTGGGTGGGTTCGAACTGCTCGGGCGTCCAGCAGTTCGCGCCCCGGATCGGCCCCAGCTCGCCCTTGTTGGCCTTCTGCGCGTTCTTCACGTAGCGGAGGGAGGACGAGCAGAACCACTTCGCGCCCATCTTCTTCGCCGTGTCCACAAGCCGCACCGCGTCGGCGAGGCTCGCCGTCACGGGCTTGTCGATGAAGACGGGCTTCCCGCTCCTGAACACCTCGGTGGCCTGGGCGAGGTGCGGGCGCCCGTCGCACGTCTCCAGCAGCACCACGTCCGCCTCGGCCAGCAGGTCCGCGATCGTCGGCGCCATCCGCACGCCCATCCCCTCCAGCTGCGCGATGTACTTCGGGTAGCGGTTCGTCGAGCTGAAGATGTCCCGCGACCCCCACTTGTGGGCCACCGTCACCCTGAAACCCGCGCAGTCCGGATCGTTCTTCGTGTTCAACATCTCGGTGAATGCAATCGCGTGCGAAGTGTCGCATCCGATGATGCCCACTTTCACAACCTCTTCTCCCCACGTGGCCGCCGCCGTCAGCGCAACGGCCCACATCATCGTCTTCATCATTGTCGGCTGCTCCTTCCGGGAAAGGAACTGGAGCCGGCAGAGGGATTCGAACCCCCGACCAGCGGTTTACAAAACCGCTGCGCTACCACTACGCTATACCGGCCCAAAAGGAAAACAGACCGATTGTATCACATTCCAGAGGGGGTATCAAGGAGAGAAAACGCGCTTGGAGGCCGCGATTGATCCCGCCGCGCCCCTCATGGCGTCGCGCTTCTCGTCTGGCGTCGTGTCGCGGATTCCTGCGCGTGGCGTCTTCATGGCGCAATTTCTATTTTATTTTCCATTGGCAGGATAGCCGATGGGATGATTGAGATGGATGGCCGTCCTGCCGCCGAGCTTCAGGGACTTCTTGAGTTTTTCGCGGTCCATCGTCGCGCGGCAGACCGTGGCGAGGCCGTTTGCCGCGCAGTAGAGGTAGATGTTGCCCGAAACAATCCCGGCATCGTAATTGGAAAGAGCGCTTCTCGCACCCGTGTAGATCGGGTCGCTCAAATCCGCCGTGATGAGGAGCGAGACGGGGGCGGTCGCCGCGAAGGGCTGCTGTGCGGCGATCGCGGGACGCAAATCCCCGTCGCACACCCTGACGAGGGCATTTGCCTTGGCGTCGTAGCGGTATGCGCCGGACTTCATAATGGCATAGACAATGATGGTCTGCTTGTTCAGCCCCGTGGCGTTGGTTCGCTTGTTGGGGCGGTTGAAGCCGTTAGCCGCCCAGAGGACACCCGACAGCGTCTCCAGGGGGATGTCCCGATCCGAGAAAGTCCGCTCGGAATGCCGCGCCTTGAGCGCCTGCACGACCGTCACGCCTGAATCGTTGTCGGGCGCGGGGAGCTTGATCGTCTCTGCGCCAAGAACGCCTGTTGCGGCGAGTCCAAGAACAATTGCCATCATCGACTTCATTTCGGTTCTCCTTTCAGTAGTTCAAATCTCTTCATCGTCTTCCCTGCCCGCTCGATGCTCTCGAAGAACATCCTGGCCGGGCGCACCCACAGTCCACCTTCGCCATAGAGGGCGCGGTACACGACCATCTCCTCCAGCGTCTCGGAGTCCTTGGCAAAACCCTCAAGGCGGTAGTGTCCACCCTTGAAGTGTACGAACTCGCGGCCTATGAGATTATTGCGGTCTTCTGTCACGGCTTCCGCCTCCTGTTCTCGCGTTTCAGCTTGTCCTTGGGCGTCGGCGGCTTCATCCCCGCCTTCGCCCGTTGCTGCTTCTGCAGTGCGGTCAGTCGCCTTGTTTTTACCAGTCCCATATGCAAATCCCTCCTTGTTCAGACTTCCACCCACGTTGGCTCGTAGGCGATTTCGTAGCGTTCGTCGGAGACCAGCTTCGGCGGCTGTGCAAGCCGCGCATACGCGGCGGACGGCGCGACGAAGATGCCGCGAACGTCCGTATCGCTGTTCGCGTCCTGCGTTCCGTATGCCCGGCTCCCGACGATGCCCCTGAACAGCACAACCGGATTGTCCGCGATTTCAAGACTGTCTATCGAGCATGCCATTGTCGTCTCATGTCGTTGCAAGGTATGAAAGGATTGAGCGGCGGAACGCGCTCTCCCGTGAGGTGGCCGCGCGGTGCTTGAAGAGGTCGGACGGCGTGCCGCGCTCGCTGAGGCACATGTTGCTCGTCCGCCGCACGGGCAGATACTCTATCCACGGAACGGGCACCTTGTGCCACCTGCCGTCCCCGCCGTACACCTCTTCATAATCAACCCGCTCCACCCCGCGATAACCGTGCGCGGTGACGGCGATCGTGCTTTCGCCGCCCTCCCGCCGGACCACGCGCGTCTTGAGGATGCTGCGGGTGATGCAGCTCGGATGCGCGAACTTGTCCTCGCCGTGGTAGTTGGCGAGGGCCTCATGCTCCCAAAACGAGGACGCCTCGCGCCCGAGAACGTCTTTCCAGATGTCCTCGTGCGGCCGCATCTGCTGGTAGAGCGGAATCGCAAGAAGCGGCGCCAACGCGAAGTAGGCGTCCTTGAAGTAGCGCTCGTTGAACTGAACGAAGAAGGCGAACGCCGCATCGTAGTCCCAGTTGTGGAAACGCGATGGATCGGTGTCGATGGTCGCCGCGTTAAGGTGCTGCGAGAAGAGCACGTTGACCTTCTTCTGCTTGATGAACGTGAAATCGTCTCCGTAGCCGACCGTCGTGTCCTTCATCAGATTCAGCATCTGCGCCTGCGCGACCGGCGTGAAGAGCAGACGGAACTCGACCTCGTGGTCGCGGTCCTTTGCGTGGAACCACGTCTCAAACTCGTGGTTCCCCATCAGCGTGAAGTTTGAGTCGTCGTCGAGATTGCGCGAATACGCCTTCAGCCGGCTCAAGCGCCATTTCTTGCGGATCGCGCTCCAGAGCCCTCCGTCCTTTCCGGTCAGGCCGGACGGCTGGCGCGAAAACGAAAGATTGGGCGCGGCGTCGTTCCCGTAGATGAGGAGCTTCTGCTCGTCGTAGACGGGCATCGGCTTGGTGACATGGGCGTAGAGCGTCTCGTACCGCCTGACGCGGCGCCGCTTCCCGTCGGCATCCTCTTCCCACTCCGTCCACGAGATCTCCTTCGAGCCCTCGTAGGTCTTCTCGCCCCACGCCATGTCGAGGTAGTGCCCGAACACGAAGGGGTTCCCGTTGATCTCCCCGGACTGCGCAAAGATGATGGACTTGCCGTCGTTGAAGGAATCGTCCCAGCCAAACTGCCGATGCAAGGACGCGAGCCTGTCTGCGGTGAAATACGGGTCGAACGCCAGACGGGGCACGGTCGCCTCGATCAACTTGACGGTGACGTCCCACGTGTAGAGCCGGTTCAGCGGCTCCATCTGCTTCCATGCGGTTTCCGTCTTCGCGGCGATCTGCGCCTGGAGGCCGGCGAGCCGTTTCGCCACTGCGCCGTAGAGGGGGATCAGGACGATTCCCAGAACCAATCCCGCCACTATGCCGAGGATGCACAGGCCCTGCGTCTCGGAGTCCGTGCCGTTCGTGGCCACCGCGCCGATGAGCGCAGCCGCCGCCCCGACGAAACCGACGGCCATCAGGCACCCGTAGCACGTCTTCTTCGTGCTTGCGGAACCGGCCTCGCCCTGCAGTCTCCTGATCTGGGCCACGAGCGCGCGGTTCGCACGGGTGTCAACGCCGGAGCGCTGCGTCAGCTCCCTGAACTTCGCGCGCGCCAGCATGGCGAACGTCCTGCGGAATTCGTCACGGTAGCGCGCCAGAGGCTCATAGACGTCCGCGATCAAAAGAAGGTTCCCCTCGCCTGGGCCTTGACCTCGGACGACGCGGAAAACGGGATGCGCGTCGTGTAGCCGGCGCGCGCCGCGACGATCTGCTTCGTCGGCCAGTCGAAGATATCGGCATTCCACTGCATGACGGAGTCGTTGTACAGCTGGCGCGCAGCGGTGATCTCCTTCTGGAGATAGCTGTTCTGCTGGATGGCATCCGCGATCGCGGCGTGCGCCTTGAGGTCGGGGTACGCCTCGACCTGCGGGAAGAGACGCCCGAAGCAGCCGTCGATCTGGCTGGCGACGGCGTTGCGCTCGCCGTCGGGCAGCCTTCCGCCACGGAACGCGGCGACGGCCTTCATGACGTCCTTGTCGAGGTCGACGGCCTGTTCGACGAGCTTGGCGAGGTTCTTCAGGATCTGGACCCGCTGTTCCAGGTAGTTATCGATCGTCGAGGCGTCCGCCTGGATCTTCTGCTGGAGCTTTTGGAAGTAGTTCTGGGCGCCGATCTTCATGAAGAGGAAGATCAGCCCCGGAAGGACGCCGAGGCACCACAGCACGATCTCGAACAGGACCGAGCCCCAGCCGACTCGGATCGGGAGCTGCCTCTCGATCACGTTCACGTCTCTCCCGGCGCCGTTGACGGGGCCGGTCCGTTCGTCCAGTTCATTTGCCATTGCTTGTGTTCCTTTTTTGTGTTGAGAAATTCCTTCTCCCATGGCCGCCGTCGTTTCAGGCGCGCCACGACATCGATCCTGGCGGTATCCTTGAGCGTCTTGACATGGCGCGAAATTGAACATGCCGGGAGACCCTGCGTTCTCCGCGCGCTTGGCGGAGAGGACAATGCCTCACGCGGAGGCACGGTTTTTTCGGACAGTATTTACAGGGCTCACAGGATTTGCGCGTTGCAGACAACAAAGAAAACCACAAACAACATGGGCAGTATACCAAAAGGCAGGACGCGGGGGAACACCTCGCAGACCGCCAGCGCGAAATCCTCGGGACCGCCTGGAACCAGTACGTGAACCGGTGCGCCCGGATATCGCTGCGGCACTTCGCGAGAGTCCACAGCATCCCGTTCGCGACATGGCAGCGCGAGTTCAGGCGCGGGGCGGCCTCGCCCATCGTCAGGCGGGGGAACCGCTGGACCTACCCCGAGTACGACATGGACAAGGCAAGGGCCTCCATAAACGAGGGCAAGGGCTACATGGACGCCCCGATGAAGCTTGCGGTGGCATGACGGCCATCCTCTTCAGGCACGCGGTACTGGGCCTCAGCCCCCCCCCCGTACGACGCGAGGATGATGGTCAAGGAGGCCATGCCAGACAGGGACGTGCCCTACCACACGGGGGCCTACGCCTCCTACGGAAAAGGCGCCGTCGAGAACTGAAACCGCCTCGTCAGGAGATGGTACCCGAAGGGAACCGACTTCAACCGGCTCACAAGGCGCCAGATCCGGCAGCTTGAGGACTGGATTAACTCAATCCACAGGGAACGGCACGTGCCGCCCTTCAAGCCGGGCCCGCCGCCCGATCGGCCTGGGTGCGGCCGCCTACGGCGCGGCGGGTCTAAAGGAAGGGGTCGGATCTAAAGGAAAGGGTTCTGATGGAATCCTTGGGGCAGTCGATCAGCGCTTGGGGGTAGTGGGGGTTCTCGGTAAAGATGACGCGCGAGCCCGGCTCGACGTGAAAAGTGGGGAACAGCAGGGAATGCCCGCTCGAATCCATTGGATAGTTGAGCTTGAACAACGCGCGCGTGAAGTCGTTTGTCGGCACTGTCCCGGACGTGACGAATGTGGCGTTGGAGACGAGATAGACATCGTGCCCCACGATGAGAGGGACCTTCAGCGCACCCGGTCCGACAACGACAAAGGGCCGGCGGAAATAGCCAAAGGAGAGACGCGCCTCTCCCGGCTTACGGTAGTGTTCCGGCCCCGGATTCGAGACGAGAGGCCCTGGGTACGTGTAATGCCCTTCTTTCGGCAGGGTTACCCACGTTCCTTTGAGTTCTCGTTCCATGCCCTCCATCCGGATCACACATCGGTAGTCGGCGTCTACGGGCAACGCTTCCCATTTCGGGCGGCAGCAGGCGAAGATGCCGGCGACGAGGGCGAGGCACGCGCCGACCGCCGCCAGAACGCGCGCGCACGAAAGCGCCCCCAGCACGGCCAGCGCGCGCCGGACGGTGGCGAGCGAGTGGCAGCGCAGCGTCGGCAGCGAGCTGGTCATGTCCAAGATGAGGATGCGCCAGGCAAACGGCGGACGCCCGTCGAAAAGCGCGGCGAAGAGCGCGCCGAGGGCGTGGATGTCAGCGGCGGGCGAGATGTCCTTCCCCTGCATCTGCTCGGGCGCGGCGAAGCCGGGCGTGCCCAGTACGCGGCCGATGCCGCCCGCAAGCGTCGGGTTGCCGCGCCCGAGGCCGTGGATGAAACCGGAAAGCGCACCGTCCGAGAGGTGGGCGATGCCGAGGTCGGCGAGGACGTAGCGTCCGTCGGGCGCGACCAGCACGTTGTCCGGCTTGAGGTCGCGGTGGACGATGCCGTGCGCGTGGAGGCAGGCGAGGGCGCGGCAGAGATCCCGCCCCAACGCGGCGATGGAACGAGGAGACAGACTTTCCGGCAACGGTCGCAGCAGCTCCATCGTGAAGTAGGGTTCGCCGCGAAACGTTCCGGACGCAAATGCGCGCATGAGGTTGGGATGACGGAACGCGCCCAGCAGGCGGGCCTCGGCGCGGAAGCGCTCGCGCGCCTGTCCGGGCTCGACGCCGGCGCGCGGTCGGAAGAGCTTGAGCGCGAGGTCCTGCCCGGACGCCTCGTCGTGGACGCGCCAGACGTCGCCCGTCGCGCCGCGCCCGATCAGGGCGACCGCAACGAGGCCGCCGATGCGCTCGCCGGGGCGGAGGGCCGACGCGGCGACATCCGCCGAGACGTCGGCGGCGTCGGACGAGGCGAGATAGCGCCGGATATCGTCGGCGTTCATCGCGGCGCGGCCCCGTCTGCGATTTCGAGGCTGCGCACCTCGGCGGCCAGGCGTTCCGTCAGGCGGTTCTTGATCTGGTAGAGTGCGTTCACGGAGAGGCCGAGATCGGCGGCAACGCGCGCGGCCGGCTCGCCCAGGATGGCGTAGCGGCGGAAGGCGATCTTGGAGGACGAGCGGACGGACGGGTCGGCGAGGACGCGGCGGAGGGCCATCGCGCAGAGTTCGCGCCGCCAGTCGGCGTCGGACATTTCGAGCGTGAAGCTCGGCTCGACGGCGGCGGACGGCCCGGCGGCGGGGTCGGCGGCGAACGCCGCGTGGCGGTTCTGCGCGCGTGTCCTCCGACGCAGGAGGTCGTAGGCCTTGTTCTGCGCGATTTTGAGGACGAACGAGTGGAATGCGCCCTTCCCCGCACGGTCATGGCGGTAGGCGGGCATGATGGCGACGAGCGCGACCAGCGTCTCGTGGATGACGTCCTCGTACGGCGCGTAGTCGCGGTAGAACCGCGCCCAGCGCGTCTCGTCGTTCGCGGCAAGTCCCGCGATCAAGGTCTCTGTTGTCTGAAGCATGGCGATGAAGTGCGGCAATTATATCATTTCTTCCGCGTAAGAATCCGCAGTGGCGGACGAGTTGGTGTTGTGGCGAGGTCGGAGACGATTTTGCCGCGAAGGGAAACGCAGGGCGCGGCGTGAAGCAGTCCATTCCGCACGGAATGGCGGATTATGGTATACTTCATGCCGTCAGGCGGGGAGAAATCCGTCTGCCTTTGCGTCCAACGCATCGATGACATAAGTGAAACCTGAGAAATTTTACTGAAGATGTCACGGTTCGGAGGGTGCGCCCATGGGGGCGCATTTCCTTTCGCGGTATCTTCAGGGCTTCTCAGGGCCTCACTTAAAACCGCGACGGGAAGTGCGCCCTCTCCATTTCCCGGAGTGAAACAAGGTGGGAGGGTGACGAAGGAAAGAAAAAACGAAGAAATGGACTCAAGTATGCAAAAGCTCGTCGAGACTGTTCGTGCTTCTCGTAGCAAACAGGCGATTGCCCTTTGCGGCGCGGCTAACACAGGGAAAACGCATGTGCTCAAGAAACTTTCAAACTGGTTTCGAGATCGGGATGCAATCATCATTGCAATGAAAGACATGGGGAATGGACGCGATGAACTTTGGGCATTTGGCTACCAAGATGTGTGCATTGGAATTGCCACGGGCGGAGACAATCAGGAGTTGATAACGGCTGCATTCACATTTTTTGCCGCAAATGCGTGCGACATCGTCTATTGTTCCACACGATATCGCGCCGATTCTTCATCGTGGACGGAGTTCCAGAAAGAATGTTCTAGCAGAGGCTTTACCATTCATTGGACGAGTTCAATGGACATTCCTGAGGAATGCCATCTTGCCATTAATCAAGCCAGGGCCGCGCAACTCGCAGCCATGCTTTGATCAGAAAACCAAAAAGGAGCAGAAAATGAAGACAAAGCAGATCCTTGCATTCGTAATCATGCTCGAATGTAGTGCGAGCTATGCATTCTTGCCAAATTTAATTCAAAACGTGATTCAGTCCGCAGAGGACTCTCTCGTGACTGTTCGGAAGAGTGACTGTCAGCAAAAAACGCCCCAGTCAACAGAGGCTAATCAAGAAAACGGGCATACGGTTGACGAAAGAACACGAAGAAAAGATCAGACGCAGAATAATGGCGAAAGAATGCCTGATTCAGAACCCTCATGTGAACAGCAAGGAGGGAAATCAATAGAGACAAACGAAAGATTTGTAAAACAGCGCGAAGAACACGCAGGAGAAGAAAAGAAGCAGGAGGAGGATACGAGGAAGGAGGAGGAGAATAGCCAACATCAGGCGTATCAGGAAGAATTAGCCAAGAACCGCGACCGCATTGAGGCAATGGCGTCACTCACGAAGGAGCTGTCGGCGTATCTGCAAGGAGAGTTTACCAACAAGCTTTACTTCGTTTGCAAAATACACGATCAGTTATACGACATCACCAAGACAACGGAACAAAAAGATTTCCTCTGTAAGAAAGAATGGGATCAGTGGGGCATGGGTCCGCTTGCCAGATCTGAAAAGCTATTGCCCCCATCAGACTACTTGATCCGCGGCATATTGGAGGAAAAAACAAAAAAAGCCACCGAGTACCAGGGCATCAACGTTTCGATCAATAAGTCCAAAGAAGGGAAATCACTTGAGGAAGATTACCCTGGCACATTCAGAGTCAATGATATCACCTTTCGGCTTTGGAACGGACAATACTACTCCCTCACATTCCAGTTCAACGATTTGTCTCAGGCAAGCGAAATGATCGGAAAAGTGTCAATCAAAACAAAGGAACTCCTCAAGGAATGGCTTGATGAACAGTATATGACAGCCTGTGCGTTCGGCGAAACTAA
Source organism: uncultured bacterium (assembly GCA_900547945.1). Lineage (GTDB taxonomy): Bacteria > Verrucomicrobiota > Kiritimatiellia > RFP12 > UBA1067 > RUG572. The sequence goes on from URIT01000002.1 coordinate 74,849, forward strand.
TGTGTGGGGACAGTATTTTTCACAGACGCACAAGAAGGAAACGGCTCCCGTAAAGATTCTGAAGGAAATTGCATTGGGAGATACCTTGATTGAGGTCTTGAAGAAAATCAGCCAGATAGATCCTTCCTTTAAGGTGGCCTATCATAATGGGACGCCGGATCCTTCTTTTACGGTGTCATCGCACAATAAAAAAGTCCAAGTACTCCCTCCCATGGCCTATGGCCGCCAGTATGATTTCACACTTAAAAATCACACCTTAACGTTCGGCTTCGGCGGCTTTGACAATGAGAGCGCCGTGAATCTGCTCTGGGCAAAAGTCGCGTTCAATACGGGATCCGTTGAAGTTGAGACGCTTGAAGAACTTCTGACGAAACGGTTCCCCGCCGGTTTTGCCCTTTCCAAGAAAACCAAGAAAGTCGGCATGCACTGGAAAGATCCGGAGAATACGCCTCAATTCATCGGGGAACAATATGCCGACGCGGCGCTCGTCATTGGGATGTCCGCCATGACACGTAAAGAAGGCGGCGAATTACTCGCGTCGGAGCGAGAGAAATACGCAAAAGCATTAAAGACGAAGGAAGAAATCGAGAAGAAGTACATGGAGCCCACTTATGTTTATTATATAGGAACCAACCACAGTGGCTATGATGTTGTGGTAAACACCTTGGAGAAAGTCCCCGGAATCGCATCCGACTATATCGTGTTCGACTTGGATACGCATAACCTACAGATCGATCTTTATAACAGAAATCTGCGGAAAAAAAGGGATGCGGCCAAGAAAGAAGAGCAGGAAAAGGCTAAAAAGGATGCAGAGGCCGCACTTGACATTTAACCGCCCGACGTCATCAACGAACTCACACTAGAAAGGAAAATCATGGTCACGCTCAATAACGTATTCGGAAACGAGAACATTCTCAAGAAGGAAACCAAGGGATGCTTCACGGTCTTGGAACACAAGTCCGACCGCAGTGTCAGCGCCAAAACCGCAATGCAGGAATACTTCAAGGGGAAAATGGGACTCAATCGCCGTCAGCTGCTCTGTAACCTCGACGGCAATGCCGTCAAGACCCAGGCGGGGGCAATGCAGTGGACGGCCGGTGCCGTCGAATCGGTGACGGGCATCACTGGCGCAGGACAGTTCGCCAAGAATATCCTGAAGGCAGCTGTCACCAAGGAATCTGCCGTGAAGCCCGTCTATCGCGGGAAAGGGCAGCTGATGCTGGAACCGACCTACCGTTACATTCTGCTGGAGGATGTCGCATCGTGGGGGGAGAAGGGAATCGTTCTCACGGACGGGCTGTTCCTCGCATGCGATGAGACGATCGTCGAGAAGGTCATCATGCGCAAGAATCTCTCTTCCCTGTTCGGCGGCAAGGGGCTGTTCAATCTGTCGTTGGTCGGGCAAGGGTTCTGTGCGCTTGAAAGCTACGTGCCTCGCGAAGAACTGTATGAATTCGACATTAAGGACGACACGGTTAAGATTGACGGCAACATGGCCGTCTGCTGGTCAGGCTCTTTGGATTTCACGGTGGAACGTTCATCGAAATCCCTGTTTGGTTCAATGATGAACGGAGAGGGTCTCGTCAATGTGTATCGTGGAACAGGCAAGATTTTGATGGCGCCTACGCTTCCAGGAGCTGAAGATGAAGGTTCCAACGCGCCCAAACGGAATGACTCCGTAGCCCAGAAAGGCTTCTTCCAATCGCTCATGAAATCGGCCAATTGACATTCAGCTTGTCCCTACGTCAAAAGGCGACCGCCTTCTCCGCCTCTTGACGAAAAGTAAAAGACGAGAAGGCAAAGACATACAAAAAGGAGAATGCGAATGAAAAAACTCATGTTCGTATTGGGCTTACCAATACTTATCGCAGGATGCGCGTCGCCGCTTCGGATCCAGACGACGGATTTGAGCGGCGGGGTTCGGGAAATCGAGGTGAAGAACCTCAGCGGCGAGGTGATCGAGGTCAACGACGGCTTCAGGAAAAAGCTCAACGAGCGGAAAGCGGCGCTGGAGGGAGAAATAAAGAACGTTCTTGAGGGCAAGGTCAAGAGCGGTGATTTCAAGAAGGACTATTCCATACCAGTGGAGGGAATCGTCGCAAAAGGCGGAAAGGAACCGCTGACCGAAGAGGAGATGGGCGTCTTTCGCGCGGTCGGCGAGACGTTGACACGTGAGTATGTGAAGCAAATCATCTACCCCGCCTGGGCAAAGAAAATCATCACTCCCAACGTATCTTCAGCCAAGGCAAGACTCGCGGACGGCGACTACGCGCAGGCCCGTGAAATCATGTGGGACGCGGAGAAAACCGGCGTCGCGGAGGTGGATGAGCTTGTCCGCAAGCTGGGCAACAGGTTCCTGAACAGGGAAGTGAACCCCGCCCAGTGGCTTTTGCTGGAGAAAGAGCTCAAGACCGCCTTTGATGCGGCGATGGCGGCAAAGGACTATGCGGGCGCAAGAAAGTCAATCGGCGACGCCAAGGGGATCCGCACGTTCTCCCAAAAGCTCGAGGCCGCACCGTCGCCGATGGCGGACGAGACGGAAGACACCCTGAAGGTCGCCGATGGCGTCACTTCGGGACTGCTGGGGACGGTGGCCGTGAACACCCGCCTTGAGGCATTCAAGGGGAAACTCCTGGACGAGATCGCGGCGGCGGAGAAGGCGGAGCTTGACGCCAAGATGCAGGCGATGCTCGACGAGCTGGGCAAGAAGGTGGCGTCGCTGGTCGAAGAGGAGAAGTTCGGCGAGGCGCGCGACGCGGTCGCCGCCGTCGCTCAGGTGAAAGACGGCGAATGGAACGAGAAGGTCAACGCGGCCAAGAAGAAGCTGCTGGACGATGTCGCAAAGGCCGAGAAGGCCGCGCGTGACGCAAAGACGCAGCGACTCCTGGACGAATTCACGGCCAAGGTCATCGCTCTCGTCGAGGAGGGGAAGTTCGGCGAAGCGCGCGACGCCATTCGCGACATCGCATTGGTGGACAACGACGAATGGGACGCCAAGATCTACGCCGTCCGCATCGGCCTGATGAACTCGGTCGTCAATCCGCGCCAGCTCAAGCACCTGAAGGCCGAGGCCGCAAAGACCATTGACGGCCTTGTCGCCGAGAAGAAATACGCCGAAGCCGCGAAGTTCATCGACGACTATCCGTACGTACATGACACGTTTGACCAGATAAAGGCGTCGTTTGGCAGAATCGAGAAGGCGATGAAGGCGCTGAAGCTCGAAGACGGGCAGGCTGCCGAATACGTCGCCTCGCGCCTGGCGACCGTCCGCGAGATGCTGGAGAAGCGGCTTGGGAAATATGACGGCAACGAGGACTACTCGGAACTTGAACGCGCGCTGAGCGAACTTGAGAAGGGGTATGTCGGGCAGCATTACGACGACACGGCGGCGACGGGCGTAACCAACGCCATCAAGGGCGAAATCGTCGCGATGGTCGATGCGAAATATGCCCCGCTCACGACTTGGGAAATGAACGAGGCGCTGCGGAGGTTCCTTGAGGCGAAACGGCCCCAAATGCCCGCCGACGACCAGGGGGAGGGACTCCCCGCGCCGACATTGGGCGTCATTTCCGATGAGGTCGACTACGATTCGCAGATCGCGATGGCGGAGGCGGCGATCGCCGAACCGTCGGCCGTCTACGGGCTTGCGGCCGTACTCGGCGACTACGCCCGGATCATGCGCCGCTGCAAGGCCGGGAACGCCGTCGCCCCCGAAGAGGCGAACACCATGCTCGTCGCCTCCGTCTTCCTCAACCAGCCGGAGATGTTCAAGCTCGCCTTGACGCTCAAGGCCGACGTCAACACGGCGGCGCGGCGTGACCCGCTCGCGCGCGCGCCGATCCTGCTTGCGGCACAGCTCGGGCGGACAGCGTTCGTCAAGCTCGTCCGGGACGCGAACGGCAAGCCTGACGTGATCGACGCGAACGGCAACACGCTTCTGCACTATGCAACGGAGCGCGGCAATCTTGCGCTTGCCAGGGCCGTTGTCCCCGCCGTCAAGATCGACGCGGCCAACAAGGCCGGCGAGACGGCGCTGTTCGTGGCCGTGCGGCGCAATCAGCTTGCGGCCGTAAAAGCCATTCTCCGGCTTGCCGGCGACGCGGCCGCGCAGAAGACGTACGTGGCGATCGCAAACGCCGACGGCCAGAATGCCTTTGACGTCGCATGTGTGTCGAATGCTCACATGCTGCTCGACACGCTCGCCGCCGCCGGCGCCGAATACGACGAACGGCATCTCGCCGCGGCGCTTGGTGCGGATTGCATCGGCGTGGCGCAGTGGCTCGTTGAAAAGGGCCTGGACGTCAATGCCGACATCGTGCAGCGTCTAGCGGCCAAGGTCAGGCCAGTGCCGCCGACACTGCCATCCGCCACCTATTCCTACCTTGTGGCTGAAGGCTTGAAGGTCGAGGCGGAAGAGGCACCGTCCAAGGACACGAAGCCTTCGGAGAAAGCGGCCGAATAATCGATTCGTCCGCACTCTATCCGGTTCGGACATGGACCGCCATGCCCGAACCGCCCTTCTTCTTCCAGAAAGGTTTCGCGTATGAACACGAAAGGGCTTTTTCTTCCCGCCTGTGCGGCTTTTGCGCTCATCGCTGCTGCGACGACGTATTGTGATGCGCCTGGTAGCCGACAATGGTCGGTTGACGCGAATCGAACCGGGAAGACGGTCTATCGTGACGGGCAAGGCCGGATAACCGGGTCTTATGAAACGGACAGGTTCGGGAAGACGACTTATCGGGACGGACAAGGACGGATACAAGGTTCTGTGACTTGCGACCCACGTGGAAAGACAACATACCGGGACGCCTCTGGGCGGTTGCAGGGGACGATGACGACGGATCGCGCCGGCACGACCACCTGGCGTGATTCGCTCGGGAGGGTTCAGGGTTCGCACTCTACGGACAGGAACGGCAAGACGACGTTTAGAGACGGCTCCGGGCGTGTCCAGATGACCGAGCAGACCGACCGCCATGGGAAGACGACGTACCGCGACCATCTGGGGCGGGTTCAAGGTTCGGTCCAGGTGGATCGGAACGGCAAGACCACCTGGCGCGACGCGCGCGGCCGCGTGCAGGGTACGGCCACGACAGACCGTTCGGGCAAGACAACCTACCGCGACGCGAAGGGACGCATAAGAGGTTATAGAAAGTGAGGGCAACGCCTTGCACGGATTTCTGACAAAATTTGCCGTGTCATGACCTGTGCCCGCGTAAGAATCCGCTGCGGTGGACGAGTTGGTAGTGACGTGTAATTGCGCCCAGAGACGGCTGTCTTCTCCGTCTTTTGGCGTGAAACAATACGAGAGGACAAAACAGAAAGGGAAGAAATGAGTACAAATGAAATCAAAAGCCACCTTGCGTGGGCGATTGTGTCAATTCTAATGTTTTGGCCGACAGGGATTCCTGCAATCATACATGCGCTGAAAGTCAACAAGGCATTGACTTCCGGTGACAGTACAGAGGCAATGAACGAATCCCTGAAAGCGAGGAAGTGGTGTAAGATCACGTTAATCACGTGGTGTACACTAATTCTGCTCGGCATATGTCTCGGTATTCTGGGTGCTTGTCTCGTCAGCCGCGCTTTTTGATTGCGAAAATAACTCCCCTTAGGTTAACCGTCACACAGACGGTTAACCCATTAAGTCCAATAAACACCCTTGAGAAAGGAATTTCAACAGAATGAAGATTTCAGTCATCTTGTCGGTAATTGCGGTTGCCGCGACTCTGTTTTCCGGCTGCGGCAACGACACAACCGCCAACAAGACCAAGACCAACGACACAACTGCCAGCGCACCCAAATCCGCAGACGAGTTGTTCGATGCCAAATACCTGCAGAACGTAAGAACTGTTACAAAAGTCCCGTCGCTTGAAATGGAAATTTATCGGAAATCGGCGAGGAAAGTACTTGCGCAACTGGAATCCGGCGGCGCGGTAGAGGCCGCAAAGGCACAAGGGATCTCGCAGGATGACTACAAGAAAATGGCGGTTGAAGGTCTCATCAAGGACTTGCAAGGAAACATGCGTAAGATGGTACGCGAGGTGTCTGGTGAGACACAGCAAAAGGTTGCAATGCAGCAAATGATCATGTGGTTGTAATCGACACATACTTGCGTAGTCGAATCGAACATCATGTGTCTGCGATACAGACGCATGATGTTCGATTCGATCCCGGTTTTTCGCTGACCGACGAGGTCGGACAGATGTTGCATAATATGGGAAATAATGTAATACGAAGGATGGATGATAAAATGGGAAAACGAACGTGGATATTGCGCGTTACGGCCTCCGCAGGGGTGTGCCTTCTGCTTCTTGCCGGTTGCACAACACCAAACAGGGACTCCGGCACGGAGGATCGCGACCGCTACATCGACTTCTGCCGCGAGCTGGCGACGTCGCCTGTGCCGGAACGGGAAGACCCCGACGACTTCATGTCGAAGCCGGACTGGATGGTGCATCCGTGTTCGACGACCGACCAAGAGTTCAAGAAGGAATACAACGTGGTGTATGCCGACCGGCAGTACCTCAGCTTCCGTTGTTCGGAATACGCCTATACGGGCGGGGCACACGGCAATACGCAGATCACGGTCGGGACAATCGACCGCAAGACGGGCAAGATCCTGACGCTTGCCGATGTTCCGGCATTTGCGGATCGTCATGCGCTGAAGAGGCGGCTACAGGATGACGTTGTCATGAAAATCGGCAAGGACGCCTTGCAGGGTGATGTCGGACCGCACGACAACTTCTACCTGTCCAAGGACGGCTGGCATTTCGTCTTCAACGCATACGAAGTCGCCTGCTACGCCGTCGGCGACGTTGAGGTGGTCATTCCGAAGTAAAGCGAAACTGGAGGCACGCAACCGTCCGTGCCCCGTTCCGCTTTCAACATCAATCACAAGCAACATAGATGATTTATTACGTGCTGAAATCTCAGGCAGAGGGGAGGAGGGAACTCGGCACAGGGCGTCCGAACGGGCCCGGCACGGGACGTCCGAGCGGGGGAGCGTTCCGCGTCCTTCGCCGTGCCACCCCACAGCGTCCCGTGCCGAGCCGTGTCGCCGAGCCACATCGCCGCGCACGCATCCCCGCACCCCGCCACGAGGCGCCGAGCCGCCGCAAGATGAGATTTCACCGCGTAATGAATCTGGGAACCCGTCGCGCCGCGCGGCGCGACGGGTTCGATACGTGCGGCCTTCTCCGGGTCTGTCTCGGCGGCCCGGGCGCGGCGAGAAGCGGACACGTTCCCGGTTCTTGCCCATCGTTTGCCTGTCAAGACCTACATCCCCTTGCGAAGCGCGGGCGGCGGGCGCCCCCTTTTTTTCGAAAAATAGGGATAAGGATGTCATTTCGCGCGACGTCCATGTTAGCATACTAGACGCCTTTCTCTTCCCTTCCGCGCATTTATCCTAACTGTCGCAGTTAGGATAATAGATTCGATCGGGAATGACGTTTTACGCACGTCATAAAATTCGGCCTTGCACACGGCTCTCTGCGATAAAGTCCTACAACATACGTTTTCCGGGGCGTCGGATTTCACGAAACCCCTGTAAAACAAGGGCGAAGCGTATCTTGTAGGTGCTACAACATACTTGAGAGAGGATTTCGGGTGTCGCGGAGAATCGAGGAGAGATTTTGTATCTCTCCCGCCGAAGATGGATGCGGTGGAGAACCACGGATAAGCGAAAAGAAAACCAAACCTTCGTATTACACGGTAATAAGGAGAGAAGAGTCTCTTAGTACCGTCTGGAAATGGTCGGAGCGGCGACATCTGAACCGTAGAGATTCTGCTACGCTTGAATGTCCTTGCGATACCGCCCATAAACCGAATAGAAGTGAATTATATCATATCGTGCTTGCCGGGTCAAAACGCACTTGAGACGCAACACTCGGCTGGGTGCACCGAGAGATTTATGCTGACACCCCACATTTCCCGCTTGATTTTCGCATACGCATATACGAGGGAAGAACCACTCGTTCTCCATTCCCGTGGACAAGGTCTCCGAGTTCAGGGCCGCCGTCGCCGCGAAGGACTGCGAGTCCGGGGAATCCGAGCGCAACGCCGGGAACCATCCGAAGCGCATCGTGACGCTCTTCGGGGAGCTCCCGCCCATCAGGCGCACCTACTGGTACGACGCGGACGAACGCAGGGGGCACTACCCCTTCGACGACAGGCTCGGGCTCGTCGGAAGGTACACGCCAGCCGCCTGCGCCGACATGATCCGCAGCGCGGTCGACCGCCCCTTCGCCGACGCCGCGAGGGACTTCTCAGCGAAGCACGCGTTCCGCGTCTCCGCCGACACCGTGCGGGAGATCGTCGGGCTGCACTACGATGCCATCCGCGACTTCCCGAAGGACGAAAGCCACGCGAAGGAGGATGCCGGGGGAGCGGCCCCGCTCGTCTGCGTCATGGCCAACGGAACGGGCATCCCGCTGCGGAAGGAATGCCTCAAGGGCGCCAAGGGCAAGGACGGGCGCGCGAAGACGCGCGAGGTCAAGGCCGCCGCGATCTTCAGGGCGTCGACGACGTCGGACAGCGCTTCAAGCAGTCCGGCAAGATCTGGTCGCTGAAAGGAGCGAAGGCGCTGCTGCCGCTGCGCACCCTCCACAAGTCGAACCGCCTCGAGGAGTTCTTCGCCTACCTCGTCAGAGACCTAAGGCATGTCGACTGCGCGGCATGAGCCTTGCGTTCTCTGCGGCTAAACCCTCTGACTCTGCATAAATATCTCGTTGCACTCGCTGTTCGATTCTAAGCGTGTGGCTCAAAATGAAGCGTGAGCGGGACGGATGCGAAAGCGTGGCCTACGATGAATGGGACGCGCCATGCGCGGGACCGTTGTGGAAGTCTGCACGAGGAGGAAAGTAATAAAGAAACATTGCCCGCCAACCTTGATGCATCGCCAAGAATTATGAGATAATATGCCTCAAAGATTCGCGTATCGACCCGACCAAGGGCGGATATTGGGAGGTAGGCGAATGACAGGCGATGAGAAAAGCACGAGGGCAAGAGGTTTGGTATAGTACATCCCACCAGAATGAACGATAAAACGACAGATTGCTCGCAACTTGAGCGCGGTGTCATAGACCCTGATTTCACACGGGATATCCTTGAATCGGAGATCCCGAGGGATGTTTTGCAGGTTTTGCTTGCGGATCGGACGACCGGCAAGAACATCATGTGGATGACCGACGGATACGCACATCTGAAATCCGTGTTCGATGTCAAGATGGGAATCCATGACGAAATCAATGCAGATGTGATTTCCCGTCCAGGAAACAAGATTGTCCGTCCTCGTGTTGACAAGAGCAAAGAAGAACAACGCAAACGTGTCGTTGGCAAGGCGGAGGTGTTCACGCCGTCATGGATCTGCAATGCCATGAACAACCTCATGGATGCCGCATGGTTCGAGCGAAAGAAATCCCCGTTCACGATTGAGGGCAACAAGTCGTGGCGGGCAACAAAGAAGCTCGTGACATTCCCCAAGAAGCTCAAGAAAACCTGGCTTGATTTCGTCACCGAAGTGCGCCTTGAGATCACATGTGGCGAGGCTCCGTTTCTTGCAAGTCGATACGATACCACAACAGGCGAGGTGATTCCGATTCCCGAACGCATCGGCATACTTGACCGCAAGCTGCGCATTGTGACGGAGAACGCAGGCGCGCAACCTGACGAATGGCTGAAATATGCAAAAATGGCCCTCAAGGCCATTCTGGGCTTTGAGTGGCAGGGCGACAACCTGCTCATCGCACGCGAGAATGTTCTTTGGACCATATTGGAGTATTACAAGTATTATTGTTCGCCAACGCCAATAAGCCACGATGACCTTCTGGAGCTTGCAAACATCGTGAGTTGGAACATCTGGCAGATGGACGGGTTGAAGTTCGTTGTCCCGCTAAGTTGCCATGATGAACCCATCGTCCCCAAGACGCCTAAAGCCGTGCAGCCGGATTTGTTTGCCACCGAAGAAAAAGGATTGTCGGAACAAACGCTACCGTTGACGAAGCCCTGTCCTGGCTGCGCGAAGAAACACATCCTTGACGGCGCGGAATTTCACAACGGCACCTATTGCAAGATCATGGATTGGGGAACCGGCGAGCCGCATGAATTCGTCTGGCATTATCTGCATCGGGATCGGGAATGCGTGGAAAAGGAAAGAAGGAAACCGCAATGACAGACACGGCCATTCTGGAAGAGTTGATCGTCGGCCGAGTCGAGCCGCGCATCTATGCCTTTACCACCAACACCGTGCCCAACTACTTGAAGGTCGGCGACACCTACCGTCCCGTGGATGCCAGGTTGGACGAGTGGCGTGAGCATTTTCCTCATTTGAAGCGAGAGTTCGACGATTCCGCCAAGATCGGCGATGTCTTCTTCAGGGATTATTCCGTTCATGTCTATTTGGAGGAAACCGCGAAGCGTCCGCGACTTGCCAAGGGGAGATTCCCTGATGTCTATTATTCAAATGAGTTCTTTGAAGGAGCCACCAAGGGTGATGTCATGGCGGCAATTGGTGACATACGCCATGATTTCGAAACAAAGGGACAGCGGTATCAGTTCTACAGCGTGGCGGAAGGACTCCCCACAGGCGTGAAATTCCCTTCAACGGGCATGTGGACGCTGCGCCCCAACCAAGACGCCGCCGTAAGGAGATTTCAGGCGGCTATTGCGGCCGGCCGGAAAAACCTGCTCATGTACGCCGTCATGCGCTTCGGCAAGTCGTTTACGTCCATGTGCTGCGCCAAGACAATGAACGACGGCAACGGGGCGAACATCGTTCTTGTCTTGTCCGCGAAGGCAGATGTCTGCGGCGAATGGAAGAAGACCGTCGAGAGTGCCGAAAACTTCCGAAACGACTATGAATTCCTTTCCGGTAAAGACCTCAAGGCAAACGACAGAATCGTTTCAGATTTGCGGCGCAAGGGAAAAAAGGTCGTCATATTCCTCACGCTTCAGGATTTGCAGACCACCACGATCAAGAAGAGGCACCGGGATCTGTTCAACAGGAAGATCGACCTCTTGATCGTAGATGAGACCCATTACGGCGCGCGTGCCGGCAAATACGGAGAGATCCTTCGCAAGACGAAGGGCTACATGGCGGACAAGTCGTCCGGCAAGGATGGCGAGGACAGCAAGAACGCCGAAAACATGGACGCGGCCATCAAGGCGTTCAAGGTGAACGTGACGCTTCACCTTTCGGGAACGCCTTACCGAATCCTGATGGGCAGTGAGTTTGACAAGAAGGACATCATCGCGTTCTGTCCGTTCACCGACATTGCCAACGAACAGAAAAAGTGGAACGACGAACACATACTTGACGATCAATACCGCGAATGGGACAATCCGTATTTCGGCTTCCCGGAGATGATCCGCTTTGCCTTCCATCCAAGCAGATCCGCCCGCATGCGGCTTGAGGCATTGCGCAAGGGCGGGGCGACATACGCGTTCTCGGCGTTCTTCGCGCCCGAAAGCATCGTGCCGCAAGCGGACGGCAGCCACAGGAGGTTCAAGTTCGAAAAGGAGATACGTGAACTCTTCCAGGTGATTGACGGCAGCAAGGAAGACGACGAGCTGCTGGGATTCCTTGACTACGACAAGGTCAAGAACGGCATGATGTGCCGTCACCTGGTCTGCGTGCTCCCCTATTGCGCCTCGTGCGACGCGCTTGCCGCGCTGATTGCCCGCGAGAGCAAGAATGGAGCCTTCAAGAACCTTGCCGAGTATCAGATCATCAACATCGCCGGACACGACATGCCGCCCGAGTACGCGAATGTCGAGGAAGTCAAGAAGACGATTCGCGAATGCGAGCAGGAGAGCAAGAAGACCCTAACGCTCACCGTGAACCGCATGTTGACCGGCTCAACCGTCCCCGAATGGGACACGATGCTCTACTTCAAGGACACGTCTTCTCCGCAGGAATACGATCAGGCGATTTTCCGTCTGCAGAACCAGTTTGTGACGGAGATGAAAACGGCCCTTCCCAACGGTCGCGAAGACGTGATCAAGTTCAACAAGAAACCCCAGACGATTCTTGTGGATTTCGACCCGGCGCGTCTGTTTGAGATGCAGGAGGAGAAGTCCAAGATATACAATGCCAACGAGAACAAGGCCGGCAACACGAAACTGAAAGCGCGCATTTCCGCCGAACTGGCCGTTTCGCCTATCGTGTGCGTCACCGCCGGGAAGATTCGCCGCGTCGATGCTGAGGACGTAATGAAGGCCGTTTCGGACTATTCGCGCAATCGCGGTGTTACGGACGAAGCGGCGAAAATGCCAGTCGATGTTGCGGCGGCGGCGAAATCCAAGGAATTGCTTGCGGCCATCATGAAGGAGAGCCCTCTTGGCAGCAAGGACGGCCTTACACTCGATCCGCACAAGGGTGAGGGCGAAGACTTGGAGGATATGGCTGCAACCATAAAGAAGGCAGCGAACGGTGCGGCGCCAACTGGAAACGCCACGCCGACAACTTCAGACGAGAAGAAGGCGTTGGCAGAATTCGAGGACAAGTTCCGGGCGTATTATGCACGACTGCTCTTCTTCGCATTTCTCACGAAAAGCAAGGTCTGTTCGGTCGAGGACATCATTGCCTGCATGGACGAAGGCGACAATGCTCGGATAGCAACGAATCTTGAGATCACAAAGCCTGCTCTCAAGGCCATCCAGAAACATTTCAACAAGTTCATCCTCTCCGAATGGGACTACAAGATCGACAACCTGAACACGCTCTCGCGTGACGAATCGCTCGCGCCGCTGGAGCGCGCGCAGACGGCCATTCGCAAGTTCGACCGCCTTGGCGTTTCCGAGATCATGACGCCGGAGAAGATCGCGGACGACATGGTCGCGCTCTTCCCTGCCGCCGAACTGAAGCGCATCGCGCAAAGCGGCGAGAAGATTCTCGACATCGCCAGCAAGGCGGGAGAATTCGCGATTGCGCTCTACAAGCGCTACAAGAAGATCGACCCGAATATCGACGTCAGCAATCTGATCCTTTCAATCTCGACGTCGTCCCATGCCTACGAATTCACGCGCAACGTGTACGCGGCGCTTGGCCTGAACCTTGACAACATCGCCGAGAAATTCACCTCCTATGATTTGTTGAAGGTCAAGACCGCAGACGGTGAGATCGACTACGAACGAATCAAACTCCTTCTCACCCAGAAAAAACCTTTCAGGAAAATCACCATGAACGACAAAGTATCTGCCAGAAGTAAACACTTCACAATCGCTGGGGCAGTGGGCAATCCGCCGTATCAGGAGATTAAAGGAGAGGAGAAACTAGGTTTTGCCTCTGCAATTTATCCATACTTTATGAATGCCGCTTTTGATTTGTCGGAAGGGCATACTTCAATGATTGTTCCAAGTCGATGGATTATGAAGACCGGGCAGGGCATCAATGAGGCTTGGGCAGATGCTCTAATTCGGTCGAACCGCTTTCTATCGGTACACGATTTCCATGACGCGAAGAGTTGTTTTCCCGGAGTTGAGATCAAAGGCGGCGTGATGTATTTTGATTACAAGAAAGACTATGAGGGTAAATGTAGTTATGTTAATAACGTAGGAGAGCGTTCGACTGAGACTTTTGACTTTATTGACGCGATGGGATGTGGGGTAGTAATTCGAGATGAAATAGCGAGGTCAATATTGGGTAAAGTAGTATCGTTGGAAGGTGAATACTTTAGGGACGAATCATTTGCGAAATACGTTGGACCCACTCATTTGTTTGACAAGGGTGGGCAACTTGGCTCTAGTTGGTCAGGTTTTCAGAAGAAAAAGGATTCACAACATAGCATTAAGTATTATCTCAACAAGCGGGTAGTGGAATGTGGCTTCGCTTGGATTAAGCCGACAGATGTGCCAAAAGGCCATGATTCTATTCCAGTACATAAGGTATACGTGCCTGAAGCCTATGGTGCAGGAGAGGGATTCCCGCATCAAATCCTCGGTGTCCCATTTTATGGCGAACCAAATAGTGTCTGCTCTCAGACGTATCTTTGTATAGGTTATGATCCATCGGTTAGAAAGTTTTCTAAGGAAGAGTGTAAAAATATTGTATCTTACATCAAGACGAGATTTCTTCGTTATCTTGTTTCCTTTTCGTTATCTTGTTTCCTTGAAGAAGAACACCCAACATTCTTTTGCTGCGGTATATCAATTCGTCCCCTTGCAAGACTTCACATCTGCATCCGATATCGACTGGTCGCGTCCAGTCCCCGAAATTGAAGCACAGTTGTACGCGAAATACGGCATTACCACGTCCGAGCAGAAGTTCATCGAATCCCTCATCAAGCCGATGGAGTGAGGAGCCTTCAAATGATTATTGGTGAAGCACGAGAGAAGAAGCCGAAAAATAGTACCGTTGTCACATTTCTCATCGGAAATGGTTTCGATATTGGGCTTGGTTTAAAAACCCGATATGCCGACTTTGTAGCTACATATTTAAAGTGCCCCTCGAAAACAGAGGTTATAGTCAAACTGAAAAAGGCGATCAATCAGAATATCGACCTTTGGGGAGATGCGGAATTGGCATTCGGGAAACTGCCGTTTTCAACTTTTGGCAAAGAATCTTATCCTGTTGTTAAAGAATGTGTAACGGATTTTAGTGACACACTTTCTGTATATCTTCAAAATGAGGAACGGCGCTTTCAAGTTCCTGCTGACGAGCTTAAGGTCGCTTTCGGTACTTTATTGTGTTCGTATTATCAAAGGCTTGGGGCGTACCCTAAACGTAATGAGTTAAAGCGCTTGAAGCGATTCAATCGGCTGAAGGTTAATGTGATTAACTTTAATTACACAGAGACAATCGACAAGATGTTGCCTCCATCTGGGACTATGACTTTGCCTGGGTGGGGAAAGGTAGATGTCCAGATCAATGAGGTGTGTCATATTCATGGGGCACTTTCTGTTGGGACATCCAGATCATTTGGGGTAAATATGTTGTCGCAAATAGAGGACGCTAAACTTATTCCCGAAGCAAGAATGTTGCTTGTTAAACCAGATGTTGATCGTATGGCGCGTTGGGGGTTAGAGCCAATGGCTAAAGAGATGATAGACGAGAGCGACACTGTTGTCCTGTTTGGTTTGTCATTAGGAAGTACTGACCAACTTTGGTGGAACTACTTGCTGGATTATATCCAATACAAGACGGAGCATAGACTTTGTTTAATGCAATATGTAAAGGAGGCACGTGGCACACGATTGCCTGGCGAAGAAGGATTGTGGGCGCAAAAAGAATGCCGAAAGTTCTATAACGCAGTAGACACAGAGAAGATGAAATATGGCAACACTACCGACTTGGATCGACGAATCGATGTTTCTATACGTGGCCCACAGCTTGATCCCGATGGGCATGAAACATTTTGCGATCCATTTCAACTGTTTTGGTTTGGCAAGAAATTGGTTGTTGATGGATCGTAACCATCGGTCTTTTAATAACCGAATAGAAATTAATCTAATTCATGATTAGGACAACGCAGAAAGGAGCAAACAATGGATAACTCAATAGTTAATGATGTAGTTAAGGCATTGATTTCATTTTTCCTTGGCGGAGGAGTGGGCTGCTTGATAGGTATCAAAATTGGTGTCAATAAGACAATTAAGCAACATCAAAAAAGTGGCGATCATTCAACCCTGGCGCAAATTGGAGTTGTTGAAAATGGGGAACATTAAGCAAGTTCAAAAAGCAGGAGATGGGTCTTCTGTTGCTCAAATTGGGATGATTAACAACTATGGTATTGATGAAAAGCGAGTCCGTGAAATATGCGACGAGAAGATCCAATATGCAATTCATGATCTAACATCAGAAGCCTGTACTAAAGCAACTCAAAAAGTTTATGATTTCATAACACTTCTTCTCGCGAAGATTTCAGAGCGGAAGATGGATTTGTCCGCATTCGCGGAGCCAAGCTTTCAAAGAGAGTTGATAAAGGCACAGACATTTTCAGCAGTATCAGACCGCAAAACGGATGTAGAAATGCTCTCGGAATTATTGTTAGCGCGAATGAATGGTAAGTTGAAGCGCAAGACCAAGACTGGTATTAGTCGTGCAATGGAGGTCGTTGCAGAACTTGACGATGATGAGCTACTTGGCCTTACAGTTGTTTTCTTAGTTCTATCAACATCTCCTACTGCCCAGCTAGGAGCCGAATCATGTTTGGGATTAGATGCCCTAGAACGGGTTTTCTCTAAGTTTCCTCTTGATGAACTTCCAAATGTGACAGCGTGGATTGAAAATCTGAATATCTTAGATGCCGTCATAATAAGCCCATTTGGTGGCTTCTCTAAGTTCCATGATATTCTTGAGTCAAAAATGAGTGGTTATGTTTGCGTTGGAATAGGGAAAGATGCTCCAGAACTATTGAAAGCAAAGTCTTTGTTGCGAACAGCTTTGCTGTCGGATTCGTTTTTGTGTGAAAATGAGTTTCTTGAAGGGTATTATCGATTACCTGTTGTTAATATTTCAGATGTTAGGACATTGTCTTTGCACAAAATGTTTCAGGATTCATCCACAGGAAAAATAATTAATATCCCAGTGCCCATGACGGAAGATGTTATTAGAACGTTGTCAGATATTTCCGCATTGTATAATAAGGATGCTAAATTGATGTCTGAAGTGAAACAAAAATTTGAAGCAAAGTTAAAGGCTTATCCTACATTGTATAAGGTGCAACAATGGTTTGATAATTTGAAGATGTCGTTTAATATTACAAAGGTAGGAAAGGCGCTGGCGTATGTAAACGGAAAACGATATGCACCAGAATTGCCAGAACTGTCGTTGGAGTAAGACGATTTGTTGGGTATGACATTCTAAATAAGACATTGATAATTGTAAGCGATGGGAGGCTCATTTCTGGTGTTTTGTGTATAGGTGGCGTGCGAAGGCCCGGTGGGCACGTTGGCTTTGCAGAAGGTGGGGTGGGGGAGTCCGCTCTTCTTGCGCGAGGATGAGGCATGTCGAAAGGAATGATAATGAATAAAGGCACACAGATGATAGAGTTCTGGCAGCTGTGGCGTGACGGTTGCTTGAAATAGATTTACAAAGCTCATGAATTCATGATCCGACTAACAGAGTGAGACGAGAAATGAAAAGTCGTAAGGTGAACCCAGGTAACGAGAAGTCAATTCCCGGAATAGCAGATGAAATGGCACGCACGGCGGTCAAGTCCTTGTGCAAGGACGGGAAGCTGACGCCGCAGGGGCGGAGTCTTGCGAAGTTAATGGATCGGATAATGCCCGCTGAGAAGGTGGATGAGTGGGGCTGGAATCTCTCGCGCAAGGAACGGGCGGCGATCAAGCGGCGGGCGGCGGAGAAAAGGGCGGCGGATGAGGCGCGGCGAGCCGAGGCGCGCGCCCGCGCAGCGTACAGGCGGCGGCTCAAGGCGCTCGAGAATGATGGTGAAATCAATGGCCACATTCAGATGAAATGGGCGTTTATGGAGACTTTCAGGGAATTGAAGCGGCGTGGTTTTTCAATCCGGCGGATGAATGCGATGAGACGCGCCGTCGAGGCGCGGATTTGCGAGTGGGACGGGCTTTGCCATAGGGACTATGTGGAATATTTTGTTTACGACTATTACCGCGAATGCGGGAAGCTGTTTGTTGAACTGTTCCCCAAAGAAAAGAAGGCAAAGGCAAGAAGGATGTGGGCACACGCATTGGAACCATTCAAACGCCCCGAACCCTGGTTCTGCCCAGCATGAACACACGGGAAAGTTCATCGAATCCATGATCAAGCCGATGGAGTGATGTGACATGGGATTTTTCAAGTCGTTAGTCAAATTATTCAAGGGAGGCGACAATGCCGAAAGAGCTGAAGAACGTGTTTCTGGAAGGGATGGACGTGAGCGTCGAATCGTTCATTCGTTCCCGTCCATCCGAGAGCGAGCCATATCTGATATCTGCGGCATTCGAGTGCTTACGGCAGCATGCGCCGATGAACGAAGCCGAGATACTCGGCAGATGTCGTCGGATCCGATACGCCGAGAGAGCTGCGCATTGATAGACGCGGCGAAGAGACGGGATATTTTGTCGAGACAGCTCTGAAATCAGTTTGCAGCCAGAAGAGCGATATTCATTCGACAATGATTTCCTGTTCGTGACTGACGTCGGACAAGATGGGGATAATGTACTCCTGGATGACGACGGAATGCTGCGGTTCATTGATCCGATAATTGGCTTCAAGAAACCTTTGCTTAATCTTTTGACATCGGCATTGGAGGGAGGGTCTCATATCAATGAATTGCTTTTTGCCATATACGGCATCACCAAGTCCGAGCAGAAGTTCATCGAATCCCTCATCAAGCCGATGGAGTGACATGACTAAGCCTACGGAGTGGAAGAATGGCACGACGAAAAGCAAAGACAGAAGGCGAGAAATCAATCCGCGAAACGGCGGATGAAGTGACTCGCGCGACGATGCGCAAGGTGAGTCGTGACGGGAAGTTGACGGTCAAAGGGCAGAGGCTTGCGAAGCTGCTTGATCGCGCATTACCTGACGAGAAGGTGGATGAGTGGGGCTGGAATCTCTCGCGCAAGGAACGGGCGGCGATCAAGCGGCGGGCGGCGGAGAAGAAGGCCGCCGAGGAAAAGAAGAAAGCGGAGGCGCGTGCCCGCGCCGCATATCGGCGGAAGCAAAGGAAGCTTGAAGAGAACGGCTTATTGGAGGGGTTTGCGCAAATCAACTGGGCGTTCATGGCGGCGCGTGACGAACTGAAGCGACGCGGGTTTTCGCTGGAGTTGATGAACAAGCTCAAGGGGGATATCGTGGCGCGAATCTCGCCTTGGAACAAACAGCATCACGCCGACTACGTGAACTACTTCATCTACCAGTACTACCTTTCATGCAGCGAGGTGCAGATTGAAACGCTGCCCGCCGATCAACAGGAACCGGCGCGGAAGGAATGGGAGAAAGTCCTGCGCCCGTTCAAGCGCCGCGAACCATGGCTTTGCCCGGCGCGGAAATGAGATGTGGCACAGTCTTCTGAAAGATACGGCATGAAACGAGAACCGCAGATAGTAGAGTTCAAGCAGTCGTGGCACAACGAGTACTTGAAACATGGCGTATGCCACGATCGTTCGGGTTCGACGAAGCAGGAACTGACGGGAATTGCCTTGCAGCAGTTCATCCTGAAGAAGATGGGGCGCACATGGGATGATGTAGGGAATGAACGTGCGACGATTGAGGATATTGATTGCGTGGCTATTGATTATTTCCCCAGAGAAGTTGACGAAACTTCGTATTGCAGACATCTCGTGTGAATCGGGGACCTTTCTGCAAGTGTCGATTGAAAAAGTAAGTGGGCAGGGGCGACGGGGGAACCCGCCCGGTTAGTCGTGCAAACGAAAGCGCCCACTTCCCCCTGCAGGCGGGAAATGGCATCCTTTCCGCCCGGCGCGGCAATTCCGCCGCGCCGCAACGAAGAAAGGATGCCGACATGGCAACCAGGAAAGAGAGGAACAAGCACCTGACGGACGACCTGCGCCTTGCGCTGGAAGCCGCGCTGCGCGAGCGCAAGCCGTTCGCTCAGATCAGCCGCGAGACGGGGATCCCCCGATCGACCGTCAAGCGGGAGGTAATGAACCGCCGCGTGGAGTCCGCCAAGACGTTCTACGGGCGCAGGTTCAACCCGTGCGTCCACCGCGACGAATGCCGCGCGACGGGCCTGCGCGGGAGGCCGGGCTGCACGCGGGGCTGCGCGAGCTGCGGCATCAGGTGCCACGGGGGCTCGTGCCCGCGCTTCGAGGAGGAGCGCTGCCCGTGCCTCGCCGCGCCGCCCTACGTCTGCAACGGCCGCCCCGACGAGCAGCGCTGCCGCCTGCGCAAGCACTACTACCTGCACAAGATTGCGCACGAGGGCTACCGCAGGACCCTGACGGAGTCGCGGCAGGGCGTCAACCTCACCGAGGGCGAGCTTCGGGCCATCAACGAGACCCTCGTCCCCGCGCTCAACAGAGGGCAGAGCCCGCACCACGCCATGGTCTCCGCCCCTGCGTCGTTCGGGATATGCGAGCGCACCGTCTACAACTACGTCAACGCAGGCGTCCTGTCCGCCAAGCGCCACAACCTGCCCATGGCCGTGCGCTACAAGAAGCGCAGGGGCGCGCCCGTCGCGCACAAGGTGGACCGCCGCTGCACGGAGGGCCGCGCATGGGAGGACTACCTCGCCTTCCTGTCCGCGAACCCGGGCGTGCAGGCGCCGCAGGCCGACACCGTCGAGGGCGGCAGGGGCGACAGGCGCGTCCTTCTGACGGCCATGTTCCCGATGACGGGCTTCATGGTCGCCCGGCTCATGCCCGGCAAGTGCGCCAAGCACGTCGCCGACGCCTTCAACTGGCTGTACGCGGCGTCCGGGCCGGACACCTTCCGGCTCCTCTTCCCGGCCGTGCTCAAGGACAACGGCGCCGAGTTCTCCAACCCCCTCGCGGTCGAGACCGCCCCGGACGACGGAACGCGGAGGACGAAGGTGTTCTACGCGCGCCCGTACACGGCGACGGACAAGGCGCACGTCGAGCGCAACCACGAGTACATCCGCCGCATCGTGTTCAAGGGCGAGAGCTTCGATTCGCTCTCGCAGACGCAGGTGGACCTGATGATGTCGCACGTCAACGGCAACGCCCGCGCGTCGCTGATGGACGACGACAGCCATCCTTGCAGAACGCCGTACGAGAGGTTCGCCTTCGAGTACGGCGAGGAGATCGCGCGCAGGCTCGGGATCGTCCCGATCCCGCTCAGGGAGGTGACCCTCCGCCCGGAACTCCTCGAAGTGAGGTAGAGCCCCGAGCGCATGGCCGGACAGGGGCCGGAACCAGGGGATGCCCAGTTAGTACCTCGGAAAGCGAATCCTGCGCATCTTCACGGCCTTGCCATGCCCGCTTTCTCCTGCAAAGACACCTCAAACACCGGAAAAACCGTGCCAGGCCCTAACGACTCAAGGAAAACCCGTGTCATCATATCCAAGAAAAAAGCGACTTTCCACGCCCGTCCGTCGCCCCTGCCCACTTACCTTTGCAATCGATAGGGATTTTTTATGCGGGTTTTAGTGTCCGTCGCGTCCGCCCCCCTTCGGCTTTTCCTTCATGCCCACGCCGAGGGCGTTCTGGATCCGCACGATCAGCGTCCAGGGGAAGAGGGCGAAGACGAGCGCCTTGGCGGCCTCGCGCATGCGGATTCCAAGCGGCGGCGTCGAACGCTTCGAGAAGTCGTAGGCAATGCCGTTCTCCTTCAGCGCGCGCACGCCCCACGGTTCCCAGTAGCCCTTGTGGACCGCATCGACGAAGGGGAACTCGCGCGTGGGCGTGACAAGGAGAGGGCGCGTCTCGCCCGCCAGCATGAAGGAACCCAGCCGTTCAAATTCCCAGGCGCTCCGATTCCGCACGGCCAGACCGCGCAGATAGCCGCGGTTCCAGATCCCCGCCTGGCAGGTCACGCAGTAGGCGACGTTCTTCGGGAACGCAAACAGCCGATCCTCCCCCGACCCGAACGGCATGCGGCCAGGCGGATTCGGATTGAGCCGCAGGTTGGCGGCATCGAACGCCTTTGCCTGTTCCAGACGGCGGAGGAACTGCGCCGTGTCGACGGGGCGGACAAGGTAGTAGTCGTCCATCATCAGCAGCACGTAGGGCGTCGCAATCCGGTCAAGCGCCTCCACGAGCATTTCGCACCAGCACTTGCCTTTCCCCGTCAGCACCACCCGGTCAAACCCCGCCGCCGGCAGCGTCTCCGTCACGAGAACCGTCTCGAACGGACAGTCCGGCCAATACTTCTGCTTCAGCGTGGCGAAGGGCCCGACGACGTCGGCATAGGCATCGCAGGACGCGACAAGAACAGTGCAGTCTCGGCTTTTCGTACACATGCCCCGGATTATAGCACACGCCCCGCCCGGAGGCGAGTCCGCATTGACCCCATCGTGAGAATCGGCTACAATCTCACCATGCCCCACAGCTCCACGACGCCTCCTTCCCTCCACCGCCGCATCGGCCTCGCCGTCTCCGGCGGCGCCGACTCCACCGCCCTTCTCGTCCTGATGGCCGACCTCCGCGCGGCGTTCAACTTCGATGCCGTCGTCCTGCACGTCGACCACGGGCTCCGTCCGGACTCCGCCACCGACGCCCGGTTCGTGAAACGCCTCGCGGCGGACTTCGGACTCCCCTTCCATGCAACCCGCGCGCACATTGTCCGCCAGCCGCGCGAGTCGCTTGAAATGGCGGCCCGCCGCGTACGCCTCGCGTTCTTCGCGCGCATGGCGAAGCGCCTCCGGCTCGACGCCATCGCCACGGGCCACCACGCCGACGATGTGGCCGAGACCTTCCTCCTCCGCCTCGCGCGCGGTGCGGGTCCGGACGGCCTCGCCGGCCTCAAGCGCATCTCCCATGTCGGCCCCCTCACCTTCATCCGCCCCCTTCTCGACCTGCGCGACGCCGACCTGCGCGCCTTTCTCGCGCGGCGCGGCATCGCCTGGCGCGAAGACGCCACCAACACCGACCTTTCCATCCCCCGCAACAAGGTGCGCCATCTCATCCTCCCCTGGCTGCGGACGCACCTCGACCCATGCCTCACCGAACACCTCTGCAGGACGGCCGCCATCCTCCGGGGCGAGCTGGTGCGCCCCGCCCCGGAAGCCGATGCGCAGGAGAAGGCCCCGCCGCCCCGCTCGTTCACGCTGACGGTCACGCCGTCCTCGGGCTTCATTCGCCACCCCCCCTCCGCCATCGGCACGCTCCCGGTGGCCTGCGAACTGTCCCGCACCAAGCTTGCGGGACGCACGCTGGCGCTGCGCCCGTGGCGCGCCGGCGACCGCATCGCCCCCACGGGCATGGGTGGGCGGTCGCGCAAGCTCCAGGACGTTTTCGTCACCGCCAAGGTCCCGCCCGGAATCCGCGCCACCCTTCCCGTCCTCGCGGACGCCGCGACGGGCGACATCCTCTGGGTCCCCGGCTACCGCATCGCCGAGGCGGTCGCCGTGGAATCGGCAACCGCCCCAAGCTGGACCTTCAGGCTGGAAGGGAGAAACTAGAACTGGTAGGACATCGTGACGGCCACGGCGTGCGAGAGACCGTTCTTCGTCTCGAACTTGTACTGGTTGCCGAGGTCGTCCTTCACGCCCAGCGATTCGCCCGCCATGAACACGAGGCCATAGCTCACGGAAAGATCGACCGGACCGAGCTTGTAGCCGAGGCCGACGGTGCCGATCTGGCGGTCGCCGGGCGGCAGCATCGTCGTGCCGTGGTACTTGCTGCACGGATCCTGGTCCCAGACGTAGGACATCATGACGGTCAGTTCGTCGGTCAGGTCGTACGCCGCGCCGAAGCCGATGCGCCAGGTGTCGTTCCACTTCAGCGGCACGTCCTTGTCGTTGTCACCGGGCAGGTTGAAGTGCAGGTTCTGGATGCAGGACCACTGCGTCCAGACCGCCGCGACGCCCAGGTGGAACCGGTCGGTGACGTCGTAGTTGAGGCCCATCGTGAGCGACTGCGGAAGGCGCAGCGAGCAGGACGCGGCGCCGTCGGCGCTGTCCGCCCCGTCCCTGACCTGGCGGTGCGCCTGGGAAACGGCCCCCGGATAGGCCGCATTGTAGTACTGGTCGTAATACTGCTGGTAGATCGGCCCCATGCTTGGGTTGAGCCCCGCGCCCGCAAGCGCCGCGCGTACGCCCTTGTCCACCTGGGCCGCCACGGCCGAATCGTCATACCGGCGGACCCGCGTGTGGTTGTAGCCCTTCACCTTCGTGTCGATGTAGGACTTGTACATCACGCCGGCGGAGAGCTTTTCCGTGATGTTGTACTTCGTGGAAATCTGCCACCCCCAGTCGAGCATCCCGTTGTCGCCCTTGAGATGGTCGCGCACGGTGCCGTAGTTCGCCCCGTCCCGCGCCGCCATCTTGTCCGAATACTGGTCGAAGGAGAAGTACATGAGGCGGAAGCCCGCCGAGACCGACCAGTCCTCCGTCACCTTGTAGGCGAGATTCGGATTGAGCACCAACCCCTCGATCGTCGTCTGGCGCGTATCCCACGCCAGCGGCCAGTTCTGGTCGTAGTGGGACCCCAGGCCGTATTCCGGCGCGAAGCCGAGGCCGAACGAGAACCCATAGGGAAGTTCCTGCGCGAGGTAGACATGCGGCAGCACAAAGCAGCCGGGATCCATCTTAAGGCCCGACCGCCCGTTCACATAGGTGTCCGCACTCGGATGCTCCGTCGTCATGCCGACCGTGATGACCGTCCCCGTCATGTCGGTGAGCGTCGCCGGGTTGTAGAAGTTGGCCGAGGCGTCCACCGCCCGCCCCATCACCGCCCCGCCCAGCGCATTGCCGCGCGCCGATCCCTCATAAAGGCCAAATCCAGCAGAAAACGCTGAAATGCACGAAAAAATGGCACAACCTGCAACAACTTCTTTTTTACCAACCATTTCACTATCCTTATCGGTTCTTGACGTGCGACATTATAACAAAATTTGTCACAGTGTTCAATGCTGATTTGCGACACATTTCCAAAATCTGTCAAATCACAAATAATCAATTAAAAATACGCAACAATTATTCACTTTACAATGTCTCCCAGGGTTAAAAAGAGCATGAGCCGGGAGGGACGCGCTCCGTCGCGTCCGTTCGCACCTCCCCTCGACCGTACAATTTCCATCCCTGTCATCTCCATCCCTGCCATCATCTGTGTCCGCCGCAAGCGGTATCCGTGCCATCAATGTCCGCCGCAAGCGGTATCCGTGCCATCAATGTCCGCCGCAAGCGGTATCCGTGCCATTGTGGTAAAAGCAAGCAGTATCCGTGCCATCGTGGTAAAATCCGTGCCATCGTGGTAAAAGCGGTGGGACGGAATCTACCACAGAACACACTGAACGGCCAAAGGCCGTCACTGAACACACAGAACGTGTTGGGGCGTGCAGGGTTCCGAAATTCAGTGTCTTCAGTGTGCCGCGAGATGCGCCGCAGAAAACGAAGTTTTTGGAGGAGAACACAAAGTTCACAAAGCCTTTGTGATCCTTTGTGGCAAAGAACTCGCCTATTTTGTTGCCGCATCTACAGTTATGGAGATTGATTGGCAATGGGATTCATTACGCACAGAAATCTCATCTCGAAGTTCAGGAGGGAATGATTCCCTCGGAACGTAGTCCCGCCCGCCGCCCTCAACCGCTCGGACGCCCCGCGCCGAGGGCGGCGCGGGTACAACGCGCGCCGGGCCAGACAGTACACGCCATCCCCCTCCCTCAATCCCGTACCGTTCCGAAGCGAAATCCCACAAGAATTTCACCTACATCCTCGGATGAGATTCCACTGCGTAAGAATCTCTTCCAACGACATGATTGGTATAACACATAAATAATGCTGAAATGAAAACAAATAATTGATTTAATCAAAGTAGATTCAATTCCTTCCAGAATACGGGACTTCTCCTTCAGAATACGGGACTTCGCTTCGGAGCGTTCCGATATAGAAGCCCCATAAATAAAAGCCCCATAACATGATGAAGCCCCATAAGATTAGGATTATGAGGCGGAAACATGGCCGACATGTGCGAAGCACACTTTTCTCTCCGGCCTCCTTCTGTGTCGCCCGAAGGGCGTTTCTGTGTGTTCTGTGGTAAAATAGCGGGGAGGGAGGGAATTAACCCCAGACCTCCACAGATGCGGCTTCGCCGTCACAGATGGACCCAGATCGACGAGCCTCCCCTAACGGGATGGAAAGATTTGTGTCATCCGTGTCCGCCGCAAGCGGTATTCGTGCCATCAGTGGTAAAAGCGGTGGGGCGGAATCTACCACAGAACACGCTGAACGGCCGGAGGACGTCACTGAACACACAGAACGTGTAGGGGCGTGCAGGATCCCGAAATTCAGTGTCTTCAGTGTGCCGCGAGATGCGCCCTGGACCGGTAGATCAATGCCCCGCCGGCAAGAAGCAGCGCAAGGGAAATCGTCTGGCTGATCGAGAACGGTCCCACCGTGGCACGCGGATCGCCGCGCAGCACCTCGATGCCGAAGCGGATGCAGGCATATCCCACCAGATAGCACCCGAAAACCAAACCCGGCGCCCGCTTCCAGAAACGCCGATAGAGGAAGAAGAGCGCGCCGAACAGCAGCAGGACCGCCGTCGCCTCGAAGAGCTGCGTCGGGAGGACCGGAAGGGCGCGCAGGGCATCGCTTGCAATCAGACCGTCCCGCATCTGCTCGTGCCAGGCGGGCGAGCCGCGCGGGAACGCGACGGCGCATGCGGACTCCGAGAGCCGTCCGTAGCAGCAGCCGTAGAAGAAGCAGCCAATCCGTCCGAACGCATGCCCGAGCGGCACGACCACCGCGAAGAGGTCGATGAGCGGCAAGATCCGTTCGCGTCGCGCGAGGCACCAGACGAGGAACGCCGCCATCGCGAGGATCAACCCTCCGTAGAACATGAGCCCGCCCTGGTCCACGCGGATGATCTGCCCGGGGTGGGCCGCGAACTCGCTCGACCAGTGTTCGATCACATAGGCCGCGCGCGCGCCCACGATGCCCGTCACCATCATCAGCATGAGCAGGTTCGAGAGCGGTTCCGCGTTCCGCCCCGTGCGGCGGCAGAGCCACGAGACAACCTGCCACGCCACGAGGAAGCCGAGTGCCATGCAGGCGCCGTACGTCTTGATGTGCAGAAAACCGATGGAAATGAGGTCGGGATACATTACAGTCCTTTCAGGATCTCGACGGCGAGCTTCGTCGGCGCCGCGTTCGTCGGCGTCAACCACCACCCCGCGCCGCGCTGCGCGGAAACGAGGCGCAGCGCAATCCGCTCGCGCGGCAGCCCGTTCGTCTTGAAGAGGTCGTCCTGCGGGAGGGCGTTCGTGTCGGCATGCCGCCCGAGCCACGCCGCCGCGCGGTCAAGCGCGTGGTCGACTTCGTTCTGGATGGACGGCTCCAGGGGGCCGTCCGCACGCGGCAGCGGACGCACCGCGAACGCCGCCGCGAACAGCATTGCCAAAACGCACTTCATGTTGTAAACTCTTTCGCCATGGACACGGAAAAGTATACCAAAAAAGCCCGCGGGCTTTCACTCCTTTCAGGCGGGCTTGATTCGCAACTCGCCGTCTGCGTCCTTCGCGCCGCCGGCGCCGAGGTAGAGGGCGTCACCTTCGAGACCCCGTTCTTCTCGGCCGCCGCCGCGAAAAAGGCCGCCGCCGCCCTCGACCTCCCCCTTCATGTCGTTGACTTCACGGACGACGAACTCGCCCTCGTCGAGAATCCCCCCCACGGCTTCGGCGGCGCGATGAACCCCTGCATCGACTGCCACGCGAAGATGATCGCGCGCGCGGGCGAACTGATGGCCCGGCTCGGCTACGACTTCGTCGCCACGGGCGAGGTCCTCAACCAGCGCCCCATGTCCCAGAACCGCCAGTCCCTCGGCGTCGTGGAGACCTGTTCCGGACTCAAGGGCCGCCTCATCCGTCCCCTCTCGGCCCAACTGCTTGAACCGACGATCCCAGAGCAGCAGGGCCTCCTCGACCGTTCCAAGCTGCTCGGCCTCTCCGGCCGCCGCCGCGAACCCCAGATGGCCCTCGCGAAACAGTTCGGCCTCGTTGACTACCCTTCCCCCGCCGGCGGCTGCAAGCTCACGGAAAAGGGATTCGGCCGCCGCCTCAAGGACCTCAAGGACCACGAGGGCCTAGGCGAACGCCGTCTCGTCGAATTCCTCAACCTCGCCCGCCGCTTCCGCCTCCCGGATGGTACCGGCGTCATCCTCGGCCGCGATGCCCGCGAGAACAAGATCCTCCGGGACGGCCTCGCCCCCACCGACACCCTTCTCGCGCCCGTCACGGTTCCCGGCCCCACGGCCCTCCTCCCCCGCGTCCATTCCCCCGCCGACCTCGCCCTCGCCCAGCAGCTCGTCTGCGCCTGGAGCCGTTTCGACCAGTTCCCCGACGACATCACCGTCCGCACCACAACCAACGGCACCGCCACGGACCTCAAGATCCCCCGCCCCTACGCCCGCGACCCCTTCCTCGAAATGATGGTCAAATAGCCTCTCCGCCATGCTCGACCAACTTGCCGCCCACCTCGATTCGATCGCCGCGCTGGCCCCCGTCTGGGGCTATGCGCTCATCTTCCTTTTCATGGCGATCGAAAGCTCGTTCATCCCCTTTCCGAGCGAGGTCGTGATGATCCCCGCCGGATTCCTCGCCGCGCGCGGCGAACTGACCCTCCACGCACCCGTGGCGGACCTCGCGCTCGCCTGCGCCGCCGGCCTCCTCGGCTCCCTCGCCGGGGCGTACTTCAACTACTACCTCTCGGCGAAGCTCGGCGAACCGTTTTTGCGCCGCTACGGGAAGTGGTTCTTCCTGAAGCCCGAAGCCCTGGACCGCGCCTGCGAGGTGTTCAACCGCTACGGTGCCCTGACGACGTTCGTCTGCCGTCTCATCCCCGTCATCCGCCAGCTCATCTCGATCCCCGCCGGGCTTGCCCGGATGCCGCTCGGCACATTCACCTTCTTCACCGGTCTCGGCGCCGGCATCTGGACCGTTCTCCTCGCCCTCGCGGGTTACGGTCTTGGCAGGACCGCCGGCGACATCTCCTACAACGAACTCGTCCATCGCGGCAAGGACCTGATCGACGCGAACCTCGTCTGGGTCATCCTCGGCGGCGTCCTCCTCGCCGCCGCCTACGTCGGCATCTCCAAGCTCGTCATGCGGCGGCGCTAGGGGCCGTCGGCGCATGGGAGGCCCCCTTCCCAACGAAATTCTCCCTCGCGCGCCTGTTGCCTTTCCCCGCCGAAACTGCTATACTACGGAAATTCGAATTTCAAATCAATAGGAGTTCTACATGTCAGGTCACAGCCACTGGGCGACAATCAAGCGCGCGAAAGGCGCGGCGGACGCGAAGAAGGGAAAAGTCTTCTCGAAGCTGGGCAAGGAAATCACGATCGTCGTGAAGGCCAAGGGTGGCGATCCGAACACGAACCCCACCCTCCGTACGCTCATCGCGAAGGCGAAGGCCGCGCAGATGCCGAACGACAACATCGACCGCGCCATCAAGAAGGGCACGGGCGAACTGGAGTCCGCCGCGCTGGTGGACGCCCAGTACGAGGGCATCAAGGGCGCCGTCGCCATCGTCGTCACCGTGCTGACCGACAACAAGAACCGCGCGGCCGCCGAAGTCGGCAACGTCTTCAAGAAGAATGGCATCGAGCTCGCGAAGCCCGGTTCCGCCTCCCGCCTCTTCGACAAGCTCGGCCAGATCATGGTTCCGGCCGCCGACGGCCTCGACGAGGACAAGGTGATGGAAGTCGCCCTTGAAGCGGGCGCCGAGGATGTCGTCGCGGAAGACGGCGGCTTCACCGTGAAGTGCCAGCCCGCCGACTTCGTCGCCGTCACCGACGCCATCAAGGCGGCCGGCATCGCGATCGACGAGGAGAACTCGAACGTCGGCCTCGTGCCGAACATGACCGCCCCCGTGAGCGACGTCGCCGTCGCCAAGGCGATCAACAAGTTCGTCGACATGCTCGAAGACCTTGAGGACACGCAGGACGTCTACACGAACATGGAGACGACCGACGAAGTCGATGCGGCCCTCGAAGCCGAAGGCTGAGAGAAGTTGTCATCCAATCCATCACGGTCAGGGCTAGGGGGTTTCCTTTAGCCCTTTCTTTACAACCATTTCGACACAACCATTTCGGCACCTATGAAACTCGAACACATCGGCTTCAACGTCGCGGAACCCCAGAAGGTCATGGACTGGTGGTGCGCGAACCTCGGCTTTACGCAGACGCACCCTGCCTTCGTCGTCGACTCGACGGGACAGATGGCGATTGAGTTCTACCGCAACGACGCGGCCCCGATTCCCGACTACACCGCGATCAGCCCGTTGACGCTCCACATCGCCTTCCTCTCGGAGGACGTCGACGCCGACGCCGCGCGTCTCGTCGCCGCCGGGGCAACCCTGTTGGAGACCGTCCACAAGCCCGGGTTCGACATGGCGATGCTGCGTGACCCCTTCGGCCTCGCCATTCAGTTCGTCACGCGCGGGACGCCCATTCTCCGGTGAAGAAGCGTCTCCATTTCATGGGCATTGGCGGGGTCGGCATGGCCGGTCTCGCCTTTCTGTTGAAACGGGCCGGGTACGCCGTCACGGGGTGCGACGTATCCGCGACGCCCCGTACGCGCTGGCTGGAGGCGTGCGGGATCCCCGTGGCGCAGGGGCACGCTCCCGCGCATCTTGCCGAGGTCGACGAGCTGATCGTGACCCCCGCCGTGCCGTCCACGGCACCGGAACGCGCCCAGGCGCGCGCGCGCGGCCTTGCCGTTCGTTCCCGTGGCGCCGTCCTCGCCGACTGCGTGAACGCCACCCGTGGCATCGCCGTCTGCGGGACGCACGGCAAGACGACGACCTCGACCTTCGCGACGAAGCTCCTCACCGCCCTCGGCGACGCACCCTCCTGGTGCATCGGCGGCGAGACGGGGGCGATGCCCGTCGCCGGACCGCAGGAGCCGACCGCCTCCCCCCTCCTCGTCGTCGAAGCCGACGAATCGGACGGCACGCTTGCCCTCTACCGTCCCCACATCCTCGTCCTCAATGCCGTCGATTTCGACCACCTTGAACACTTCGCCTCCCAGGAGGCCTATTTCGACTGCTACCGCGCGGTCCTCCGCAACACGACGGGCACCGTGATCGTCTGTGCCGACCACCCAAAGGCCCTCGACCTTGCGCACGAGGCCGTCCGCCCCGGCGTCCGCCTCGTCACCTTCGGTTTCGCGTCCGATGCCGACCTCCGTGCCGCCGACTGGCCCCGGCTCGGCGAACTCGTCCTCGGACACCACAACGTCCTCAATGCGCTCGCCGCCATTGCCGTCGCCCGCGCGTGCGGACATGCCGACGACGCCATCGCCGCCGCCCTTCCCGACGCCCTCGCCGAACTCCCCGACCGCCGCTTCCAGCAGGTCTGGTCCGCCCCCCCCGTCTACACCGACTACGCACACCATCCCGCCGAACTCGCCTGTGCCGTCGGCATGGCGCGGGCGCTCCGTCCGAAGCGCCTCCGCGTCCTCTTCCAGCCACATCGCCATTCGCGCACGAAGGCCCTGCTGGACGACTTCCCGCCCGCGTTCGCAGAGGCGGACGAAGTGGTGCTCATTCCCGTCTACGCGGCATTCGAGCCGCCGCTTGCCGGCGGCGACATCGCCGACCTCTACAAGGCGTTCCGCGACCGCCCCGACGCACCGCCGCAACAGCACCTCCTGCTCGCCCGCTCCGCCGAGGAGGCGTGGCGGCACGTCTTCCTCACGCTCGAACCCGGCGACCTCGTCCTCCTCGCGGGTGCAGGCGACATCGTAAACCTCCTCCCCCGCGTACGGCGCGACCTGGCGGCCCTGCCCACGCCGCCCCCCGTGCGTACATGGCGCGCCCTTGCCCCGCTCTCCTTCTACCGGACGGGCGGCGCGACCTGCGGCGGCGGCGCGCGCGTGGTCGTCGGCATGGGTTCGAACACCTGGTTCAGCGACTGTGCAAGCGACATCGAAGTCGTCCGGCCCGCGTCGCCCCCCGGCGCGTCCCTCCTCCCCGCCCACCCCGAGCTCGCTTTCATGGCGGGCATCCCCGGCACGGTTGGCGGCTGGGTGAAGATGAACGCGGGCGCGTTCGGCCATTCCATTTCCGAGGCCGTCCGCCGCGTCAAGGTGGACGGTCGCTGGATCGACCGCGCGGCCTGCGGGTTCGCCTACCGCCAGTCCGATATCGCGGGCGTCGTCGAGGACGTGGAATTCGAGTCACCCCCCGCGCGTTCGGGCCTTTCCGATGCGAAATCCTACCTGGCCCGCCGCCCGGCGTTCCCGCCGCGCACCTGCGGCAGCGTCTTCCGTAACCCCGCGCCCGACCAGCCGGCCGGCCGCCTCCTGGAGGCGGCCGGCGCCAAGGACCTCCGCGTCGGCGGCGCCTCGGTCTGGGAACGCCACGCCAACGTCATCGTCGCGGGGGAGGGGTGTACGTCGTCGGACATCCTCGCGCTCGCGCGTCTCATGGCGACCGCCGTCCGCGAAAAATTCCACCTTGAACTGCGGCCCGAAGTGCGCGGCCTTGTGGTATAATCTGCGACATGCCGATTTTCAAGAAAGTCGCCGTCCTGATGGGCGGCACATCCAATGAACGCGCCGTCTCCCTCGTCTCCGGAACAAACGTCGCCGACGCGCTCGCTTCCCTGCACGAATTCGAGGTCGTCCCCGTCGTCCTCGATGCGGACAACCTCGACGCCCTCCCCGCCGACGTCGATGCCTGCTACATCGCGCTCCACGGCGGCTGGGGCGAGAACGGCGGCGTGCAGGCCGCCCTCGACGCGCGCGGCATTCCCTACACGGGGCCGGGGGCGCGCGCAAGCCGCCTCGCGATGGACAAGATCGAGACGAAGAAGGTGCTGGACGCCGCCGGGATTCCCAACGCCCCCTGGTGCGTCGTCGGCGACGCCGACGCGGCGTGCGCGGAGGCCGACCTGCCGCTTCCCCTGCCGGTCGTCGTCAAGGCGCCGCGCGACGGTTCCTCCGTCGGCGTCTACGTCGTGAAGTCCTTCGACCAGTGGGCGGACGCCGTCCGCAACGCCGTGCGGATCGACCGCGAGAAGTTCGGCGGCGCGGGCGAAGCCCTCGTCGAGGCGTTCATCCCCGGGCGCGAGATGACGGCGGGCGTGCTTGGGCACGAGGCGCTTCCCGTCATCGAGATCCGCGCCCCCGGCGGCTGGTACGGCTACGAGGAGAAGTACAACTCCGACGCGACGCGCTACCCTTTCCCGACGGACGACTTTCTGCCCGAGATGCAGCGCCTCGCCCTCGCCGCCTTCGACGCGACGGGCTGCCGGGGCGTGACGCGCGTCGATTTCCGCATCACGCCGGAGGGGCGCATGTTCGTTCTCGAACTCAACACATCGCCCGGCATGACCGGCCACTCGCTCGTTCCAAAGGCCGCCGCGAAACACGGCATCCCCTTCCCCGGGCTGTGCCGCCGCGTGCTGGAAGCCGCCCTCCATGATTAGCCGCAAGCAGAAGGGCGTACGTGGAAGCGGCGCGACGCGCGGACTCGTCGCCACCGCCATCGGCGCAGGGTTGCTCCTCTTCGCCGCCATCGGGATCGGCGTGTCGTTCGGCATCGGCGCCCTGGCCGGCATCTGGCGCGAACAGTACCGCGTCGAGGACCGCGACCTCGACGTCGTCATCACGACCGGGAAGATGGTCCACCCCGACGTCATCACCCTCCGCTTCGGCCTGACAAACGGCGCCAACCTCGCGACAATCCCCTTCGAGGACCTCCGCCTCAAGCTGCTGGACCGCATACCCAACATCCGCGACATCCAGATCGAGCGTCGCCTCCCCAACCGCGTCAACATCGCCGTCCTGGAGCGCGAACCCATCGCGCGCGTCGCCCCGCCGCGAGGACGCGCCGTCTCCGACCGCGTGGCGGACCAGGAGGGCGTCGTTTTCCGGTTCTCCAGCAACACCGCCCTTCTTCCCATCATCCACGAAGCCAATTCCACTCCCACGCCGCCCGGCAAGCGCCTCACGGGGCACGCCGCCGCCGCCCTCCGCCTCGTCGAAGTCGCCGCACAGCCGGAACTCGCCGACCTTCGCGTACTGGAGGTCAACACCTCGCACAAGGACTACCTCTTCGTCACGCTCGGCAACTACGACCGCGTGAAACTCGCCTGGGACCACATGGACGAAGACAGCCGCCTTTCCCGCGAATCGCTCCAGAGGCAGCTCCGGCACCTTCAGAGCGTCGTCAACGCGAACATCACCCCGCGCACGACCGTCTGGATTGCGACGGACTTCGGGAAGCCCAGCCGCATCTACGCCAGCGATCCCGCCCGGAACGGAAATCAGCAGTAAAGGATCCCTCTCGCCGTGAACCTCTCCGATCCCATCGCCGCGCTTGAAATCGGCACAACCCGCACCGTGATCGCCATCGGCGAGCCGCTTGAGGGCGGGCGTGTGCGCGTGGCGGCCGTCGGCGCCATCCCCTCCTCCGGCGTCCGCAAGAGCCAGATCGTCGACATCTCCCAGGCGCGCTACTCCGTCGAATCCGTCCTGAGACGGCTCGCCGACCAGTCGGACTACTCCATCGGCCAGGCCTACCTCGTCGTCTCGGGTCCGCAGATCCGCACCAAGCCCGTCGTCGCGCAGTGCCCGGTCGATGGTGGCGTCGTGCGCGACGAACATCTCGCCGAGGTCGACGCCCGCTCCTACGAAATGGGCCTTCCGTCCGACCGCGAAGCCATCGAGCTCGCCCCGATCTGCTACAAGCTCGACGACGTCGACGGCCTCGCCTCGCCCAAGGACATGAGCGGGCACCTGCTCTCGCTCCGTTCGATCTGCATCCACGGCGCCGCGCCGCGCATGGCGGACGCGCGGGCTGCCGCGCACGCCGCCAAGCTCGAAGTCCCCCCCGAGAAGAACTACTTCGCCGGCACCTGCGCCGCCGCCGCCGTCCTCACCCCGCAGCACAAGCGCGACGGCGCGCTCGTCATCGACCTCGGCGGCGGTTCGACCGCGTTCACGGCCTGGTCCGGCGGCCGCCTCGTCCAGGCCGGCGTCGTCGGGGTCGGCGGAGACCACGTCACGAACGACATCCGCATCGCCTTCTCCGTCTCCCAGGCGCAGGCCGAACAGCTCAAGACGACCGCCGCCGCCGCGCTCATCCGTCCCGAAGACGCCCAGCAGCGCATCGCCGTGCCCGACCCCATGCCGGGCTTCAAGGCCGCCACGATCTCCCGCCGCGCGCTCAACACCGTCGTCAACGCGCGCCTCCAGGAACTCTTCGCCGTCATCCGCGCCAAGCTCGACGAGGAAAACCATCTCCACGGCCTCAACGCCGGCGTCTTCCTCACGGGCGGCGGTTCGGCCCTGCCCGGCATCGCCGAACTCGCCCGCGCGGTCTTCGGCTGCGGCGTGCGCATCGGCACGCTCGTCCCCGAGATCGAGGGCCTGGAGGCGGATCCCCATCCCGCCGCCTGCGCGGTCTTCGCGGGGTTGCTGCTTCTCGCCCAGCAGGAGGGGCGGCAGACCTCCTCTCTCTTCGATTCCGTCAAGAAAGTCTTCGGAGGGATCTTCCGGTCATGAACGCGCTTCCCTCACCCCTTCTCCTCATCGGCATCGGCGGCGCCGGCGCCTGGATGACGCGCGGGATCCTGCGCGCCTACGGGTCCGGCATCCGCGCGCTCGTCCTCGACACGGACGCCCAGTCCGGCGCCACCGGCGACCTCCCCTTCATGCTGCTCGGCGGGAACCGTCTCGCCGGACGCGGTACCGGCGGGCAACCCGCCTCGGCGCGCGCGGCCTTCCAGGACAACCCCGCTCTCATCGACCCCGCGCTCGAAGGCGTGCGCACCGCCGTCCTCGTCACCGCCCTCGGCGGCGGTACCGGCGGCGGCGCCACCGGCGAACTGCTCAAGCACCTCCACACGCTCGGCATCGTCACGCTCCTCTTCGCGACGACCCCGTTCTCGTTCGAGGGCGAGGACCGCATCCGCTCCGCCAAGACCGCCGCCGGCCCCATCGGCGAATACGCCGACGTCTCCGTCTTCCTCCCCCTCGACGCGCTCGTCGCGGACGCCGGAACCGACAACCTCCGCGACGCCCTCGCGCGTGGCGTCGACACCCTCGCCTCGGGCGTCACCCTCCTCTGGCGGATCCTCGAAAAGCCCGGCTACATCCAGCTCGGTCCCGAACGGCTTCGGAACATCCTCGTCGGCTGTGGACGCGGCCAGTTCGCCACCGCCACCGCGAGCGGCGAAGACCGTACCAAGGCGATTCTTGCCGCCCTCGCCGACCACCCGCTCCTCGCGCGCGATGCCTCCCGCCCCCCCGTTCGGACCCTCCTCGTCGGCGTGCTCGCGGGCGACGACCTCCGGCTTTCCGAAATCGCCGACCTCTCCTGCGGCCTCTCCGCCGCATTCGGACCCTCCGCCTCCATCGAGCTGGGGACCGTCAACGACGAACAGACCTTCTCCGGCCGCCTCTCCGTCGTGGTGCTGCTCTTCGAGGAACACGCCACCCACACCACGCCGCACGCCTCCCCCCTGCGCACGCCGGGGACAGCCGACGGACGCCCCCACGGCGAACACGCCCTCGCGGCGAACTCCCGCTTCCGCAACGCCGAGAAGACCGTCTGGCACGACGAAGACCTCGACGTGCCCACCTTCATCCGCCGGAATCTCACGCTGGACCGCTAAGTGCCGCGCGACGGACATATCCGCCTCCTCCCCCTCCACGTGGCGAACAAGATCGCCGCCGGCGAGGTCGTCGAACGCCCCGCCTCCGTCCTCAAGGAACTCCTGGAAAACGCCCTCGACGCCGGGGCCACCCGCATCGAGGCCACCGTCGTCTCAGGCGGGCGCAGGCTCGTCTCGGTACGGGACAACGGCTGCGGCATGACGCGCGAGGACGCCCTCCTCTCGCTGGAGCGCCAGGCCACCTCGAAGATCCGCGACGTGGACGACATCGAGCGCATCGACACCCTCGGCTTCCGTGGCGAGGCCATCCCCTCCATCGCCTCCGTCTCGCGCTTCACCCTCACCACGCGCCGCGCCGAGGACGAGGGTGGCACCAGCCTCACCGTCAACGCCGGCCTCCTCGCCGAGGTCAGGGACTGCGGCGCCCCGCCCGGCACCTGCGTCGACGTGCGCGACCTCTTCTGCAACGTCCCCGCACGCCGCAAGTTCCTCCGCGCCTTCGCGACCGAGGAGGCCCACATCCGCGCCACCTTCACC
This sequence comes from uncultured bacterium, assembly GCA_900547945.1. Lineage (GTDB taxonomy): Bacteria > Verrucomicrobiota > Kiritimatiellia > RFP12 > UBA1067 > RUG572. Next base: position 111,548 of record URIT01000002.1, read on the forward strand.
GTCAACGCCCTCGCCCACCCCGACGTCGGCTTCACGCTGATCCTCGACGGACGCGAAGCCTACCGCCTCCCCCCCGGCGCCACGCTCGAAGAGCGCATCCGAGACCTCTTCGGCGCCCCCTTCGCGGAATCCCTCATCCCCGTCGGCATCTCCCCCGCACCGTCCCCCTCGTCCGTCCGCGTCCACGGCTACGTCGAACGCCCGGCGAACGGCCTCGCGAAGACGCCGACAATCCGCCGCGACCAGTTCGTCTTCGTCAACGGACGCCCCGCGACGGCCGCCGCCGTCAACTACGCGCTCCGCGAAGCCTACCCCCGCACGCGCGAGGAGGCGCGCCCCGCCCTCGTCCTCTTCATCGACCTCCCGCCCGACCTGGTCGACGTCAACGTCCATCCCGCCAAGCGCGAGGTCCGCTTCCGCCGCCCGGCCGATGTCCGCGACGCAATCATCGCGGCCATCGGCGTCGCCCTCGCCCCCCCGACAACCGCTGCGTCCCCTTCGGTCCCTGCCGCACCGTCATCGGACGCCCCCCCTTCCGCTCCATCCGCCCCGACCTTCGCGGTCCCCTTCTCCACGCCCGTCCAGACCTCCTTTTCCTTTCCATCCACACCTCCGCCCCCCCAGGCCGTCCCGGAAACGGCAAGCGGACCGGGCGGACAGCAACAGGGCGCGCCCGTCGCCCCGGAGCCGACATTCAACGCCCCCGCCCAACCCCACGCCCTCTGGCGTTGGTTCCAGGTGTTGGCGCAGACCTCGACGGGGTATCTGCTGCTGGAGACGGACACGGGGCTTGTCACGCTCGACCCCCGCGCGGCGCGCGAGCGTATCGTCTACGAGCGCGTGCTGGACCGCCAGAACGTCGTCGCGCAACCCCTGCTGATCCCCGAAACCGTCCAGCTGCCGCCGGCGGATTCCGCCCGCATCCGCAATTTCCGGGGCGACCTGGAGGCGGCGGGGTTCGTCATCGAGGAGTTCGGACGCGACACGTGGAAGGTCGACGCGGTACCGGACCTCATCAGCGGCCTTTCAACTGCGGCTCTGCTCGCCTCGATCGCCGCCGACATCGCGGAAGCCGGCGCGAAGCGCGGTTCGGCCCGCTGGCGCGACGAACTCATCGCGAAGGGCATCGCGCGCTCCTTTGCCGGTGCCTCCCCGAAGCTGACGACCGAGAGCGCCGTGCAGCTCGTCACGGAACTCGCCGCCACGAAGATGCCCTACATCTGTCCGCGCGGGAAACCCGTGATGGTCTTCAAATCCTACCGAGAACTTTCACGAAATTTCGGCCGCTAGGCCATTGACTTCAACGTCGGGAAAGAGTATACTTTTCCTTGTTTTCACCACGGAGCGTAGCGCAGTCTGGTAGCGCGTTTGGTTCGGGACCAAAAGGCCGAGGGTTCAAATCCCTCCGCTCCGACCATTTTGATTGATGCAACCTGTTGTGGTTGTTTTTTTGCTCTCCGCCCCTTCTCTATCCGCATCCTCGTCCACCGTCCACACCCGACCTTCCCGATCTCCACGGCTAATCCCATCACGTTTTCCGCCCGGTGTTTGCTGGGTTCGGGAGAGAAATCGGGATAAACGGTCCCGAAAAAAACGGGATAAGGATCGTCCACAAGACGATTGGACGCATTCGGACGAGTATGGTAGAATGGGAACATGAAACATCTTTCTGGACTTGGGGCCGCCCTGGCCCTTCTGGCCCTTCCGGCGTTTTCCGCCGGGGCGGCCGCGACAAACAACCCCTATGGCGCGTGCGCGCACGTGACGCGCGGCGAGCCGCCGGCGCGCATGTGTGCGCTCATGCGGCAGGCCGGGCTCGGCTGGGTGCGCAGCGACTTCGACTGGCGGACCCTTGAACGCAGGCCCGGCGAATGGGACTTCGCCCCGTTCGACGCCGTCGTGGCCGCCTGCGAGGCGAACGGCGTCCAGCTGCTGCCGATCCTGGGCTATTCCGTCCCGTGGGCGCATCCCGCACACGACCACCTGGACGCCTGGGGCGCGTACGTCCGGCGCGTCGTCACGCACTACGGGCGCCGCCTCCCCGTTCTGGAGGTGTGGAACGAGGAGAACATCCCCGGCTTCTGGAAGGACCCGAACCCGACGAACTACCTCGCCGTGCTGCGCCGGACCTACGAGGTCGCCAAGGCGCACGACCCGTCGCTGCGCATCGCGTTCGGCGGCACGGCCGGTGTCCCGTTCGACTTCATCGAGGAGGTCTACCGCCTGGGCGGCGCGAAGTTCTTCGACATCATGAACATCCACCCCTACTCGCATCCGCGCGCCCCCGAGGGTGCGATGGACGCGAACATCGAGAGGCTGCGCGACCTGATGGCGCGCTACGGCGACGCGGAGAAGCCGCTCTGGATCACGGAGGTCGGCTGGCCGACGCATGCGTTCTCCATCCGTGGCGGTAGCCTGCTGGCGGCGGGGCTCCGCGCCGCAGACCCCGCCAAGACGGCGTGGCGGACGCTCTATGTGCCCGCGCACGCCGACGAGGCGTTCAACCTCCAGGCCCTGCTCGACATCCTCCCGCCCAGTTCCTCGGCGGAGGTCTGCCCGGCGGCGCACCTCCGCGCCCGCCTCGCGCAGGGCGACGTCGACGCGGTCGTCTACCCCTTCACTGAGGACTACGCGGCGGACAGCGTGGAGGCCGTGGCGGACTTCGTCAAGGCGGGCGGCGTGCTTGTGGACTTCGGCGGCATGCCCCTGTGGAACGCCTACCGCGCGGATGCGACCGGGCGTGCGCGGCGCGTGGCAAACCATCCCGCCTGGCAGGACCGCCGGCGCCTGCGCATCCACGAGATTGCCTGGTGGGTGGACAGGCGCTACCCGGAGGCGATCCCCGTCGCGCCCACATCCGCCGCCGCCGGCGTGAAGCCGCCCCCATGCGGCTTCAAGGGGCAGCGTTTCCTCACGGCCCGTTTCCTCAAGCCGGGTGATGCGTTCATCCCGCTCCTCTCGGCGCAGACCAACGGGGTGGACCTCGTGGCAGCCGCCGTCTACAAGTTCAACAGCGACTACAAGGGCGCCGTCGTCGTCAACGCGCTGATGGGGCAGAGCGCGGGGACGAGCGACGAGGCGCGCCAGGCGCGGATGGTGGCGCGGGCGCTCGGCATCGCCTTCGCGGAGGGCGTGGAGAACTTCTTCTGGTACGAGTTCACGCAGCCGGATGTCGATCCAACCGATCCGGAATCGTACTTCGGCATCGTCCACGACAACTTCGCGCCCAAGCCCGCGTACGGCGCCTACTGGACGTTCGTCGACCAGCGTCCCGTCGGTTCCGTTCAACGCCCCGGTCCCTGGCGCAGCGCCGACGGTTCCCTCTACTTCCCGCAGTGGACGCGCCCGGACGGACGGGCGGCGGGGCTTGTGTGGACGCTCGGCGCGCCCGGCGCGCGGCGGCTCGCGTTCACATCGACGCGCATGGAATTCCGCGACGTCAAGGGCGCACGGGTACGCCCCACGCGCGATGGGGACGCCTACCTCCTGCCGCTCTCGGACGCCCCTCTCTACTTCGTCGGCGGCGCGCTGAAGGCGGAGCCCTTCGCGGAGGCGGTCCTGCCGGCCGAGCCCGGCGAAGCCGCCGCCGCCTACCTGGAGCGTCTGCGCGAACGCGGCGCGGCGGCGCGGG
>URIT01000003.1 GCA_900547945.1 uncultured bacterium
GTGGCGGCCGACGAGCCGGCCGTGGGGCCGGGCGGGCGCGCGGGACGCGCGCCCCTACCAACGTCGGGGCCCGATGTGGGTGGGGGCGTTCGGACGTCCCGCGCCGGGCCATCCGTCTAGCGCAGGAAGAGGAGCGTGCCGTCGCCGACGGCCACCTGGCCGGAAGCGACCCACGGCGTCGTGGCGGACGGGTAGGCACCGCCCTTCAGCTTCCTGCCGTCCACGAAAACGTGCGCAAACGAGGCGACACGCCCGGGCGGCACGGCGACCCGCGCGCCGTTCGTCAGGACAAGGTCCGTGTGGCGGAAGCCGCGCGCCGCCACCTGCGCCTCGGGCAGGACGAGCGTCGCACCGTCAAGCGTCAGCGTGTCGAGCGCGCCCGCCAGCGTATCCGGGCGGAGCGTCGTCGCGGCGTCGCCCTTCAGGACGCTGCCCGTACCGAGCGTGAGCGTCCCCATCGCCAGCGTCGCGGGCGCCTCCAGCGAGGCCGCCGCGAGCGTCACGCCGTCCACGAGCGCCACGGCCTCCGCCAGGCGGAACACCCCCGCCTCCTTCGCCGTGTCGAGCCGCACCACCGCATCGGCCGCGACCTCGACCGAAGCGAGGTAGCGGGACGCGGGCGAAGCCTCGGGCGCATCCAGCCGCGCGAAGCGGAAGTCGGTGATGCGCGGCGTCGCCCTGTAGCCGCCGCATCCGACGCCGAAGCCGAGCCAGGCGAGGTCGTCCTTCACCGACCCCGCCACGTCGACGTTCGTGAACGTATTCGTCACGCTCGTCGCGCCCTGCGTCAGCACGCTCGTGAGCGTCTTCTCCGCCGCGCGGTACGTCAACGCCACCGCCGTCGTCTGCCCGGGCAGCGCGAGAGGCGTGTGCTTCTGGGCGCTGCCCAGGGTCCCGCCGTTCCGGGCCACCATGACCGTCTCGCGCTGGGCGTCGTTTTTCGGGTAGAAGTACCAGCCCACGGCGACGCTGTTCGTGATGCCGCCGAATCCGGCGTGGCCCGTGCTGCCGCCCACGCATTCGTTGCCGCGCGGGTCGTTGTGCAGGAAGAAGGAAACGGCGTCCGCCGGGATGGGCGTGGCGTTCACCCACAGCGAGAACGTGCAGCGCCAGTCGCCCGCCACGCACACGCGGTGGCGCGTCTGGGCGGTGGAGCGGTGGAAGCTCTCCGTCAGTTCGCCGATCTGCAGGCCGTTTGGATAGATGTAGCGTCCGCTGGGATGCGAGAAGGTCCAGCCGGACGCCGTGCGCAGGGCCACGTCCTCGAACGGCTCGCGCCGGAGGCGCAGCCCGCCGCCCGCGAGGCGCAGGGCCACGCCCGCGTTCGCGTCATCGACGAGCCCGAGGTCGCCCGCGCCCGTCTTGACGAGCGTGCCGGACCCGGCCATCCGCTCGAAGCCGAAGAAGCCCGGCACCGCCGCACGTGCCCGGCGCGCGTCGTCCGCGTCCGAGCGGAAGGTGAAGTCCTTCACCACGTTCTCGGTGTAGTATCCGCCCACGATGCCCCGGAGGCGGACCTGCGCCGTCGCGTTGGTCGCGAGCAGCGCCGCCATGTCGACGTCCGTGAAGACGACGTCCCGCACGTCCGCCCCGTCCCGCTGCGCCATCGAGACGGCGAGCGTCTTCGCCGTGGCGTCGTAGGCGAGGGAGACCTGCGCCGGGCCGTTCTGCGCGAAGTCGATGGGCGTGCAGTCGGTGACGGACTGCTCCTTGTCGTACACGTTGCGGCGGGTGAGCTTCAGCTGCGTCTTGCGCGTGTTGTACTTGTTCGTCACGCCGCCCTCCACCACCGTGACGTCCTCGTAGTAGCGCCACTGGAGGATGAGCCCGCGGGCGGACGCATCCAGGAACGACAGCTCCACCGCGTCCGCCGGCGCATGGTCGTGCGCGCCGAGGTCGTAGGTGAAGGACGCCTCCCAGTTCCCGCCCACGGGATAGCGGGCGACCGACAGCGCGACACCGCTCATCTTCTTGCCGTCGAGGAGGCGCGAGGTCGCAAGCGAACCGTCGTCGCGCCAGTACGCGCCGCCCGAAAGCGTCCAGAGCGCCGGATCCGCCGTCGTGAGCGGCGCGGGCACGGCGACGGCCCCGTCGTCCGCCACGTCCACCACCGCGCCGTCCGCGTAGGCGAGGCGGTTCATGAGGAAGCCGGCCAGGTTCGCGTTCGGCCGCAGCCGCGCCGTGAACGTCTCGCCCGCGCCCAGCGTCTTCGTGCCGCCCACGCGCACGAGGTCCACCGCCCCGTCCCGTTCCTCGAAGCGGATGTTGGAGAAGCAGAACGCGGCGTTCGAGCCGCCCGTTCCGCCGCCGAGGGTGAGGTACGCCGCGTCGGCGCCCACGACGGACGCGAGGTCCACCGCGTAGTCCCAGGCGGCCTCCACGCCGTCGGGCGTGCGGATCGAGAACGTGACGCGCCCCGCCGCCGCGTCGTAGACGAGACGGCACCGGCGGCGGGCCGCCCACGCGCCGTGTGTCGTCAGGACGCCCCGCGTCGGGAAGGTCTGCGCGGCAGTGCCGTTCACGCCGAACAGGATCTGCTCGTTGTACACGTCCACAACGACGCCGAACGAATCCGCCACGCCGGAATAGCCCGTGTTGCCGCCGCCGCAGGCGCCGCTGCCGGCCTTCTGGAAGAAGAGCGACCACCCGTCGGCCGGCCGCCCGCTTGTGAAGTAGAGGAACGTGTCGAACGCGAGCTCGAAGGAGCGGTCCACGCGCACCGGCGCGTCCAGCACCGCCGTCGAGCCGCTGTCCGCCCGCATGGCCTCGGTCACCGACACGGTGCCGTCGGCGCGCCACCGCGCGTTGCGGTTGCACACCCAGGAGCGGAGGCGTTCGAGGCCGAACGCCTCGAAGGTCGCCGCGTCCGCCCGCACGTCCATCGCGCCGAGCACGCCGTCGCCGGACACCTCCAGCGCCGCTCCGGGCGCGCAGGCGAGCACGCCCGTCAGGCCGCCGGTCCAGCCGCCCGGCGCCACGCTCATGCGCAGGGTCCCCGTCTGCGCCGTCACGTCCACCGCCGAGGGCGCGAGCGTCAACACGCCCGCGCCCGTCTTCACGATCGACGCGCCGGCGGCAAGATTCGTCGGCGGGATGCCGAGGCACGCGTAAAGCGGCGCATCGAGCGTCGCGCCGTCCGCGCCGATGCCGAGCCGCGCCGACGAGAGGCGGAACCAGTCCGTCGGCGCGCGGTTCGCCGTGCAGGGCGCAAGCGTCGCGCCGTCCAGGACCACGCTGCCGTTGGCGTAGCCGTTCGTCGCCGCGTGCAGCAGCGTGTCGTCCGTCTTCAGCGTGCCGCCGTTCGTGACGACGAGGCTGTTCCCCGTGCGGACAAAGCCCACCGGGAAGGCGAGCGTGCCGCCGTCCACCACGACCTCGGCCTTCACGGCGCCGCTGCGCCCGATCTGGAAGCCCTGGGTGTCGGTCGCCGGATTCTGCCGCCCGGCCGTCAGCGTCGCGCCCGGCCCCACGCGGATGCGCGCCTCGCCCACCCCTTCGCCCACGAACACATCGTTTTTGACCGTGAGCCGCGCGTTCTCGATGTCGAGGAGGGAACGGCCGTAGTAGCCCGAGACGCCGTTCGCGTTGTTCAGGCAGATCTGCGACAGGTTCACGACGGCGCCGCCCGACACGTAGAGGCTCGACGTCACGTCGTTGTCCGTCCGGCCCGCGCCGCGCGAGATGCAGAACCAGTTCCTCTGGTGGTCGACGGTGCCGCCCACAATGTCGAGCCGCGTCGACTTCTGCGTGCGCGACCCGATCCAGCAGACGCCGTCCAGGGCGTTCGTCTGGCCGGGCGCGCCCATCACCACGCGCCCGTCGTTGACCGTGAAGACGGCGTAGCCCTTGTCGCCGACGGTGCCCGTGGCCTCGTCCCACACGAGATCGTAGCTGTCCTGGTCCTCATGGGCGCGCGACACGCCGAGGTTGTTGTCGCCCGGCGCGGCCAGGGCGAGCGTGCCCGGACCGTCCTTGATGAAGGCGCCCGCCGTCTGGCGGACCGGCCCCGCCACCGTGAGCGTCGCCGCCGGATCCTCGATCCGCACGGTCGCCGGCAGGCCGTCCGGCACCGTGAAGGTCAGCCCCTTCTCCAGCGTGGCCGTCGCCCCCGTGTAGTTCAAGAGCCCGCTCCCCAAGACGAACGGCACCCCGGCCTCCCCGAAGTCCGCCACCGTCGCAGCCGTGAACACGCCGTCGCCCGGCCACGCCTCCGTGACCGTCTGCCCCCAGAGGACCGCCGGCACGATGCACCCCACGGCGCACAGGATTCCACCCATGCGCGCCCAACCCGCTCCGTCTTGCCGCTTGTCCATAGACACCTCGTTCTCATGCGTTCACGATACAACCTTCTCCAATGTAAGCAAGTATACAATCCGCACCCCCCACCTGTCAATTGTAAGTTTTAAGTTTTTTTGGGGAGGGTCGCGCTCCTGCGCGACCGCCGTCCGCGCCGGGGCGGGGTGGGGTGGTAGGGGCCGACGTCCTCGGCGGCCCGCCCCGTGCGCGTGGCGTCCCTCCGTTTCCCGTGCGTCAGATCTTCGTCCTGGACAGCCTGTAGGCCAGCCAGGCCGACAGGGTCTTCGCGTCGAAGATCGTCCCCGCGCGGATGCCGTCCTCAACCTCCCCGGCACTCAGCACGACGGGGTACACGTTCTCGTCCGGATCCTGGTCCTGCGCGTGCGGCGCGGCGGCGAGTTCCGCGAAGTAGAGGTGGATGCGTTCCGCGCAGTAGCCGGGCGTGCAGATGACCGTCGTCAGGAAGGAGATGGACATCACGTCGTAGCCGGTCTCCTCCGCCGTTTCGCGCGTGGCGGCCACGAGGGGGTCTTCGCCAGGCTCGATCATGCCCGCAATCACCTCGATGAGCGCCTGTTCGGCGGCCTTGCGGTACTGCTTCACGAACACGAACTTCCCGTCCGGTCGCCGCGCCAGGATCGCGACGGCGTTCCCGCGCCGCACGATTTCGCGCTTGGCCCTGCGTCCGTCGGGCAGCTCGACGTCGAGCACGTCGACGTTGACGATCTTGCCGGTGTACGTGCGCGTCGTCGCAAGCGTCTTCTCGTAGAACTTGTCTTCCGTTTCCATGTCATCCTCGTGTTTCCGTAAGATCCGATGTGGGGGGCTAGCACCCGAGGCGGTGGGCCAGCGTGTTCAGGTAGTCATCCGTCATGCCCGAGACGAAGTCCAGCACCGCATGCGCCCACCAGGCGCGGGGGCGGGGGCGGTTGGCCTCGTAGTAGGCGTCGCCCCACGCGAGCTGCACGAGCTGCCGGCCCAGCGTCGGGAGGGACGCGAACGGCGGGGCGTCCCCCGCCACCGGGACCTGCTCCAGGAAAGCGAGGTAGTGGTCGAGAATGCCGGAGAACTGTCCGTAGGACCCGATCTCGGCAATGACCTTGCGGTGGTGCGAGAAGAGGACGCCGTAGAGGCGCTTGATCTCGTCGAACGCCTCCCGCTGGCCGCTCTCCAGGTAGTCCTTCAGCTCGCCCTCCAGCGTGCCGGAGAGGATGGCGTCGTAGTGCCGCTCGAACTGCGCGGTGAACGCCTCCACGAGGTCGCGGATCGCCACGCCGCGAAACCACTGCAGCGGTCTACCCGCGCTCTCGTCCCGGTGGCGCGGCGTGAGGATTTTCCGGAAGAGCGCCGTGACCTGCTGCTCGGAGAAAATGTCCATCGCCACCGCGTCCTCGAAGTCGAGGATGCGGTAGCAGATGTCGTCGGCGGCCTCGGTGAGGTACGAAAGCGGGTGGCGCATGAACGTGCCGTCCGCGCGCACGAGGCCGAGGCGGTCCCAGACCTTGCGGAAGATCGCCTCCTCGGTGGAGAACGCCGCCAGCTTGCGCGCGCCGGGCGCCCCCACCGCGAAGGAGGACGCCAGCCGGGGGTGCTTGACGAGCGCCCCCAGCGAGGCCAGCGTGAAGCAGTAGTAGACCGAATCCCGCAGGTCGCTCCGGGCCAAGAGGCGGAAGGCCTGCGCGTTGCCGTCGAACACGCGGAAGTCGTTCCACACGGGGTCATCCCCCAGGCGGGCACCCGTCTTTTCGGCCCAGGACTGGATCGCCTCCTCGCCGGAGTGCCCGTAGGCGGGATTCCCGATGTCGTGCGCGAGCCCGGCGGCCTGCATGCTCCAGTCGATGGCCTCGATCCGTTCGGGGGCCACGTCGCCCCGCGCCCGCACGATCCGCTGGACCTCCTTGGCGAACGTGTGGCAGAGGGACGCCACCTCCAGCGAATGCGTCAGGCGGTTGTGGATGTAGTCGACGTCCGCGAACGGATGGACCTGCGTCTTCCGTGCGAGGCGCCGGAAGGCGGACGAAAATACGACGCGCCCGTAGTCAACCTCGAACGGCGAGCGCGCGTCGCCCCGCGGACGGTAGTCCTCGAACGAGACCGCCTCCCCCTCCACCTTGACCCGCAGCGGGGACAGCAGCCGTTCCCATCTCTCCGTCATCTTCTCCATGTGCGGTAGTATAGCACACTTCCGCCCCGGTGCCCTTTGCATTAAGACAGCCCGCACCCCGCTCAGGCGTCCGCCGCGACCTCGACCTGGCGATCGGAGAGGTTGCGCATGTCGGCGTCGAACGCCGCGCCGACGAGCGTGACCTTCTTCCCGCAGCGCAGCCACTTCTCGGCGTAGCCCCGCGCCTTGATCTGCGCGAGCGCGGCCGCGGCCGTGCCGTCGAGCTTGAACTCGAAGACGTAGACGCCGCGCGGCGTCTCCACGACCGCGTCCACGCGCCCCCGGTTCGTCCAGCACTCCGCGTGCGTGCGCGCGCCGATGAGGACGAAGACCGCGTAGAAGAGCGTCTGGTAGTACTTCTCGCGCTTCACGGTGATGTTCGCCGGGATGTTCGCGAAGAAGCACGAGAGCGCGTCGAGCATGTCGTCCACGTCGTCCGCCCGCAGGGCCTCCACCATCTGCGTGAGGAGCGAGGCGTGTTCCTCGCCGTCCAGGCGGGAAAAGTCGGCCGAGAGCGACTCGCTGAACGCGGTCGCCACCTCGAAGTTCGGCGGCACGAGACGGTAGAGCCGGATGCCGCCGTCCTGGCGGGCCGACTTGATCGTGAGGTACCCCGTCTGGTAGAGGAGCGACACGAGGGCCGGCCTGTCCGGCTCGTAGTTCGAGAACGCCGTCTGCGAAACCTCGATCTCATCCAGCACGACCGGGTTCTTCTCCATGAGCCGCAGGAGGAACGTCGGCGTCCCCGTCTCGAACCAGTACGGGTCGAACTTCCCCGACGAGAGGCACTTGCCGACCGAGACGGGGTTGAAGACGGGCGCGGCGTTCTCCTCGAAGCGGTAGCCGTCGTACCACTGGACGAGCCGCGCGAACGTCGCCTCGGCGTCGAGGCCCTGCTTCGCGCCGAGGGCCGCGAGCGAGGCGGGGAAGTTCGCCTTGACCTCCTCGTGCGTGTAGCCGAAGAGCGTCGCGACGCGCGCGTCCATCGAGAACTCGTTGAGGTTGTTGAGGTCGGAGAAGATCGACACCTTCGAGAACTTGCTGACGCCCGTCATGAACGCGAAGCGCTGAAGTCCCTCGCACGTCTTGATGACGGAGTAGAACGCCTTGAGTTCGTCGCGGATGGCCGCGACGCCCGGCTTGCCGAGATGCCAGAGGAGCGGCTTGTCGTATTCGTCGATGAACACGACGCACTTGCCATCCGGATTCGTCCTGGCCGTCTCCTCGATGAGACAACGGAACGAAACGGACGGCAAGGCGCTTTCCGTGAAGACGACGCCCAGGCGTGCGGCCTCAGACTTGAGAATGCTGAAAAGAAACTCGCGGAACTCCGCCACCGTCGCCGCCTGGCAGCTGCCCATGTCGAGCTTGAGGACGGGCCACGTCTTCGACCAGTCCCAGTCCGGCTCGATGGCGAGGCCCCGGAACAGGTCGCGCCGCCCCTCGAAGAGGCACTGCAGGGTCGAGACGGCGAGCGACTTCCCGAAGCGGCGCGGGCGCGCGATGAAGAACTGTGTGCCAAGCGACCCGTCGGCGAGCGTCTTCAGGATCGCCGTCTTGTCCACATAGACGAATCCGCCCTCACGGACGCGCTCGAACGAATAGGTGTCTGTCGCAATCCGCTCCATGGCACGCGCCCCTCACGCCCCCTTCGTGATGGCCGCGTGGTAGCTCTGGAGCGAGCGGACCTCGCCCTTCCCCTCGCGCGCGGCCTTGATGCCCTCGCTCGCGGCAAGCGCGGCGGCGACGGTCGTGAGGTACGGCACGCGGTACTTGATCGCGGCGCGGCGGATCGAGCTGTCGTCCGCACGGGCGTCGCGGCGGCCCGACGGCGTGTTGAGGATGAGGCAGACCTGGCGGTTCTTGATGACGTCGAGGACGTCCGGGCGGCCCTGGCCGATCTTCGCGACCATCGTCGCCGCGACGCCCTTCTCCCAGAGGAACTTGACCGTCCCCTCCGTGCCGACGATCTCGAAGCCGAGGTCGGTGAGGTTCTTCGCGGCCGTCGCCGCATCCGCCGTCTTCTCGGAGAGCGAGACAAGCACCCGGCCGGGCTTCGTGGGGAGCGGCAGGCCCGCCGCCTCCTGCGACTTGTAGTAGGCGAGGCCAAACGTGTCCGCAAGGCCCAGCACCTCGCCCGTCGAGCGCATCTCCGGCCCGAGGACGGGATCGACCTCCGGGAACTTCTCGAACGGCAGCACCGCCTCCTTCACGCCGAAGTACGGCACCACGTGGCGGTGGTCGAGCCCGAGGTCCGCCACCGTCTCGCCGAGCATGAGGCGCACCGCGATGGGCGCCATCTGCGTGCCCGCCACCTTCGAGACGAGCGGCACGGTGCGGGACGCGCGCGGGTTCGCCTCGATGACGTAGACCTTGCCGTCCTCGATCGCGAACTGCATGTTCATGAGGCCGACGACCTTCAGCTCTTCCGCGATGCGGCGCGTGTAGTCGAGGATGGTGGCCTGGTTCTCCGCGCTGATCGACGCGGGCGGCAGCACGCAGGCGGAGTCGCCCGAGTGGACGCCCGCGAGTTCGATGTGCTGCATGATCGCGGGGATGAAGACCTGACGACCGTCCGAGAGGGCGTCCGCCTCGCATTCGAGCGCGTGGCAGAGGAAGCGGTCGAGGTAGAGCGGACGGTCCGGCGTCACGCCCACCGCCTTCGCCACGTACTCGCGCAGCATCTGCTCGTCGTGGATCACCTCCATGCCGCGCCCGCCGAGGACGAAGCTCGGGCGGATGATGAGCGGGTAGCCGAGGTCCTGCGCGACCTTGAGCGCGCCGTCGATGTCGCTCGCCATCTCGCTCTCCGGCATCGGGATGCCGAGGCGGTTCATGATGGAGTGGAAGCGGTCGCGGTCCTCCGCCGCGTCGATCGAGTCGACGCTCGTGCCGAGGATGTTGCACCCGGCCTCGGCGAGGCCGCGCGCGATGTTGAGCGGGGTCTGCCCGCCGAACTGCACGATCACGCCGAGCGGCTTCTCCGCGCGGTAGATCTGCAGCACGTCCTCCAGCGTGACGGGTTCGAAGTAGAGGCGGTCGGAGGTGTCGTAGTCGGTCGAGACGGTCTCGGGGTTGCAGTTGACCATGATCGTCTCGTAGCCCCGCTCGCGCATCGCGAGGGCCGCGTGCGTGCAGCAGTAGTCGAACTCGATGCCCTGGCCGATGCGGTTCGGGCCGCCGCCGAGGATCATGATCTTCTTGCGCCCGTCCGAGACGGGCACCTCGCTCTTCGCGCCGTTGTAGGACGAATAGTAGTACGCCTCGTCCTCGACGCCCGAGACGGGCACGGCGTGCCACGTCTCGACGCATCCCAGCGCCTCGCGCCGTTCGCGGATCGCCCTCTCCGGCATCTTGAGGAGCTGCGCGAGGTACTTGTCGCTGAAGCCGTCCTTCTTCGCCTGCACGAGCAGGTCGTCCGGCGGCAGCGTCCCCTTGTAGGCGAGGATCTTCTCCTCCTCCTCGACGAGTTCGCGCATCTGGTCGACGAAGTACGCCTTCACGCCCGTCAGGCTGAAGATCTGCTCGTCCGTCGCGCCCTTGCGCAAGGCCTCGTACATCTGGAAGTGGCGCTCCGAGTTCGGGACGGCGAGGAGCTTCAGCAGCTCGTCGAGCGTCTTCTCGTGGAAGTCCTTCGCGAAGCCGAGCCCCGCGCGGCCCTTTTCGAGGCCGCGGATCGCCTTCTGCAGGGCCTCCTTGTAGGTCTTGCCGATGGACATCACCTCGCCCACGGCCTTCATCTGCGTGCCGAGGTGGTCCTCGACGGCGCGGAACTTCTCGAACGCCCAGCGCGCGAACTTGAGGACCACGTAGTCCCCGCCCGGCGTGTACTTCTCCAGCGTCCCGTCGCGCCAGTAGGGAATCTCGTCCATCGTCATGCCCGCCGCGAGCTTCGCCGAGACGAGCGCGATGGGGAAGCCCGTCGCCTTCGACGCGAGGGCCGACGAACGGGACGTGCGCGGGTTGATCTCGATGATGACGACGCGGCCCGTCTTCGGATCGTGCGCGAACTGGACGTTCGTGCCGCCGATCACGCCGATCGACTCGACGATCTTGAAGGCGTCGCGCTGGAGGCGTTCCTGCAGCTCCTTCGAAATCGTGAGGAACGGCGCCGCGCAGAAGCTGTCGCCCGTGTGGACGCCCACCGCGTCGATGTTCTCGATGAAGCAGACGGCGATCATCTGGTTCTTCGCGTCGCGCACGACCTCGACCTCCAGCTCCTCCCAGTTGAGGATCGACTCCTCGATGAGGCACTGGTGCGTGAGCGAGGCGTCAAGGCCGCGCGCGCAGATCGTGCGCAGCTCCTCCTCGTTGTAGCAGAAGCCGCCGCCCGCGCCGCCCATCGTGTAGGCGGGGCGCACGACGACGGGATAGCCGATTTCGTCCCGGACGAGCTTCACGGCGGCCTCCACGTCGTGGACGATGCCCGAGCGCGGCGTCTCGATGCCGAGCTTCTGCATCGTCGCCTTGAAGACCTCGCGGTCCTCGCCGCGCTCGATGGCGTCCAGGTTGACGCCGATCACCTTCACGCCGTACTTGTCGAGGATGCCCTTCTTCGCAAGCTCCATCGAGAGGTTGAGGCCCGTCTGCCCGCCGAGGTTCGGCAGGATCGCATCGGGGCGCTCCTTCGCGATGATCTGCTCCAGGCGCTCCGCGTTCAGCGGCTCGATGTACGTCGCGTCCGCCATCACCGGATCGGTCATGATGGTCGCCGGGTTCGAGTTCACCAAGACGACCTTGTAGCCGCACGCCCGCAGGGCCTTGCACGCCTGCGTGCCCGAATAGTCGAATTCACACGCCTGCCCGATCACGATCGGGCCCGATCCGATGATCAGAACCTTGTCCACGTCCGTACGCTTCATCTGCCGCTTGTCCTCGCTTAATGGGGTGATCAAAAACCGGGTAGATAGTATACCCGATTCGGGGAGGGTAAACAAGGGCGCAGACAAGAAGACAAGAAGAGAATCGGCCGCGCTCCTGCGCGGCCGATTCTCTTTCCCGCACATCGGGTGCGGACGCCACGGAGCGCGTCCCTCCCAAGTGGGAAACCTGTGCGTCTGCCCGCTACTTCTTCGCGGGTTCCTTCTTCGGCTCGGCCTTCTTTGGCGCGTCGGCCGTCTTTGGCTCGGCCGTCTTGACGTCGGCCTTCTTCGCCGCATCGTCCTTCTTCGGCTCCTCCTTGGCCTTCACGAGGTCCTTGCGGGCCTTCGCGAAGTTGTCCGCGCTGTAGGAGCTGACGGAGTAGGTCCACTTGCCGGCCTTCGCGTTGAAGTCCTTCACGGCCTGTTCGAGCTTCGCGTTCTCCGTGGCGTTCGTGCCGACGGGGGTGAACGCGGCGCTCACCTTCAGCCAGCGGTCGGAGCCGGTCGCGGTGCCGCCCGTCTTCGCCGTGTAGACCGTGCCGTTCTTGAGCGTGGCCGTGTAGACGGCGCCCGTCGCGAAGCCGAGTTCGGCCTCGGTGAGCTTGGGGTCGGCGACGCCCGTCAGGTCGAGGTAGCTGAGCGCGGAGTCGAGCGAGTAGGTCTTGGAGGTGTCAAGCTCCTCCTTCGGCCCGAGGCCCGCGAGGTCCCACTTCCCGTCCTTGCGCGTGAGCTTCACCGTCTCCTTGCCCTTCGCGTAGGTGACGGCGGCGACGTCGGACGCCGTGACCGCGCAGATGCGCGTGTCGATCCACTTCTTCGGATCGCCGTCGAACGCCTCCAGCGCGTCCTTCACGAGGACGGGCGTCTTGCCGTCGAAGAGGACGTAGCGGCCGTCGGGGTAGCCACCGCCGCCGAACTGCGCCATCTGGCCCTTGGGCTTGGCCATGTGCGTGTCGCCGAGCGCGACCGAGGCGAGGGCCGCGCCCTTCGCGTCCTTGAGCGCGACGACCGTCGGGGACGTGATCGCCTTGCCCGTCGCGAGCTGGCCGACCTTGAGATCCTTCAGCTTGAGCAGGTTCTCGCGGATCTTCGCCACGTCGGCGGGGTAGCCGTAGAGCGTCTCGACCGTCCAGCCCGCGTCCGTCGCCGCGAGCGCGACCTTCTTCGCGCCGCCGATCTCGACGCGCGCGACGTCCGAGACCGCGAACGCGGGGAGGATCTTCTTGCCCACGACGGAGGGCGTCTTCATCTTCTTGCCCGCCGTCGTCCAGTACGCGACGCCGCCGAGCACGACGGCCACCGCAGAGAGAATTACGAGGTTCTTGCTTGTCATGTGTCTGCCTTCAGGAATGAATTGAACGATGTTGCCCGCTGCCGCGCTTCAAGCACTTAAGCACTTAACCACTTAACTACTTAACTACTTAACTATTTAAGCACTTAACCACTTAACTACTAAAGCACTTAACCACTTAACTACTTAACCACTTAACTACTCAAAACGCGGCGGCTTAATTTCCCTAGTGTTTCCGGCGCCGGAGCCCGTGGAGGATGCCGAAGAGGACGACGAGCAGCGGCACGAGGCAGATGTTGATCACCTTCAGCGTGAGGCCGAGGCGGTCGATGTCGCCCGTCAGCTCCTTGCGCACGTTCTTGAGCTGGCGGCGCGTGTCGGCCTGCGCCTTGCGCAGCTTGTCGATTTCCTCCTGCTGCTCCTTGGAGAGGATGAGGCGCTCGTTGCCCGTCTTCTGCTTCTGGAGGGCCATGAGGCGCTGCTGGGTCTCCTGCAGCTCCTGCTCGAACGCCTCCTGCTTCGCCTGCCACTTCGCCATCGCCTTCGCCTCCAGCGCGTCCACCTTCGCGAACGGACGGTTCGACGGACCGCGCGAGCGCACGCCGATCAGCTCCTCACGTCCGGCGTACTGCTCGATGACGTTCGAGAAGAGAACGAGGTTGTCGTTGACGGGCTGGGCGATCGGCCCGAAGATCGTGTTCATCACCTGCACGCAGAAGTCGTCGGCGAGGAAGTCCGAGTCGCCGAAGAGGACGACGCTGCCCTTCCCCTCGGCCGTCACCTTGGGAACGGCGTTCGTGGAGCCCTCCACGTAGTCGGGGCCCTTCGGGAACGCGGTCTTGAAGGTGCCGGAGAGGCGCGCCGCGAGCGTGTACTGCGCTCCGCTCGGCTTCAGTTCCTTGCGCATCGCGCCCATGCCGAACTGCGCGCTCTGGCGGTCGACGAGGCAGGCGTCTTCGGCCGAGCTCAGCACGAGCGGCTCGAACGAGAGGCCGTCCTTCTTCGCGAAGGAGAAGCTGCCCGCGAACGGGAACATCACCTGCGTGAGGCCGGAGACGAGGAGGTCGCCCTTCGCCATGTTCTTCGCGCCGAGCGAGAGGAACGCCGGGTTCTCCTCGGCGCGGCCGTTGCCCGTGTTGAGCTTCGTGGCGGCGGCGAGGTCGGCGACGATCTTCGAGGTGTCGAAGGTCACGCCCCAGGCGTCGAAGAGCTTGCCGAGCGTGGAGGGGCCGTCCTGGCCGCCCATCTGCATCATCATCGGGTTCTGCTGCTGGCGCTGCGCGAGCATGTCCATCACGCTGAACGGGTCGACGCACGCGATGAGGCGGCCGCCCCGGATGACGAACTGGTCGATCGCGAAGAGCGTCTTCTCGTTGAGGTCCTTCGCGTGGAGGAGGACGAGCGCCTTCACGTCGTCGTCGATGGACTCGGCGGTGGGCGGGATCTCGCGCACGTCGTAGTCCTTCTTGAGCTCCGTGAACGCGGCCCAGCCCTGCGCCTGCTTCCGGCGCTGCATCTGCATCATCGGGTTCGGCGGCTGCCCGAACACGCCCTGGATGGAGGTCATCACGCCGACGACGGGGCGCTCCGGCCACGCGACGCGCGTGACGAGGCGCGTGATGTCGTATTCGAGCGTCGACTCGGCGCGCGGGCTCAGGCGCGCGAGCGTCTCCTCGCGGTCGCCGCACACGGCGACGAGGCCGAAGTAGACCGGCTGGCCGAACGGGTTGACGTTCTGCGGCTCCACGCCGTAGCGCTGCGCCCACTCCTCGGCGTCGCTGTCGGGCTTCGGGTCGTAGGCTTCAAGGGCGAGGTGCCCGTTGCCCGCGCGCTCGTACTCCTTGAGGAGGTTCTGGACCTGCTGCGCGTAGGTCTTGAGCTGCATCGGCATCTCGGCGGAGGACGCGCTGAAGTAGAACTTCAGCGTGACATCGGCTTCGAGCTTGCCGAGGACGGCCTTCGAGCCCTTCGAGAGCGTGTAGAGCCTTTCGCCCGTGAGGTCGAGGCGCAGGGGCAGGTTCGAGAGGATCAGGTTCGCGGCGCCGATGATGGCGGCCAGCACGACCAGTCCGATAACACCAGTGAGTTTTTTGTTCATTGAAAATCCCTTCCTAACTGGATCAGCTCGCCTTGCGGCTGTCGGTGACGACCTGGGCGGCCGCGAGCATGAACACCATCACGCCCACGTAGTAGCCGATGTCGGCGAAGTCGACCATGCCCCGGCGCATCGCGTCGAAGTGGCTCAGGAGCGAGCAGGAGGCGACGGCGTTGACGATGCCGGTCGGCACGCCCCAGTTCGCGACCGCGTTGACGACGGGGTCGAAGCCGATGATGAGGAGCGTGAACGTGGTCGCGAGCGCGATCACGAAGCTGATCACCTGGCTGCGCGAGAGAGAACTCGCGAAGACGCCGATCGCCGTCGCGGCGCCGGCGAGCAGGAAGCTGCCGAGGTAGCCGCAGAAGATCGCGCCGAAGTCCGGGCTGCCGAGCCACGCGGCCGTGCAGACCACGGGGAACGTGAGCGCGAGGCCGATGCCGATGAAGGCCCAGGCCGCGAGGAACTTGCCCACCAGCGCCTCGCCGAGCGTGATCGGCAGCGTGAGCAGCAGCTCGATCGTGCCGTTACGGCGCTCTTCCGCCCACGAGCCCATCGTGGCGGCCGGCACGAGGAGGAGGTACATCCACGGGTGCCAGAAGAAGAACGGCGTGAGGTCGGCCTGGCGGCGCTCGTAGAACATCGCGACGCCGAACGTGAGGAAGCCGGCAAGCACGAGGAACGCGACGAGGAAGACGTAGGCGACGGGGGAGTCGAAGTAGGACTTGAACTCGCGCCCGAAGACGGTCCGCACCGAGCGGAGCGGGCAGTGCCCGGACTTGTTGCTGCAGCAGCTCATCTTACTTCTCCTCCTTCATCGTGAGGTTGCGGAACACGACGTCGAGCTTCCCGCTCGGGTCCAGCGCACGCAGCTTCTCCGGCGTGCCGTCGGCCTTGACCTCGCCCCGGGCGATGATGATCGCGCGCGTGCAGACGGCGTCGACCTCTTCGAGGATGTGCGTGGAGATGATGATCGCCTTCTCCTTGGCCATCTCCTTGATCATTTCGCGCACGACGAACTTCTGGTTCGGGTCGAGGCCGTCCGTCGGCTCGTCCATGATGAGCACCTGCGGATCGTGCAGGATCGCCTGCGCGAAACACGTGCGCTGGCGGTAGCCCTTCGAGAGCGTGTCGATCGTCTGCTTCGCGACGTTCGCGAGGCGGGCCTTCTCGATCACCGCCGCCACGCGCTCCTTCACGGCCGCGCCGGAGAAGCCGCGCGCCTTCGCGATGAAGGTCAGGAAGTCCTCCACCGTCATCGCCCGGTAGCTCGGCGCCGCCTCGGGCAGGTAGCCGAGCGCGCTCTTCGCGCCGATCGGGTCCTTGAGGATGTCGTGCCCGCAGATGACTGCGGTTCCGGACGTCGGCGGGATGAATCCCGTGATCATTCGCATCGTCGTCGACTTGCCTGCGCCGTTCGGCCCCAGGAAGCCCAGCACCTCGCCCTTCGCGACGCTGAAGGAGATTCCCTTCACCGCCTCGAAGGAGCCGAAGCTCTTCTTCAGGTTCTCGACCTTGAGCATGTCTTCTTTGCCTCTCTTTGTTTTACAAATCGTGTAATGGCGGGCATTATAGCACCCGCCTGTTAGTGGCGTGTTAGAACGCCTACCGCGCCCGCACCTTCACCGTGCCGACGGGGTAGCGGCGCCCGACGCCGCCCGCGAGCGGCAGCGCGAGGCGCGGCGTGCCGTCCCGGTCGCCGAGCGACACGGCGAGCGTGTAGGCGCCGGGCGTCAGGGTGGGGACGCGCGTGTCGGTCGCGAAGGCGCCGACCTTCTTCGCCTGCGTGTACACCCACACGCCGTCGTTCGCCTGCGGGATCTCCCCCGCCCAGCCGAACGTGCAGCGGCTCTTCAGCGCAACGGGCCGTTCGACGCCGTTGAGCGTCGGCTGCGCGTCCGCGAAGTCGAACCGCTCGTCCGACGAAACCCACGCGACGCGCCCCCTGTCGTCGAGGAGCGTCCAGGCGAGCGTCGCGCCCTTGTAGCGGCGCGCGACGCCGACGTTCACCCAGGTGGACGCGATCTCGACCGGCTCGCCGACCGTCACCTCGTCCGGGAACGCCGCCTCGCGCAGCTCGAAGCGGTAGCCGAGGCGCCGCGCCGCGCGCGCGTAGGCGTCCTTCGAGCCGTCGAAGCAGACCTTCGGCCAGCCGTGGATGGAGAGCCACGAGGCCTGGTACGCCTCCACGCTCTCGACGAGCTTCTCGTCGCTCCACGCGCCGCGCTCGTTCGAGAGGTCGTAGTGTTCGTGTTCGACGAAGGTCGGCGCGGCGGGCGCGAAGTACTGCGCCCAGTCCGCGTGGAACCACCACGGATGCTGCTTCAGGCGCGCGGAGACCATCGACGGCGTGAAGACGAGGATCGAGTCGTCGCGGAAGCCGAAGCCGAGGTCGTGCGCGTACTTCATGAGCGGCACCTCGGCGGCGGGCTTCGGGTTCGACGAGCCCGCCTGGTCGTCGATGCAGAGGATCGTCGTGTTCGGCAGCAGGCGGCGGTGCATCTCGTAGTGCTTGAAGAACGCGGCCTCGGGGTCCTTCCCGGCGGCCTTCATCTCCTTCGCGTAGGCGCGCGTGTGCCCCTCGCCCCACATGCCGATCGTCCCCACGTCCACGAACGCGACGGACGGCTTGCCGTCGTAGCGCCGCGCGAACGCCTTGAGGAAGTTCTCCAGCTTGGCGAGGAAGACCGGGTCGCCGTAGTCCGGCTCCCAGATCTCCAGCTCCTCGCCCGGCGGCTCCTTGCCGAAGATCTTGATCATCTTCAT
This sequence comes from uncultured bacterium, assembly GCA_900547945.1. Lineage (GTDB taxonomy): Bacteria > Verrucomicrobiota > Kiritimatiellia > RFP12 > UBA1067 > RUG572. Next base: position 17,475 of record URIT01000003.1, read on the forward strand.
CTTGAAGAACCACCCCTTCGCGCCCGCCTTGCGCACCCACTCCGGCGTCGCGTAGGCCCAGCGCGACTCGCAGCAGGTGAGGCGGAAGCCGATCTGCTTGCCGGCGGCGATCCACGGCGCGGCGTAGCTGTCGAAGAGGTCCCAGCGGTAGACGCCCTCCTCGGGCTCCAGGAGGCACCACGGGAGGCGGAAGTAGGCGCAGCCCGTACCGGGGAACCAGTCGAGGACGTCGCCGCGTTCCTGGAGCTGCCCGTACGCCCACTGCCGGTTCGAGTAGTGGTACATGACAAGCCCCATGTCCGGGTTGACCAGGATCTCGTCCGTGTTCGCGGGGCGGACCGTCGCGGCCTGCGCCCCCGCCAGCGCGCAGAGCGCCAGCGCCAGCATCGTCTCTCTCGTCCTCTTCATGCCTTCTCCTCGGTTGTTCACGGTCAGAATCCCGCCTGCTTCGCCCGGCAGGGCTCGCAGGCCGCCGTTTCGCCGTCCTGCGGCGCAAGCGGCCGCACGGGGCGCGTCGCCTCGATCTGGCGGCGCCAGGCGTTCTCGCGGATGTCCGTCATGCCCGCGCGGAAGCGTCCGTCGCGCGCGGGCGAGAGGCGCACGAGGTGTGTCGCGTGGCCGGGCACGCGCACCGTGTAGACGCCGCGCGCCTCGTCCTCGTCCTTCTGCCGCCAGAGGTCGCGCACGCGCCAGCCGCCCTCCAGCCCGGCGGCGGCGAGGTCGAACGTGACGTTCTGCGCGATGAGGTTCGCGTTCAGGAGGCCCACGGCCACCGAGCCGTCCGCGAGCGGGCGCGCCCAGATCTCGCCCATGCCGTCGGCGGCGATCTTCGCCGCGCCGAGGCCGAGCGCGTCCTGGTCGACGGCGAGCACCTCGTCGTTCGAGAGGAGGTTGAACGTGAAGGCGTCGAGCCGCGTCATGTCGCAGCCGATCATGAGCGGCGCGCCCACGAGGCACCAGAGCGAGACGTGCGTGTACTGCTCGTTCGGCGTGAGGCGCGAGCCCTTGAAGCCGTTCCAGTGCATCTTGCCGACGCAGAGCATGTCGGGGTCGTTCCACGCCCCCGGCTTCGACCACGGCCAGAGCGCGGCCTGCTTCTGGATGCTGCCGTAGACGCTGCCCCAGTTGTCGAACACGTCGCCCGTCGTGCGCCAGCAGCTGCCCCACACCGTCTCGCCCCAGGCGGAGACGTTGTCCATGCCGTACTGGCAGAGGGAGAAGAGGATGTCGCGGCCCTGCTCGCGCAGCGCCTTGCCCATCATGAGGTAGGGGAAGCGCGCGCGGTCGAGGCCGCCGCCGAAGGCGACCTTCCCGTAGCTGCACCAGTCGTACTTGAGGTAGTCGAAGCCCCAGTCCGCATACGTCTTCGCGTCCTGGAACTCGTGCATCCAGCTGCCCGCGCAGCCGCCGCAGGTCGTCGGGCCCGGGGAGGAGTAGAGGCCGGCGCGCAGGCCCTTGGCGTGGATGTAGTCGGCAAGGCCCTTCATCGAGGGGAAGCGCGCGTTGGGGTTGATCGTGCCGTCGGCCGCGCGCGCGGGGCCCATGAGCGTCTTGTCCGCCTGCTCGCCGGGGCGGTTCTGCCAGAAGTCGTCGATGTTCACGTAGCACCAGCCGTGGTCGGCGAGGCCGCTTGCGACCATCGCGTCCGCCGCCGCCTTCACCTTCTCCTCTGTGACGCCGCCGCCGAAGACGTTCCAGCTGTTCCAGCCCATCGGGGGCGTGAGCGCGAGCGTGTCGCCCACGACGAGCGTCACCGTGCGCGTCGCGCGCCCGTGCGCGTTCCGGGCCGTGACGACGAGCGGGTATTCGCCGGGCCGCACCACCGCGCCGTTCACGGAGGCGCGGTCCGCATTGAAGACGGCGCCGGGCGGCAGGCCCGCCACGGCGATCTCCATCGGCCGCTCCCCCGTCACGGGCACGCGGTAGAGAATCGGGCTTCCGGGCCGCACGCCCACGCGGCCGGGGCCGTTCACGCGCGGGGCCGCCGGCGTCTTCGGCGTCAGGATCCCCAGCTGCTCCGTGAGCGTGGCCGGGTCCGGCGGCTTCGTGCCGTCCTTGAAGAGGAAGAAGGCGTCCGCCCAGTCGGCGTGGTCGCTGTCGTTGCCGTCGCCGCCGTCCGTCACCTCAAGGGCGACGACCTGCACGCCCGCGAGGTCCACCTTCAGCTGCGCGGTGCGCGTCCGGCGCGCGAGGCGTCCCGATGTCGCGGCGAGCCGCCCGTCCGCCCACACCTTGAACTCGACGCTCGCCTGGCGGCGGTCCTTCATCTCGTCGTCGAGCCCCACCGTCGCCTCGAAGGCGAGCGCGTTCCCGCCGAGCGGCACGACGAGGAGGCTCGGCGCATGCGTGCCGAGGCCGTGTTCGTATGTCTTCCCGCCAAGGGAGAGGAGGCCGCCCTCGACGGAGCGCGCGACGAGCGGCGTGCGGTAGCCGCACGTCATCGCCGAGCGGTCCACGTCCTCCAGCCAGATCTTCTCCGCCGCCAGCGCCGGGACCATCCCGGCCACCAGCATCCACCCCAGAATCATCCGCTTCTTCATGGTCATTCTCCCCGTGGCTCCTCCGGGTTCGTCCTCGTACGGGCGAACTTCGGGTTGTTTCCGGCAATCACGAGCGCGACCTCGCCCTTCACCTTCTTGTCCGCGAATTCCCGCGCCAGATCGGAAAGGTAGCCGCGCGACACGCGCTCGTGCAGTTTCGTCAATTCGATGCACACGGCGGCCTCGCGGTCGCCCAGCACCTCGTAGGCGGCCGCCAGCGTGGGGCCGATGCGGAACGGGGACTCGTAGCAGACGAGCGTGTGTTCCCTGTCCTTGTCTTCGGCGAACCAGTTCCGGAGCGCGCCGGGTCCGCGCGGCGGAAAGCCGCGGAACGTGAAGGACGACGTGGAAAGGCCGCTCATCAGGAGCGCCACGTTCACGGCGCTCGCGCCGGGGATGACGTCGTAGGGGACGCCCTTCCGGGCACAGGTGCGGATCAGGCGGTAGCCCGGGTCGGAGATGCCGGGATAGCCGCCGTCCGAGCAGAGGACAACCTCCGCGCCCGCCTCGACGGCCTCGACGATCCGCTCCGTCGTCCGTTCCTCGTTCCCCTGGCGGTAGGAGATCATCTCGGGGCGCGGCACGCCGAAGTGCGTGAGCAGCTGCCAGGTGCGGCGGGTGTCCTCGCAGGCGATGAGGGTGGCGGACTTGAAGGCCTCCAGCCCGCGCGGGGAAAGGTCGCCGAGGTTTCCGATCGGCGTCGCGACGACATGCAGCATCCGGGGCCTCCTACCACATCGCCGGCGGGATCTCGTCGTCCTGCCGCCCCTGCGCCTCGGCGTACTGGCGGCGGGCGAGGTCGATCTCGCGCAGGACGCGGCTCTGCTCGTCGCGCTTCGCCTGCAGTTCCGCCGCGCGCACGCGCCAGGCCGCGTCCGTGAAGGGATCGACCTGCACGACGACCTCGTTGAGCTTCACGCCGGCCATGAGGGCGATCCACTGCATCGCGGCGAAGGCCTCCTCAAGCGAATCGAGCTTCAGCGTCACGCTGCCGGCGGAGAAGGCCGACACGACGTCGTCGGCGGGGTCCGCCTTCGCCATCCAGGGGAGATAGCCGCGCGCGTCCAGTTCGCGGACAAGGTCCGGGCGCGCCACGACGACCTCGCGCACCACGGCGGCCAGCACCTCCGGCCACGACGAAACCGTCGTCGTGCGGCCGAGCAGGTGGACGCGGAGCGGGCGGCGCGACAGGAAGTCGGCCGCCGTGCCGACGAGCGTCATCACGCGGTAGCGCGGCGAGGGGTGCATGTGCTGGAACCGGCGCGCCGTGCGGCTGAACGCCTTGAAATACCGGTGCGGGTCGGCAAGCCACTCCCGCACGTCGCGGTCACGTGCCGCGAGGTCCGTCCGATCGTCCGTATGCATCAGCGGCTCGCCTTCCAGGCCTCGGCGATCGTGTAGTACTTCACGAGCATGTTGGGCAGGTAGTCGGCGGGCTGCTCGCCCTTCCTCATCCACCCGAGGTACATGTTCATGACCTGGCTGAAGTGGGCCTCGTGGCCGATCTCGTACTTCTGCGGCACGAGCATCGTCCAGCCCTCGCCCTCGGCCTTGAAGGAGACGCCGGGATAGGACTTGTTGAATTCCGCGACGGCGGCGGCGAGCGCCTTTTCGAGCGCGGCCTTGTCCTGCCCAGCGCGCGGCTTCACGTAGACGCGCGGCTTGTAGCCTTCGTCCTTGCCCTGGCGGATGACCACCTCCGCCTTCGTGCCGCGCATGAGCGAGTAGTGCGTGTCGCCCGTGCCGGCGGGCGGCATGAAGTGCCATTCCACGGAGACCTTGGCGTGTACGCCCTTGAGCTGGTAGGTGAACGCGCCGTTCGCCTTGCACTGGAGGACGTTGTCCTTATCCACGGCCTTCTTCAGGAAGTCCGGCCATGCGTCGAGGCCCGTCGAGGTCTTGTAGTCCTGCGCGGTGATCGGCGTCGGCCACGTGCGCGCCTTGAGCATCTTCACGTCGGAGGTCTTGAGCGTCTGGCCGGGGAAGGCCTCCCACTGCACGAGGTCGACGAGGTGCGTCGTCACGTCGACGATCGCCTCGCCCTGCTGGTCGGTGTCGTAGTACCAGCCCGGACGCCGGAGCGGCTTGCCGTTCACGAGCTTGCAGAAGTGGTGGACGGAGATCTTCGTGATCGCGGGGTCGTCCGGCGTCCCCTTCTCCTGCTCGCCGTAGAGATCCTTCGCAGCCACGAGCGCGCGCTGGAGGATCGTCGTGATCTCGTTGCGCTCGGTCATGATGTCCGCGAAGTAAAGCCCCTTCTCGTCCGCCAGCTTCGCCGCCTCGCAGAGCTTCGCGTAGGCGTCCGGCGTAATGACCATCGGCTTGTCGGAGAGGACGTTGAACCCGGCGCGGATGGCTTCCAGGTAGTAGTCGCTCTTCTTGTCGTTCTTGCCCGCGAGGACGACGACGGCCCCCGCCTTGTCCGCCGCAAGCGCCTTCGCGAGGTAGTCGTCGCCCGTGTAGACGATCTCGTTCCAGGCGGTGGGGTCCTTCGCGCGCGCGTTGAACGCGGCGACGAGCTTCCGGTGCGCCTCGACGTCCGGCCCCTTCGGCGCGAACACGCGCACGTCCTTCGACACGCCCGCGTAGTTGCGGTTCAGCACGAGCGCGGCGTGGAAGTGGCCGGGGTCGAGCTCGACGAACGAAATGTCCCTCACCGGCTTGCGCGCGGCCGCCTTCGCGCCGCTCTTCCGGCAATCGCAGCAGCCCGCGACGAGCGCAGCCGCCATGCATCCGATCAAGATCCTCTTCATGTGTCCCTTTTTGTCCTTTCCCTCTCGTTGGGCGTTAGTATAGCACATTTGGTACGGCCCGCCGCTACTCCTGGATGAGGACGTTCTCGGCGGCGGAGACGTTGAGCTTGCCGGCGCGGTCGGGGTTGTCCTTCGCGCGCGGGCCGAGTTCGACCACGTTGTTGCGCCAGACGACGTTGCGGCCGCAGGGGAGGTCCAGCACGTACCCGCCCGGATTCACGAACCGGCACCCTTCGACGAGCAGACCGCCGCAGACGAAGCCCTTGTCCACCTCGCCCACGTCCCAGTCCGTCGGCGTCACGCACACGGCCGAGATGCAGGGATCCTTCGGGTTGGAGACGCACGTGTCCTCGAAGAGGCAGTTGCGCACGACGAGGTTCGTCGCACCCATGCCCTCGCACCAGAGGTCGCTGCGGTAGTCGGCGATGAAGCGCACGGGCACGCTGGCGGTCCGGCGGAAGACGCAGCCGTCGAGCGTGAGGTCGGAGGGCGAGAAGATGTTGCGCCAGCCGCCGTCCTCGAACACGCAGTCCTTCATCGTCACGCGGTCCGTCCCGTAGGCGCGGTCCCACACGAGGAAGCACGGCCCCTTCTGCGGGGGGATGTCACGGTCGAGGTGGAGGCGGTTCCCGGCGACCCGGAGGAGCTTCGCGCGGAAGCCCGCCTCGCCGACCGGCGCGAAGTTCGGGAAGCGCAGCTCCAGGGTCGTCCCCGGCGCGGCGCGGAAGTAGTCGGCCCCGCGCCGGTTCACGATGTCGAGTACGCGGTCCGCCGCCCGCACGGCGATCGTGAAGCGGTCGTGGAAGTTCGACGTGTCGTCGTTGTTGAGCGACCAGCGGCAGTTGACGTACAGGCAGTCGCCCTTCGAGCGCGCGACGTGGTGGCCGTCCGAGACGGACGAGACGGGACGGCTGAAGAAGCGCGCGCCGGGGTACGCCGCCCGGAACGCCGCCTCCGTCGGCGGCTCGACGCGGAAGTTCTCCACGCGCCAGTGGTGCTGCGCCCCGTCCACCACCATCCCCATGCCGAAGCAGCTCCACACGGCGACGTCCCGTACCGTGAGGTGCGCGTTGGCGTCGAGGTTGAGGCCGTTCTTCCCGTAGTAGCAGTGCTGGAGGCGGTAGAGGCCGTTCGTCTCGAACTGGCGCACGCGCGCGAGGTTCCCCTTCGCCGAGAAGCGGAAGCCCGTCGCGGGGTTCTGGTTGCGCCCCTCCATCTGGATGCCGGGCCAGAGGCGCAGGACGTTCGGCTTCACCCATGCGTTCTTCGCGCCGAAGTGCCCCTCGGTCTGGCCGAACGAGAACCCCCTCCCCCTGCGGAAGCGCGTGCGGCTTTCGTCCATCGCCGTGATCTTCTGGACGGGGACCGGCTCGGGGTACTTGGGGTGGCGTTCGTAGTCCACGAACGCGAGGTCGACGAAGGCGCGTTCGGGCCGCGCGGCGTCCTCGTGGCGGTCGACGACGCGCACGAAGGCGGCGAGCGGATCCGCCTCCCAGTCCCAGTCCATCGTGAAGTTCCCAACCTCGGTCCTCGTGCAGCGCTGCACGAGGACGTTCCCCTTGTCGAGGATGAGTTCGCTCTGCGGCTGGCAGCGGTACTCGGCCGGGCGGCGGAAGACGAGCACGGCGCCCTTCCCGTCGAACGTGAAGTCCGTGAAATCGCGGATCACGATTCCCGGCTCGTCGAAGCAGCGGTAGGTGCCCGGCGCGAGTTCCAGACGGCTCGCCTTCACGCGGCGGCACGCCGCCAGCGCGCGGGCGATCGCCGCCGCGTTCGTGGTCGAGGCCGTGGACAGGCCGAAGTCCACCGCCTTCAGCGTCCGCCCGCCCGTGGCGCGCGGCCGCTCCACCACGACCTCCGGGCACCCCGTCGCGACGGGCACGGCGGCGGGGAGGCCGGACGGCAGCAGCGTCTTCCGGTCCGACCGGCCCGGCTCGGACACGAGCCGGAACGCCTCGGCCGTCTTCACCCAGCCGAAGTCGACGGGGGCGGACGGCGGGAAGAGCCGTTCCCAGAGGTTCGTGTCGGGGCACGCATACGGCGCGTAGGACCCGTCTGCGGCAAAGGTCCCCTGGCGGTAGCGGTTGTAGAACGCCGACGTGCCGAGGAGCCGGAGGCGCGCGTCGGCGTCCGCCGCGTCCACCCCGGCGGGCGAGACGGCGACGTGCAGGACGCGCGGCCCCTTCACGCCCGGCGGACAGGCGAACGCCGTCTCCAGCGGCGCCGCGAGCGTCGTCTCGACGCGCTTCACGAGGATGGCCGCCTCCTTCGGACTGTACTCGCGGAAGAGCGGGTCCAGGAGCCAGTAGGTGACCGCGAAGCGGTTCGTCGGCAGCGTCTGCCCGGCGAGAAGCTTCCACGTCGTCGTCACGCGCCCGTCCCCGTGGTACGCCGTCTCGGGCGCGACGGGCAGGCGGTTGCGGGCCGTGTCGTCGCCGCGCGGGTTGACGTAGCGCACGACCCTCTTCCCCTCGGGATAGGCAGACTCCTCGACGACGCGCCCGCCCCGGCGGCGGATGGCCGCGTAGCGCCCCGTCCGCGCGTTGAACGCCACGAAGCCGTACTGCGCGAGCGGCACCGCGCCCAGGGCCGCGTCCCCCGTCTCGCACGCCCAGTCGGCGACGCCCCGGTTCACGAAGACCTCCATGCCCGTCGACCACGAGACGTGCAGACGGCGCGGATCGCCGCCCGCGAACGAGACGCGCGAGACGGTGGCCGTGCCGAGTTCGCGCGCGATGTGCTGCGCCAGCCAGTATTTGCGCACGACCTGGCGGAGGCAGCGGTCCACGTCGAGCGGTTCGAGGAGGCCGGCCTCGGCCTTGTAGGCGTCGCGGTTGTAGCAGTCCGCCATGAGGGCGTGTCCGTTCAGGATCTCGCAGGAGAGGTAGTCGTCCGAATCGATGCCGTGGCAGTCCGCCCCGCGCGCGCCCTCGAAGCGGGCGCTGTACCCGACGCCGTGGAGGGCCATGCGGTCGTGGTAGACGAGCGGGAACCAGGGCGTCTTCTCCTGGACCGTGCCCGGCACCTTCATCCAGCGGTAGGCGCCGGGCTCGTCCGCCAGGCACATCCACTGGCAGTCGCCGCCGTCGAGGTGCCCGAGCATGTAGTCGCAGGGCGCCTCGCTCGAAACGAAGCCGTCCCGCCCGCAGAGGGCGCGCGCCGCGTCGAACATCCGCGCGTTCGCGCGCATGTTTCCGAGGAGGGAATGGACGCGCCCCGCCCGGTCGCGGCACGTTTCCGCGAAATTCGCGCCCGAGCCCGTCACGTCGATGAACACCGTTCCGGGACGGAAGCCGTCCGCATGCATCTGCTCCTGCTGGTAGATGATCGACGCCACCCCCTCCTGCGGCAGCAGCCGGTAGCTCTGCTCCTTGTGGGGCGGGTTGAGCCAGGCCTTGACGGGCTCCAGGGCGCCGGTTCGGGGATTGGGCTGATGGCAGATCTTGTCCCAGGAGAACCAGGGCGAATCGGGATAGCAGTCGATCACGTTCAGGTGGACGCCGAACGCCCAGCCGCGCGCGCGCGCCACGGCCTCGGCGGCCTTCAGCTCCGCCGCCGTGCCGAACGTCGGCGCGGGCGGGTAGACCTCGGGCAGATGGCGGTCGAAGCCGTGGCGCTGCCAGCAGTGCGCGTAGAAGAGGAGATCGTCCTTCAGGCCATAGTCGTCCGCCGCGCGGCGGATCAGCTCGCCGAACTCCCGGAACGTGCCGTTCCAGCTGTCCACGCAGAAGCGCCCCGCCTTCCGCGCGAAGCCCGCCGGGGCGGGAACCGTGACGTGCCGGCGGTAGCGGAGCGCGCAGTCGAACGCCCCCGCCGTGCCCACGACGAACGTCAGTTTCGTCGGCTGCGCGACGCGGAAGCCGAAGGCCCCCTTCTCGGGCGCGTGGTAGAGGCTTTCGGGCGGCGCCTCGGTGGCGACGACGAGGGCGAGGCCGTTCGGGAACTCGAAGCCCGCGAAGCGGCAGGCGTTCTGGTGGCCGTTGAACGGCAGCGCGAACGCGCCGGGATCCTTCACGTAGTAGCCGTAGCCGAAGTAGAGCGCGGACGGCTTCTCGGAGCAGCGCCCGAACGCGATCCGCCCGAAATCGCGTTCATCCCCGGCGATCTCCGCGACAAACGCATCCCCTTCGGCCCGGAACGAGACGGCCGGCACGGCGCCGGACGCGGAAGCCGTCCGCTCGAACGGCGCGAAGGCGAGCGTCTTCCCGCCCGCCGAGAACGCGAAGCCCCCCTTTCCGTCCAGCGTGACCGTTCCGCCAGTCGCCCCCTCCAGCTGGAAGGACGATGCGGCCCACACGGGCACAACCGCCCACAACGCCGCCGCAACCACGCCAATAAACAGACGGACACCTTTCACGTTCATGCGCATGTTCCCTCCGTTCACCTTCAGCGGCCACAGCTGGTCCGTCTTGTCGATGTACATACACCCGAACTTGACGAGTTCGGAGAACGTGTAGATGTCGGTTGCGGGCTTTCCCATGCCGGAAATTATAGCACAGTCGCCCCGTGCGCGGCAGGAAACGGCCACACGTGAAAACGTGTCCCGCCCTCCCGGTCGCGCAGGAGCGGTGTCCCCTCCATCCGAACGTTTACGCACGGACATCCATCATCTGATCGTGGGCTGGCAACCTTCACAGTCAGACGCATAGGATCCACCGGCGACAACGCTATCGCGCGTGTCGTATCCTGCGCGAATCCATTCCGCCGAAAACTTCACGCGGTAGGCGAGCTTCCCTTTGCCTTTCCTGTAGTCGTAGAAGTCGGCGAACAGCACGGCATCGTCCCCCGTTCCGCTCACCTGAAGGACGGACGAACCCGTGACCGAACGCCCCTCGATCTTTCCACTCGACCGAATCGTCCCGTTCCTGTTCACCGTGAACATGAGCGACGGCTTGGAGGGCGGCGGTTTACATCCAGGGCACACAAGGAATCCAGATCCAGCGTGTACAGACTCCGTGAGCGCACCGAACGTGCCGATCCTCGCCAGCTTCTCCACGACATCCGTCACGCCCGCACGTGCCAATGCCTGTGCCGTCCCGCCAGAAACGTTCCACTCGGCATCTTTCGTCCCGACCTTGCCCGACAACCGCGCCCTCCCGTCATTTCCAGGAGACATGTCCAATACCAGCTCACACCAATTGCCGCGTTGGTCGCGCAGGTCGATCTGGACAAAATCGTCCGTACAGGCACACGAATAGCCCGAGAGCGAAGAGGTCTTCCCCGCCGACACGACCTTGACGCCGATCTTGCCGTTCGACGCAATCGACACGGATACCGTGCCACTCACGTCGCCGAGATCATCCGCATCATCCGCGATCAGGTCTTCGCAGGGCGGCAGGTCTCCGCCGATGAAACCACGATACGTTCCGACGCATGCGGACGGGAAAGGCGCCACCGCAACCGTGAACGTGGCCTTCTCGATCCTGCGTCCGTTCCTGGCCGTCAGCACCACCGTATAGACGCCCGCCTTCGTCGGCGTCCCCCACAATGCGGCAGAAGAAGATTCCCGGTCCAGGACCAACCTCAAGCCCGCCGGTAACCCGCTTGCCGACACCGTCCAGCCTTCTGCGAAGGAGAACTCGAATGGCGGCCGGCAGCAATTTGAATAATCGCCGACAGTAAAGGGATAGGCCCCTTCATATTCAAGGCCGTCGAACACCCAGCTCCGCAGATTCGGCACGACAACGCGCATGCTCTTCGTTGCCGTCGCACCGGAAAGGTTCTTCGCCGTCAGCGTGACAACACTCGTGCCGGGTTTCAGCTTCGCCATGTCAGGAACGACAAGCGACAACCCCTGCAATTTCACGCCGGGCGGCAATCCCCTTGCCGTCACCTTCGGCTGGGTCATGCTTTCGACCTCCACCGTCCGTTCGTCATATCGGGCATCCGTGTCAATGCGCCATTCATCGTCCACGCGGATGCCGATCGCCGCATCCTCGTCCTTCGTAACGAATTTCGCATAGACCGGCTTCGAGGCCGCTGCCGAGAAAACAAAGGACGCATTTGCCGCACGATAGTCGCGGCCCCCCTGGAATGGTTCCGTGCAGGCCGCGTCCGCATACCACCCGGCAAAATAGCAGCCGCGCGCAGGCCTGGCCGAAAGCCTGACCGCCGTACCCGACTTCTTCACGCCGCCACCCAATACCGTACCGCGTCCGAGAGACGCCCCACCGACGGCAACCACCTGATACCGGCTGTCGGCATCACGGACAATCACCGTCTTGACCGTCTTGCGGCGCGCCGCATCCGTAAAGGTGATCCTGTACTTCCCCGGCTTTGTGGGCGTCCCCGCAAACACCTCGCAGATCCCTTCGGGACAGGGCACCTTCGCCTTCCACTTCAATCCCGGAGGAAGCCCGGAAACCGACCTAGCAAGCGAATGCCAATCCTCAACGGCCTCAAACGGCTCGCCGACCCGCAGCGCATCGAGCGCATCCAGATCAACATGCCGGGAAAGCCCGATGTCGTCATAGTCCCCTTCCGAAGCGTCGCCGACGATCCAGCGCACCGTCGCCGACTGCTGATAGCCGTTCGCGTTCTTCGCCGAGCACGTCGCATAATAGACGCCCCTCCGCGTCGGGCGCCCCGAGAACTCCCGCGTCTGGGCATTGTACTTGATTCCCGCCGGAAGCCCCGAAACGGAAACCGTCACGGGCGATCCCGACGACACGATAAAGCAATCCTCAAGATCGCGTTCGACCTCGACGCCGACATCCGCCGTCAACTTCCCACCCTCGGAAATGAGAAGCCAGTCGTCCCCGGGCCCCATGCTTTCACGCCAGATGGCACGCATCACAACCGTTCTGTCAATTTCCGTCCCGTCAGGTGAAATCATCAGCCACTTCGGCACATACCGGCTCAGATCGATCCGGGTTCCAGTTGGGTAGACGTGTTGGCCATCCTCCTCGACGATCCCGCTGCTCACCGACCAGCCTCCGAACAGGTTCCCTGGCTTCCTGAAGGCGCACAGCGGCAACGTATAATACAGAGAGGTCCCTTCCTTGACCGAAAAAGACTTGCCCGGCATCGTCCCCATACCGCCGCCGGCATCAAAGACGATTTTCACCGGGAGTTCAACGGAGATTCCGTACATGGGTTTTAAAGGCTCCCCAATACCAGGTACATCACCAAGGTCCACCCCTTCCAACGGATTGTCCGAAGCGGCGCCGGCCGTCGCCGCCAACACCATCATCGCACAGCTCGCGGCAACCTTCAGCGCATGGAATTTCCCGACCGCCGCACACGTTTCGCCCCCATCGGCGAGTTGCCGGTCAATCCTAGAGGCCCCCTCTTCATCCCCCTGCAGATGGAGGCAGACCCCCAGCAGGACCTTCGCGCGCGTGCTTCCCGCGTCGGCCTTAAGGTACTCCCGCAGGGCGGCCTCCGCTTCACGCAGATCCCCTGCGCGCATCATTTCCTTAATCGTGTTCAGCTTCATTTTCCGTTTCCTCCGTACTGGTTGACAACATGTCGTTTAAAATCTTCTCGGTCTCCACACGCCGCACGCAGAACAAGTTCTCGCCCAGCGTTCCCGTCGTACTCAGCGCCGCCGCGCTGCACCCCGCCTTGCATTGCCGTCCGAACGGGCATTTCGCACACATGCCGGACAGCGCATGTTCCTTTTGCCGGAACGCATGGAACGACTCCGGATCTCGCCAAATCGCCTTGAGCGGACGCACGCGAAGATTCGCCTCGATGAAGTCGCTCCCGAGCGAAAGACAGGGCAGGACGTCGCCGTTCGCCCGTATGCCGATGACGTGCCGACCGGCCGGACATCCCGTCCAGACCTGATGCAGGAAACGGAGTTTCGGCGTCAGGGGGAAATAGCCGAAATCGTCCATCGTCCCGATCTTCAGCCGCCCGTTCAGGTCGTAAAGGCAATGCGTCACGCGCTCGGCGTACCAGGCGAACTGATCGGGTGACAAGAGAAGCGAGTCGTCAAACCGTTCGCCTGCGCGATGCGCGACCTGGATCTGCCAGAGGATGGGCGTATCCTTGAAGGTCTCGGCAAAAAGATCGAAGTCACCGAGGTTCCGGGACGTGAACGTCGTGATCGCCGTCACCTGTCGGTGTCCGTCCGCCACAAGATCGTCCAACAGCCTGCGGCACGTCGCATAGCCGTCCACGCCGCGCGTACGGCGATAGCTCTCCGGCGTCGCGCCGTCCAGGCTCACGCCGACGGCACGGGGGGCAAGCGCCTTGAACTGCGCGCGAACCGCCTCCGTCACCAGAAGGCCGTTCGTGATCAGCTGGAGCTCCATGTCGACCGCCTTGACGGAGGCGGCGACTTCGTACCAGTCGGGACGCAACAGGAATTCACCGCCCAGAAGCGTAACCGTCCGGCAGCCGAGCGCCGCGAGATCCCGAATCACCTGTCGGAGTTCGCCTAGGGACATTTCATCCGCACGGGCACGGCCCGACGCCGAGGCACAGTGCGGGCAACGCAGATTACAGCGGTTCGTCACTTCAACGACCGCCTGCCGCAGAGAATGCGCCATTTGTCTTCCATTTTTCTCCATGGTCACCTACCGTCACTCCGTTTGCACGCCAAGAAAGATCCGTCAATTCAGGTCGCAGCCAAAACGCTTTGCTACGTCCAGCACAACCGCCCCATACTTCCCCGAACCCGGAACGAGGGAGAAGCCCACGCCCGCGCCACGCAGACGCTCGACGACCGGCACCAGGACCTGGTGTTCGTACCGCTCGATCGACCAGTCGTTCCGTTTCGCACACGCTGAAAGCGAGATCTTGAGATACTTCGGCCGCTCGCCGAGGACACGGTCCAATCGGGACAAGATCTGTTCGGGCGATCCCTTCTGCGGCTGGAAGAGGGAAACGTTCTGCACGAGGGGCTGCGCCAAATGCGGTTTCGGCAAAGACGGCGTCGGGACGCTCTCCACCTTAGTGCCAGTGGTCTCCGTAGGCGCCGTGCCGCGCGAAACGGCCACGACATGGCGTGGGGCAGGCGCCGTATTGCTCGACGCGGGCGCCACATGAGTCGAATGCGCCACGTTACTTGAACAGGATACAACACTACTCGGACTGGACCCCACATTTCCCGAAGCGGGAACAGGGCTCGTGGACAGAAGTGTTTCCACCGGGACCTTGCCCTCGGCAGGCCCTACGGCGGCAACCGTTTTCCACACAACCGGCAGACGAAGGTACGGTTTCAGGAGGATGACCGCCCCCGTTGCCACGATGAGCAGCAACAACCCCGCGCAAGCCACGCGCAACGTGTGGCGTCGACGTGGATCATCCGGGCATCCAGAGCCGCGTGCCGTTTTGCCCTTGTCCCCCTCAACCGGTGGCACGGCCTTCTCCACAGTCCGCGTCGCCGTTTCGGGCTGGGAGGACGCAAGGATTTCGTCAATCGCGGCAACGATTTTATCGCCGGAGGACACTCTTTTCTCAAGGCTCTTCTCGCACATCCTCGCCAACAGCGAAACGACGCCATCCGGAACGTCCAGCTCTTGTTCCCGTTGTGCCGGGGGAGAACCGCCGCCGACTTCCCCTGGGACGTCCCGTTTCCCCTCGGCGCAGAACGTCCGGGTCTCCATTGTCGGCAGCGTGACCGCCGTCCGCCCCTCCTCCGCACATGCGCAGACTGGCTTGAACGTGCGGATGTCGGGAAGCGGACGGGGCGAAAGAAGGAAGGACGTCACTTCGACGATGTTCGTGGCGGGATAGGGGCGGCTGCCGGCCAGCATCTCGAAGAAGACGATGCCGAGGCTCCAGATGTCGGCCCGGGCATCGACCGACGATGCGTCCCGCACCTGTTCGGGGGACATGTAGGCGGGCGTGCCGAAGACCTGCGCGGGGAGGGTCTTGAGCATGTTTTCGGCATCGTCCTGGACGGCCTTGGCGATGCCGAAATCCACCAACTTGGCAACGCCATCCGAAGTGAACAGGATGTTCTCCGGCTTGATGTCGCGATGGACCGAATGGCGCTTCTCGACCGCCGCCAGCGCCAGGGCGACCTGGCGTACGATTCCCAACGCCTCGCGCCAGGGGATCCGCCCCCGGCACCGCATGCGGTCCCGCAGCGTCCCGCCGCCAAGATACTCCATGACGATGTAGTAAAACCCCGACGTCCCTTCGCATCCCGCGTCGTAGACCTCGACGAGATGCGGGCTGTGCAGCCCGCAGACGAGCGCGGCCTCCTGGTTGAAACGGTCGACGAACTCGCGGTTTCGCTCGGCGATCGCCGGATCGAGGACCTTCAACGCGCGTTCGACGCGCAGCGTGGGATTCCGCACGAGGTAGACCACCCCCATCCCACCCTTGCTGAGGATGCGCGTGATGGTCCAGTTCCCGAACCGGTCCCCTTCCTTCGGCATGCGTGAAACGTCCATGTGCCCCTTCCCCCCTTCACCACCCGAAAACGCCCTTGACGCGCGCCTTCAGAAGCTCCTTACAGTTCAATGCCCGCAATCCGGGCCTCCTCGACAAAAGACGGCGCCTCGCCCGCCTCAAACCCTCCGCAGACGGTTCCGTCGGGC
This sequence comes from uncultured bacterium, assembly GCA_900547945.1. Taxonomy (GTDB): domain Bacteria; phylum Verrucomicrobiota; class Kiritimatiellia; order RFP12; family UBA1067; genus RUG572. The sequence goes on from URIT01000003.1 coordinate 33,267, forward strand.
GCGATGGACGCCGTCTTCCAGCGATGCAGCTCGCGCACGCGGTATTCCCCCCGTTCCAGGGGAAGGACCTCGGCGATGGACACGACCTTGCGCGAACCGTCCGAGAGACGCGCCGTGTGGACGACCGCGCCGATGGCACTCGCCACCTGCGCGCGCAGGGCCGAGAGCGGGATGTCGATGCCGCTCAGCAGGGCGCACGTCTCGATGCGGCTCAGGGCGTCAAGGGGCGAATTCGCGTGGATCGTGCTCATTGAGCCCGCATGGCCGGTGTTGAGCGCCTGCAGCAGGTCGAGCGCTTCGCCGCCCCGGATTTCGCCGATCACGATGCGATCGGGGCGCAGGCGCAGGGCCGAGTGGATCAGGTCGCGGATCGTCACCTCGCCCTGCCCGTTCTTGTCCGCCTTGCGCGTCTCGAACGGCACGATGTGCCGCTGCTGGAGCTGGAGCTCGCTCGCGTCCTCGATCACGAGCACGCGCTCGTTGTCCGGGATGAAGGAGCTGAGCGCGTTCAGGACGGACGTCTTGCCCGAGCTCGTCGCGCCCGAGACGATCACATTCTTGTGCAGGAGGACGAGCGCGCGGATGAGCCTCCGCGCCCGTTCGTCCACGCTGCCGAACGCCTGCATCCTCTCGATGGTCAGCGTGTCCTTCTTGAACTTGCGGATGGCGATGACCGTGCCGAGGCGCGACAGGGGCGGAATGACGGCGTGGACGCGGCTGCCGTCCGGGAGGCGCGCGTCCAGGCGCGGGTGCATCTCGTCCAGGATGCGCCCGACGGACTTCGCGATGTTCGCCGCCGCCGCCTTGAGCGCGGGCTCGCTCACGAACCGCGCCGGCACCTCCTCCAGTCGGCCCTTCCGCTCGACATAGACCCGTTCGGGCCCGTTGATCAGGATCTCGCTGACGTCGTCGTCCGCCAGATGCTCCGCCACCGGCTGCAGGAACAGCGTCAGGAATGAATTGTTGTCTTGCATGTTCTATTTCCTCTGTCTTGAATGCGACGTCCAATCATCATCATGCCCCCCACCAGGACAAACACCCCGCCGAGGAACTGCCCGGGCGAGACGGGAACCCCCTCCAGAATCGTCCCCCGGCTGTCGCCGCGCAGCAGCTCAAGCGCGATGCGCCCCGCCCCGCATGCGACAAGCGAGAAGCCCGCGCGGTAGCCCGCCTTGACTGCGGTCATGGCGAGCGTAAACGCGACGAGCAGCCACCCGGCTTCATAGAGCTGGACCGGGCAGAGCGGAACGGATCCGTACGCCGCGCAGGGTGGGGAGCCCGCCGGATAGACGACACCCCAGGGCGCCCGGACGGGGATGCCGTAGCAGCATCCCCCCAGGAAGCAGCCCAAGCGGCCGACGGCCTGAGCGGGCAGGCAGCCTGGCACGAAGAGTTCAAGGAGAAGCAGGACGGGAATGCCCGCCATCCTCCCGAAGGCGATCCAGAACAGCATGCATCCCAACAGCCATCCGAAGTAGTTCAGACCCCGGCCAAAGGGATGGGCGAAGACCTGACGGACGCCGTCATGGAACAGCACGTCCGTCACCGCCCCGGACACGACACCGAAGAGCAGGCAGAGCGGCAGGGCCGGGAGGAGGCGGTCGTTCACGGTGGCGACGGGCAATCCCATGCGCCGCGCACGGTAAAGGAACAAGAGCACCAGAATCATCAGCCCGGCGCCGATGCAAAGCGGGAACGAGCCGATTTTTCCAAAGGGCAGGCTGATGAAAGGATGCATGTTGCCGCATTCCCCGCGATGCCGTGCCTTACGCCACGCGCTTCGTGTTGGCAATCGAAAGCGCCCCCGCGATGATGTACAGGATCGCGCTGATCAACGCCAGCGGGTTGAGGATGATCACGTTGACAATCCCCATGAGAAGCGCGAGCAGAATCACGAGCACACCCGTCAGCGTCGACCACTTCGACTTGCAGAAGAAGCAGAGCGCAAAGACGACAAGGCCGAGAATGCTCGGCAGGAAGAGCGAAGAGCCGCCCCTCCCATTCGTCATCTCCTGCATGGCGGACGCGCAGATCACATTGCACAGCAGGCTTGGAATCCACAGCACGAAGGCGATGATGGCCAATATGACCGGCGCGAAGGTCTTGCGGTGCTCGATGATGACAACCTTGTTGTCGTTGTCGGTATTCATGTTCTGTTCTCCTTTGGAACCTTGTTTACGACAGGCCCGCTATCGGTTCCGCACTAGCATGCCCGGCTGTAGCGACGCGCTACAAAGCAAACCCTATTTCGATATGCCCCAGGAAAATCCCGTTCTGTTCCGTCCCTGTGCCCAAAGCGACCAAAGGACCTTTTGCCCGTTCCCCTCGTACTGCAGCAGGACCCGGCCGTTGTCGTCTTCCACGCCCACAACATGCCGACAGCGGAAGCCCCGTCCCGACATGAGCGCAGAAACCTCATCCCGTGCCTCACGGATGTCGGCAGGGATCATTCCGATTTGAAGCCATCCCCTGTTCCGGGGATCCGACAACACCACCTTCCAGGAGGATGGAAAATCCTCCGCAAGCGCGCGGACGTCGCCCCCGCCCCGTGTACCGCACCCGTCGGTTCCGGAATCCAGGCAGTCCACCGGGCAGGAGGAGACCGCTGGCAGCAGTGTGACCCCGCCAATCACGATCAGTGAAAAGGCGATGACCGGTACCAGCAGCGTGTGCTGGACATTCTGCAGGGGGGCGTTCATTCTCCAAAGGCTCCCAGATACCTTCTTTGGGGGATGGGGAATGGCTGAATCAAGAACAGCCCCTCCTCGTCGTTCCCCTCGTCAAGGTGGATCCAGTCGTCGTCGAGAACTCTTCCAAGGTATCCGCCCGAAACGACCTCACGCTCCGGAATCGCCCGGTCTCGCGAACGGGGATCGCTGGGATCGCTGTCACGATCCAGGCCCGACAGGGCATGCCGGTGAAACACGAAGACGCGCGGGAAATCGCAGTTCATTTCAATCTCGGACCGATTGAACCAGCCAGAATCAGGGTCGGACGTTCCCGACATCAGTCCACACAACAACATCATACCCCGGACCCATCCAGGGACCTGAACGGGCAGCTTGACGATTCCCCCGGAATAGCAGGACATGAAGTCATTCAAATGAAGCGCCTCGTCCGTCGCCGCATTCACCTTGAACCCGGCATCGGTCCCACCGATGGATCGCTCAAAAAGCGCAACAAGCAATTCGGCGACCTTGCCCGCATCGCGCCCCCCGTCCTCGCCATGCGGGCAGAACCGGCTGGCCCCCACCCATGTCACCAATTCGTCGCCAATCTGCATGCGCATCTTGTTGACCGACAGATCGGCGACGAGAAAGAGCCCCCCCAGCAAGAGGAAGTACAGGGGCGCGACAAGGACAAATTCCATCAAGACCGAACCGGAACGGGACGATCCAACCGTCCGCCGCATGGTATGCCGTCCCATCTTCATCGCGCGTTCACCGTGTCGAACCCTCTAGAATGAGCCGTTCCTGTGCCGGCTTATTCGGCGTTTTCCGCAACCAGTTGTCGAACTTGTCAATGACCTTCGTGCCGATGCCGTCGGCATTCACCTTGATGACGGCCCCCTTCCTCAACTCCTGGATTTTTTGCCGAAGGCAAAGGAGGCATTTCTTGGCGAGGGCGTTGTGCGTGCCGTCCGCCCATTTCCCCAACGTCTCGCTTGCCCAGTCGATGGCCTTTGGAATGAGCTTGTTGTTGATCCACGACAACGCCCATTCAAATGCCCAGTCGATCAGCTTCGCCGCAATGTCCTTCAGGAACGTAATCGCCATTTTCCCGAGCTGTGTAAACGCCTTGCCAAGATCGGGGGCATTGAACAGAACCCCCAACACGTTCTTGACACCGGCGACAATCCCCTTGCCGTCGATTCCAAGACGGTCCAGGACGCTCTTCAACCCGGGATACTTCGCGATCAGCTTGTCGATCTGTCCGCTGACGATCTTTTCTACTTTGGCCGACACCTTCTCGATAATGGCCCCCCCGATGACCGGAGCCTGTTCGACGATGGCGTTCCACGGGTCGCCGCCGGGCGTCACGATCTCGTTCCAGATATTCCGGAACGCATCGCCTGTCCCCGGTCCAAGGGTCTCGTCAACGACGTCCGCCACATAGTCTCCGACCGTGGCCCCAAGGCCCGCCCAATTGCCTTCCCCCGCCTGGTCAATGGCCTTCTTGGCCACCTCCTTGACGTCGGGGGGCAGATCGCTCTTGTCGATCAGCGCCTTCGCCCCGTCGCTCGCCACCGCCGTGACCGTCTTTTTCAGGTCTGCAACCGTGACCGTCCCCGTCGCAACGCCCTTGACGAACCCCTTGAGCTGGTTCGCCGACGTCGCACCCGGCGCATATTTGTCGATCAGGGCATTGATCTCGGCCAAGGCCGCCTCCGACAGCCCCTGCGTGCCGTTTTGGGTGTACGCATCGATCAAGGCGTTGAGCCGGGCTGCCGCCTCGGGATCGAGGTTCTTGGCAATCACGTCGCGGAGCGCGTCCAATCCTACCGCTTGGCCCAGATTCTTGAGCGTGTCGAGCGTATCCAGGGCCTTGCCGTCCACGATGTCCTGGAGGAGGCCGTTGACGGTCTTGGCCGCGTTCCCGTAGGGGATCTTCTCGCCGATCACCTTCTGCATCTCGGTGAGCAGCTGCCGCTTGACGTCCTCCGACGTTCCCTCGTTGGCAATCGTGTCCAGCATGGCGTTGACCGAATCCGCCACATCGGCCGGCAATGCGTCCGCCAGTTGCTTCTTCATTTCGTTGACGGCAAGCGAAACGGCAAGATCCTTGCCATCCGTACCCAACGCGGCAACAAAGCCCTTGCCCCCGTCGGCGTTGACCGTGCAGAGCTTGTCGGCGAGGTTCAGGATGCGCTGCCGGTCGGTTTCTGCCACCTTGCCGTCCAGCGCCTTGGCCAGTTCCTTCTGAACGACCTCGCGTACGCCGCCGTTCTGAACCCATGCCTCGCCTTTCTTCACCGCCTCGTCGATCTTCCCCTTGACAAGGCCGTAGACGGATTCGGAGAGGCCCTTGTCGGCAAGCAGGGACGCCACCTGCTTCTGGAAGGCCGCGTTTGCGAGATCCTGTCCGGATTGGACCTCGGCGGGCAAGGGGGCGAATGCGTCGTTGAGCAGATTTCCCGCCCGTGCCGTCGAGGTGATGAAACACGAGATCCCAATGGACAGCACCAGGGCGAACAGACGCCGCAGAGGCGTTCTAGAAAGCGCGCGCTTCATCACTTCACCTCCTTCCGCCCATTCCACGCCGACAACAGGTCATCGGCCTGCAGAAGGTCATACCATTCCATGCTGGACGTCTTCGCCGTGACCTCCTTCATCAGCGAAACCGTCACGTACAGGCGCGGGACTTTCGTGTTCACGAGCACGTAGAGCGTGGCGGTCTCCGTCGGGACGTATCCATACGGCGTGAAATCCCTGCGGAACATCTCAGGCATCTGCGCAAAGAGCCGCGTGAGGGGACGCGCGTTCGGTTCGCGGAAGTAGGTCATCAACTGGAATTCGCTCCCAGTCCGGGCCAGTCGGGTGAGATGCGCGGCGATGCCGACATCGCGGGCGTTCTTCAGAAACGCCAACGTCAGTTTCATCCTGACGGCGGATCGCGTCTGGATGCGGTTCAATTCGCCTTTCATGTCGAGGTTCATGAGCGTCATCGTCATCTTGCCCCACGACTCTTTTCCCTCCAACGGGAAAACTTCGATGAACCTCTTCCGGGTACCCGAGACGACCCGCCAGATCTCGACGGAGAGGGGATCTTTCTCCGGCACGACCGTCAGGATACGCGCCTCGGCCGTCGGTGCCGTTTCGTCCTCTCCCCGAAACGTCTCGCCGCTCAGGAGATAGAAGTCCGATATGCGTACGGCGGGGAGCGTGTTCCCCCTCTGGGCCCTCAGGCGAAGCAGCATGAGCGTGTCCCACCACGGATTGTAGAGCGCCATCAGCGCGCCCTGGGCGTCCTGCGGGCCGGACAGGACCATCGCCGCCGTGAAGAAGTCCGTCAACTGCTGTTCGATCATGTCCGGGGCGATCTGGCTGTTCCATTTGCCCTTTGCCTTCTCTTCAAACGAGGCGGCCACGGCATCGTGGGGCTTTGACAGGGCCACCTCGCGGAAGTCCGCCAGATGTGCAGAAAAGACTGATTCCTGTCCCTTCTCATCCTTCATCAGTTCTTCAATCATCTTGATCCCCTCCGCAGGGTCATCGGCTTGTGGAACGGCACAGGTGGCCATCGCCACCATCGCCACTAGGGGCAGCGCGAGCTGCCTGATCAGGTTTCGTGTCTTCATGTTTTCATCTCCTAGAGGATGCGGGTTCGAATAAGCGTCTTCACGTCAAGGTGCCCGTCGTCGGGCGTGTCATTCGGTGACGAATCGTCCACAGGGGATTCAGCCGACGTTGCGTCCGGAAGAATGTCCTGCATCGACGGCGATGGAACCACGTCCGTACCGGGACGCGGAGGCGCCGCCAGTGACAGGAACCGCCCGGAAAGGCGATCGCCATCCTCCGTAAAGGGAATCCATTTGGGATGCCCCTCGCCATCGTCCAACGCCGCCAGGGCAAATGCATTCCGACCGGTGTCCCCCAGGGCGGCCTCCGTCGCCCACCACACCTCGGACGGGCCGCTCAGGCTGTCATGCCATTCCGTTGAAAGCCCAAAACCGGAATACTTCAGCGGCAGCAGCGTCGCATCCCAATCCGTCTCGCAGAGATTCCAGCATCGGGCAAACCGCCGCTCGTTGTCCACATCCTTGCAGACGCATCCGACGCGGCTTTTCAGAAGGTCCCCATCGTCCTGCCGGATGTTGAAGCGCCCCAACGCGCCCGACGCATCCAGCGCGTCGTCGCACACGGCATCATACCGTGTTTCGTACTCGCCCGCCGGAGCCTTGGCGACACCGTATTTCTCCCTTTGCTGAAGCGACGGATTGAAGCGGTGCGCCGCGCGGGCGGCCGAAAACGCGACAAGGTAGCCGTCCGCAACGGGATCGAACGCGGAATAGATCCCCTCCGCCGTTGCCGAAGGCGATGCGGCCTCCGGCGAGAATCCATTGAGCAGAACCGACCAGGGGTTGCGCTGCCGACGCGCGAGCCCGACGACGATCGAACCGCCACCCGAATAGTACTTGTCGTTGAGGATCCACGGCATTGCGACCTCGCCCGTATAATACTCGAACGTGTTCGTATTGCAGATCTCCCAGTCGTCGCCATAGATGCGGGCAAACCCGTTCGGCTTGGTCGTAACGGAAAGTTGAACCGTTGCACGGGATGTCCACCATTGCGAATCAATTTGGCCCAGATAAATTTTGAGATCGTCAGGGATATCGTCAGAGATACATGGTGGCCAAAGAAACTGTTCCCTTCCGGAGAAGGGTTCAATCACATACAACTTCTTTTCCTTCGAGCAACAGCTTTTGTACGCCGACCGCGTGTGTGACTCATATACTGATGGCCCCGAACACCCCTGACAGCCATGTCGGTCACATGTGTGCAGAAACTTGCTGTTAAACCAGTGAAAATGATAATCTTCATTTACTGGCCATGGCGAGTAAATACGCACGCAGCGATACGCATACTGTCCCGCACACCATTCATACTCCGCATACGGCGCGACCGTATCGGGGGCCTCCCGACACTGATCCGGGCAATACGAGCGCGTATTGACGCATGAAGGTCTTGAATCCTCCCTCCCCAACCGCCCGTGGTGTGCGCGATAGGCCGACAGCGGTTCATCCCCTATACGATTCGCGTTCTTGTAGACCCTGCAGATGCCCAGTGCCCTGTATGACTCCGCCGTGCGTTCGACAAACGCCGCATCGGTTTTTGTTTCATCCGCATGGCTGCGGACAAACCACTGGTCCAGCCCCCCGAAGCGCTTGTTCTCGTCACCCGACGGTCCAAAGTAGTCGGCCAGGTTGTCATGGACCTCTCCATCCGCCATGCTCAGGAAAAGGCGTTCGTCGAGTTCCGTATTGTAGAGGGGCGACATCACATTGCCCGCCACGGCATCCCCCCCCTCCACCTCCACCTCAATCTCCTCATAGGGGGTAAAGAACGTCGGGCAATGGCAGTAGCCGAAGAAATCATCACGGGCTCGTTCATCCAAATCGCCAGGCGACAGACGCGGAAGATTCTGCCGCAACACCGCCATGGCCGTTTGCGGAATCGCCTTGTTCATCTTGCGGGCAACGTCCAGGAGACACCCGTTGTACAGCCTGATGCTTTCCTTGAACTGGAGGATGAATTGGGGATAGGTCGCCTCGATGTGTTGCATATTCTGGAGCGTCTCCTGAATGACCGAAATCGGAACCGGGGTCTGTGATCCGTTCAAGCGGACATAATCCGTTCCCGCCCCAGCTACTCCGCAAAACCACCCAATATCCTGAGTTCTCAACGCATCATCGCATTTTCTACAGGCAGGTTTTCCAAATCCCCAACTTCCTTTGTCCGTACTCTTAACCCAGTTCTCGCACATGGTCTTATCCTCTGAGAACCGTCCCTCGACGAGCTGAAGCCATTTGTAGGTGAGATAGTCGATCTGCATGTTCGTGAGCGTGATATATGTCCACGCCAGCGCGCGGTTGACCATGGCCATCCGGCTCAGGCCGTCGGCCTCCACCAGCGCGGCGGAATAGGCGGCCGCATCGCATGCGTTCTGGATCTCGATCTTCTGCCGCGCAGTCTCCCCCACCGCGTAGACGCCCGCGCAGAGCACATAGAGAAGCAGCACAACCGAGAGCGTGAGCATAAGCGCAACCCCGCTTTCCTCCCGCCGCAGACGGTTCATCTCCGCCTTGAAGATCCTCGCCATTGCGTACATCATTGCCCCGGTCTCCGTGCGTAGCGAACGGTCTTCCACGGCTTGGGCAGCAGGACGACCGACCGCAGGGGAAGGTAGTCAAGCCCCATCGTCCGATGCCGCGCGGCATCGGCCGCCGCGATCTGGTCCCCATCCGGTTGCCAGCCCGTCGGCTCCCATGTGAAGGTGGTGGACGATGCCGCGCGTGCAACGGCAAGCAACCGCCCGATGACGGGGACATGCAGGGGAAAATCAAACTCAACACAGACTTTCACCGCCGGGGCGTCCCATGTTTCCTCGCTCCAGACCTTCTCCCCTTCACGCCCAATGATGCGTACCTGGTTCTCGATATGCGAAGAATTCGGGATGGGGGCCATTCCCCCTTCGCCCTTCGGCCACCATCCGGGAACCCCCAAAACCGATCCAGGTGAACCGAACGTCCCCTCGTCCCAATCCGGACTTGAACTCACCCAGGCCAATGTGCGGCACGCCGCCTCCCAGCAGGGTCCCTTGGTACGGAAGAAATCGCCCTCGCCCCGTTCATTCATCTCGCGATACTCGCCCGGATGGTAGACAAGCGCGGCACGTGCGGCGTTGAAGGCCGCATAATGGGTCATGATCTGCGCATACCAGATCAACGCGAACTGAACGACCGCGAAAATCAACAAGGTCAGAAGCGGAAGGACGAGGACGCACTCCGTCAGAACCGTACCACGACGGGAGATCCGGGCCAAGCAGGCAACGGCAAGTCTGGGCAACGGTGTTCTCATGCACGTGTGGCAAAGACTTCAAAGGCCAAAGTGATCCACGTCCCGGCGGCGATGGCGACGCCGAAGGGGACGCGGCACCGCTCGCTCGACTTCGGCGGCAGGGCAGCCCTCCCCGCCGCGCGGTCGTACCGCCAGTCGAAGACCGAACGCAGGACATGCTTCAGCCGCCGCGCATCGGCAAGGCCCACGAGAAGCAGGACGAGCATCAGCGCCAGCCCCGCAAGGGAGGTGAAGAGGATCACCTGGGCGGAACGCCCGAGCCCGACCGCGCAGCCGACCGCAAAGAGCATCTTGACGTCGCCGCCTCCCGCCGCGCGCAGGATGAACGGCAACAGGAGGAAGAGCCCGCAGACGATCCCGCCCAGCGCCCCGGCGTTGCCGAGAGCCCATCCTCCCGCCCCGTAGCGTGCCGCAAGCGCGACGACCGCCGCGCCGAGGGTCAGCACGTTGGGCAGACGCCGCCAGCGGCAATCCTGGTAGCAGAGGATTGCCAGCCACGGCGTCAACGCGACGAAGAGGATGAGGGCGGGAGACATCATGCGTGGACGCTCGGTACGATCATTGGCCCATGCCCGTCACGGTTCCTTGGTTGGCCTCTCCTGTACTTACGGCAGCATCACGATTTCCACGCCCCTCCTCGACCGAAGAAGGCGCCTCTCCGGGATTGAAGATCGCCGTCGACATCGTCTTGAAGGCCGAACCGATCGTGCCGCCGAACGCGACGACGAGGCCGACGACGGCCGCGACGATCAGAACGCCGAGGACGACATACTCCATCATCACGGCGCCGGCCGTGTCTCCGGCGAGGCGGCAGAGAAAGCGGCCGAACGCCGTCCGCTTCGCGCGCGCAAGGCGCATCTTCATTTTCGTATCCATGTGTTGTTCTCCTTTTCGTATGATGCGGAACGTTCCGCAGGTGTGAAATGCGTCAGGGGATTGGCAGGGCGATGCCGGACTGCACCCGCTGGAACATCGCCTGGATCCCCTTCCCGACCGTCCCGGTCCATTCGTTCTTCGACGGGTCGAAGATCTCCTGCTGCCAGAACAGGACGAGCGGCACGGCGATGGCCAGGTTGACGACGACATACTCCATCAGCACGGAGCCGCGCGTTCCGCAGAGGCGCCTGATTCCGTCTTTCATCTGGCACGTTCCTTCCGCTTCGCTTCCTGGTCCCACCAGGCGTTGACGTTGTACAGTCCCGGGATGCCGATCTTCAGGATCTGGGGGCGTACCTCGGTCACGCAGTCGGGGTTGGCGTCGATCTTCGCCTTGAGCGCCGCGAGGACGGCCTTGAGGCCCGCCAGGTCCCGTCTCAGTTCCGCGCCGGCCTCGGCGCCGAGCCGGCCGTTCGTGTCCAAGGCCCATGCCAGCCCCCGCGCGATGATGCACGAACGCCGGTCGTCCGATTCGCGGTTCCACCAGGCGTCGATCAGAAGCTCGCGCTTCTCCTGCAGGGAGATTACCATGTCCGCAACCGCGCGCAGGCGGTTCCCGTCCGGCGCATCGACGGTGAGGAGGTAGGCGATGTCCGCGTTGTCCAGGAAGCGCAGGAACTGGTCCGCCTGGCGGTAGAACCTCAACGCCTCGACCAGAACGGGTTCCCCCCGCACCTCCCCGTACGCGGCATGGTAGTCCCGGTCGACGTCAAATGACTTGAGGTAGTCCGCAAACGCCTCGATCCCCAGCACCTCGTCGTATTTCCCCACGCATTCCGTGCGCGACGACTTGGGGCGGCGCCCGCGGAGCGAATCGCAGGCGAAGACCTTCTCGCATGTCCCGGCATCGAGCAGGGGCGCGACGGCGGCGGGGGTCTTCCCCGATTCCAGGTTCCACTTCCCGAGGCGCGCGAGCTGATCGCGCATCGCCTCGCGCACGTCATCGTTGAGCCGGCGGTTCGCGGCCGCCATCAGACGCCGGAGTTCGCCCAGCTGCGGCATGAGCGAACACTGCTGGTCGGAGGGGAACGGCAGGTCCTCCCGCATCGCGTCGTAGCGGCAGGAGACGAGATACACGAGATTGCTGTTCAGGACGGCCTGCGCCTCGCCGAACCGCGCCAGGACGGGGATAAACTCGTCGCACGCCTCCGAGACGATCCGGGGGGCGGCGAAATTGCGTCCCTCCTTCTTTGCGGCCTGCGCGCGCCGGACCTCGCGTTCCTGTGCCCGTCTGCCGATGTCCTCCAGTTTCCGCACGGTCTGCGGAAACGTTCCGGCTAGTTGGACGGCCGTCTTCAGGTCCGCCTCCTCGGGAACCCTGATCGCCGCGAGAAGCGCCGCGACTTCCCCCAGGTCGGCGATGAGCGCCTTCAGCTCGGTGCGCTGCTCCTCCATGTCCGCACGGAGCTTCCCGGTCGGCAGGCTTGCCGTCCACTGGGGATCCGCCAGCGTCCTCTCGACCGCCGCGAGGCGCGCGACCAGCGCCTCCCGTTCGTGGCCGCGTTCGCTTTCGCGGAAGTCGCCGCGAATCGCGCTTCGAGCCGTCAGGAACACGTCGACGAGGTCCTTCATCAGGCGGGCCTCCCGCTTCATGGTCTGCGCCGTCGTCGTGTTCCAGCCCCACTTCTCGACGTTGGCGTTCAGGAGCGAACCGAGCTTCGTGCTCGCGTCGATCCAGAAACGGCGGACGAAGTCCTCCTTTGCGGACCGCCAGACCTCCAGGGTGTTCCGCCAGATCAGCAGTTCGCCGCGCTTCCGCTCGATCTCGTCGCGGTAGTAGTCCGCGCCGCGCGCCGAAAGCGCCTGGTCCAGGGCCGCCGTGGCACGCGCGAAGTTCTCGCGGGATTCCCATTCACACGCTTCGGCGAGCTTCGCCTTGGCGGACGGGAAGATCGTCTGCACGGCAAAATAGCCCGTTCCCACAACGGCCGCCGTGATGAGCGCCACGCAGAGCTTCAGCAGCAGACGGCTGCGGGTGGGGTCGACGGTCCGGTCCCAGAACCGGAACTGGACATCCGCGACCGAGATAACGTCCCGATGTCGCAGCATCCGCTTCGCCTTCTTCAGCGGCACGCCGTTGACCGTCGTGCCGTTGCGGCTCCCCAGGTCCTGAATCCAGCACGAGTCGTCCTGTTCGTGCTGGATTTCGGCATGACGCTTCGAGACAAGGACACTCGAACAGAGAATCCCGTCCGCAACGGCCGAGCCGATGGGCAGGACGGCCGATGTGATGTCGCAGAACGTCCCCGCCTTCTCGCCGTTCAACCATTCAAGCCGGTGGTACGGGAGGATCCGCGCCGCATTCCGCTCGTCGATCCGCTCGACGGTCAGGCGGCATTGCCCGAGGCTGACGGACATCCCCGCCTCCAGCCGCCGTTCGGACACCTTCCGCCCCAGCACGAACAGGCCGTTGCGGCTGCCCAGGTCGCGGATCCACGCATGCCCGTGCCGTACCGTGATTTCCGCATGCGTCTTGCTCACCGACGTTTCCTCGGCGGGTACCTGCCAGGCGCACCCCGGCTGGCGACCGATCACAAGCGGAAGCTGGAGGTCTTCAAGGCGTCCCTCATGCACGACCTGGTCGTTGCGCTCAAGGCGGATCATCAGGGAATGGTCCTTCAGGCGTGTCGAACGGGTCATATCACCACGCCCCCTTCTTCAGCAGTCCGTTACGCCGGTCGTCGGGCGACGAGAAGACCTTCAGCGCGCTTTCAAGCACGCGCCGGCACCCGGCCTTGTCCCGGACGCGGTTCGCCTGGTACCAGGCGACCTTGAACTGGCGGTATTCGTGCTTCTGGTTCGCACGCAGTTCGCGGAGCATGGCCAACAGGCGTTCCGCCTCCTCGCCGTGTCCGCCGCAGGCAATGAGCGCGCTCTGCAAGAGGAATTCGGTTTCCTGCCAGAGAATCGGCGATTTGCGCGCCAAAAGGCCGGCCGCCTCGTCCTTCAGGACCTTCACGGATGCGGCACGCGCGTCCGGGCGCCCCTCCCAGTGTCCGTCAATCTCCTTGGCGTTGACGCGCAGAAGCTTCTCAAGCGCGACAAGGGTGGCGCCCCGCCACTGCTCGACCGCCGGAATCTCGCGCGTGAGCGTCAGCACGCAGTCCCCATGCACGGCAAACAGGGCATGCCCGAACCACTGCATGGATTCCGCGCCGCGCTTTTCCGTACGGAGGAACTGGACGTCGAAATACGGCAGGCCGCTGTTCCCCCCCAGAAACGCGGGGGGCGAGACGGACTGGAAATTCCAGCCGTCGCGTTCCTCGCGCGCGCGCCGCCACGCATCGAAAAGCTGATGCCGGTTGCGATGCAGGTTGCCGGCGCTCTGCATACAGCGGAAGACGATGCGGAAATCGACATCGCGCCTGCGCCCGATCCGCGTCTGGATCTCCGTCGTGCCGTCTTCGCCCGTCCGCACCCTGAACTGGGGGCTGCCCGGACAATCCGCCCAGAAGGCATCCGTCCCAAACGGCGTCGGCAAATCGACGGACCGGATGTCGTACTTCCCGGACGCCGTAAGCGGCCACGTGAGGGTCTTTTCCGGGCGCTGCCGCACCTGGACCGTGTAGTAGGCCGCCGCCACGCCCAGGAAGAGTCCCACGAACAGCATCACCTTCACAAGGAGGCGCCGTCCGCGCTTCCGCGCGCCGCCGGCAATCAGCTTGGCTATCTCCTCCGGGCTCACGAGCTGGGTCTGCAGGAACTGCGTCTCGTTCAAGTCGGGGGCCGGAGAGGGTTCGGTCGTTCCCTCCTCCGGGGCACCGGGGGCGGGGATGCTCGTCTCGCCCGCCGCATCGGGCAGAACGGTCTCGGACGAGGCGGCGGGGGCATCGACGAGAAGCTGGAACGCCGTCGTGCCGCCGATCTTCACCGGGACGCCGGGAGGAAGCGAGACGCGGTTGTTTTCAGGGATCTCCGTCAACCCGACGGCGGTGCGGTGCCGGCTCAGGTTCACGAGCGACACGCCCCCGTCGGCGACCTCGAGCGCGACATGCCGCCCCGAGACGTCGGGCGCCGGCACCACGATGCCGCACTGGCGCGAACGGCCGACAACCGTCGTCCCGGACGGAAGCGGGAACGCCCGCCCAACCAATGCCCCTTCCGTGAACTGGATCCGCACGGCCATCAAAGTCCCCCCCTCGACGCCTTGAACTTGAGCCAGACCGGCACGCCGATGATGGTAAACACCGCCGGTAGGATGAAGACCGCGATCGGGAAGATCATGATCGACGGCGCGCGCGCCGCCTTGCGCTCGGCAATGTTGAAACGGGCCCGGCGCATGTCCTCGCCCTGGATGCGCAGCGTCTCGACGATGGACGCGCCGATCTCCGTGCCGTGCGCAACCGCCCCGACGAACGCCGAGAACTCCTGCGTCTGCACATGCGTCGCCATCTCTCCCAGCGCCTCCATGCGACTCTTGCCGAATTCCATCTGCCTGAGCAGCAGGCCGAATTCAACCGCCAGCGCCCCCTTGCCGCCGGCGCCGACATAGTAGCGGACCGCCGCCGAGAAATCGAGCCCCGCCCGCATGGCCGAGGCGATGAGGTCGATCGCGAACGGCAGCGCGCGGATGATCTCAGTCTGCCGTTCATCCGCCCGCTTTTGCACCAGCATCAGCGGATAGACCCATCCGAGGAACGCGCCCACACAGCCAAGGCCGACCGCGAGCGGTGCCTGTGCGCTCGGCAGGAAGAAGCCAAAACAGAAGCACACCGCCCCGGCACAGGCGCCGAAGACCTGCCCGGCCAGCACGTCCGTCTCCGTGAGGTTCCAGCCCGATTTGAGGACCGTGTTCCGGTAGGACTTCGCCAGCGCGGGGAAATCCTCCGTAAACGCATCGCCGAGCGCCAACGAGATGGCCTCGATGAAGCGTGCGGAGACACGGTAGAAGAGGGGGAGGGACGACGCGCCCCCGCGTGTGGCCGCCTTTCGGGGCGTGCCCAGCCAAAGGGAGGCGGCAAGATACGGAATCAGGACCGAGAGAAAGACGAGCGGATAGGTCCAGAAGGAGATTTCGTCCATATTAGACCTCGATCGTGACAATCTTGTTGATGACGAAGAAACCGATCAGAACCCACGCCGTGACGATTCCGATCGTACACCAGCCGACAAGCGTACTCGTGAGCGGAATCATGAGGTCCGGATCGATCAACCGCAGCAGGACATAGACGAGAACCGGGGCGAGCGACATCGCAATGGCCTCGAACCGCCCCTGTGCCGTCATGTTCTTCAGGCGTTCCTGGAATTCCACGCGGGCGCGGATCGTCTCCACCATGCGTTCCAGCACTTCCGCAAGGCTGCCGCCGGTCTGCAGGGTCAGCTTGATCGACGTCACGAGAAGCCGAAGGTCCTCGCCGGGCATACGGCTGTAGAACCGCTCAAGCGCATCCGTCAGGTCAAACCCCAGCCGCGTTTCGCCCAGCACCACCGCCAGTTCCTCCCGCATGGGCGCGTCCAGCCGCTGCGACGCCGCATCCAGCGCCTGGGGCAGGGCCTGACCGGAACGCAGTCCGTTTGACAGGCTCATGGTCAACTGCAGAATCTGACCGTTGAACCGTTCCCGGCGCTTCTGGATCTTCATCCTGAAGCACAGCATGGGCAGATTCCAGCCGACGCCTCCAAGCAGGCATCCGGCCAACAGCAGCGGGACGGGCGAAACGTATCCCGCGCCAACCAGGACTACGACCGCCGCGAGCGCGGGAACTAGGCAGAACGTCAACTTCAAGGCGGCAAGGCGGACGGGCGTGACAAAGCGGCGCAGCGGCGAGACGGCCTCCGTCTCGCCTTCGGCGGATTCCGCCGCGCGCTCGCGCAGCGTGCGCCACACCGTCGACAGGGCGAGCGCGGTGGCGACCGCGACGCCGAAGAAGACCAGAAGTGCGAGCTGGAGTGTCATGCGGGCTTTCCTTTCATGTCTTCGGCACGAAGACCGACATGTCGATCTTCAGGTTTCCGCTCTTGCGCAGCTCGTCGACGAAATAGGGGATGTTGCCGGTTGCCGTGTGGTGGCCCACCACCCGGCCCCGTTCGTCGAACCCCTCCTGCTCGAAGGTGAAGATGTCCTGAAGCAGGATGACGTCCGCCTCACGTCCCGTCACTTCCGAAATCGCCACGATCTTGCGCGAACCGTCGGGAAGGCGCGTCTGCTGGACGATGAGGTCGATGGCGGCGGCGATCTGTTCGCGGATGGCCGACGACGGCAGCTCGAATCCCGCCATCATCACCATGTTCTCCAGGCGCGCGAGCGCATCGCGCGGATTGTTCGCGTGCGCCGTCGTCAGCGAGCCGTCGTGCCCCGTGTTCATGGCCTGGAGCATGTCGAGCGCCTCGGCGCCGCGGCATTCGCCCACGATGATGCGGTCGGGGCGCATGCGCAGGCAGTTGATGACGAGGTCGCGGATGGCGACACGCCCCTTCCCCTCGGTGTTCGACGGGCGCGCCTCCAGGCGCACGATGTTGCGGTGCGAAAGCTTCAGTTCGGCGGAATCCTCCACCGTCACGACCCGTTCCCTCGGCGGGATGAACTGCGACAGCACGTTCAGGAGCGTCGTCTTGCCGGACCCCGTGCCGCCCGAGACAAGGATGTTCTTGCGCACGCGCACGGCCTCCTCCAGGAAAAGCGCCATCTCCCGGGTCATGGAGCCAAAGCCGATCAGGTCGTCCGTCGTCAATTTCTTGTCGGCGAACTTGCGGATCGTCAGGGACGCCCCGTCAAGGGCCAGCGGCGGGATGACCGCGTTCACGCGGCTTCCGTCCGGCAGGCGGGCGTCGACCATCGGGCTCGCGTCGTCGACGTGGCGCCCCAGCGGCTCGACGATGCGCTGGATGATCTGGATGAGATGCCGTTCGTTGAAGAAGCGGACGCCCGTCTCGCTCATCTTGCCGCCGCATTCGACGAAGATGCGGTCCGGCCCGTTCACCATGATTTCCGACACCTGGGGCATGCGCAGAATCGGCGAGAGGGGGCCGTAGCCGACCAGCTCGTCCAGCAGGGCCTGGCGGAAGACCGGAACCGTCACCGAGCTTGGCAGTTCATGCCGGAACTGGCGCAGGGTCGCATCGAGACAGGTTTCGAGCTTGTCCTTCATCGTCTCGTCCGCAAACTCCTTCAGCGCGTCTTCCGACAGGTTCATCTCGGCGAGGATGTGCTCGTGGAGCCTGCGCTTGATCTTCATGCACTCGTCCGTGTAGAGGACGACGGCGTTCTTGAACGCCTCGCCGATGTCGGGCTGCGGCTGGGGCTGGGGATCCGGGCCGGGCGACGACGGGGGCGGAACGCGGGATGGAGGCGCGGCGCGTTGGGCGACGGGGGTGGGAGCCGCCACGAGGCCGATCTGGTAGGGGCCGATCTTCACCCGGTCCCCTTCGGCAAGGCACAGCGCGGATTCGAGACGCTGCCCGTTCGACCAGGTGCCGCCCCGGCTCCCCGCGTCGGACAGGACGAAGACGCCGCTGCGGCCCGTCAACCGCGCATGGACGCGCGAGACCTCGTTGGCCGGCAGCCGCACGTCGCAGCCCTCCTGCCGTCCAAGCGTCCACGCGAAGTCCGACGCCGGCAGTTCAACCCGCGCGAACGGCGTTCCGTTCTGTGTCACCTCCAGGACCATGCCAGATGCCTCACGGCGTGAACCAGTTGAGCCAGTACAGCGCGCCGCTCCATTTTTTGCGGGATTCAAGGCGGTCGCGGTTGGGAATCTCGACCTCGGTCGGGAGATCCTTCGTGTCCTCGTAGGGGAGGCGCGCATTCTGCGCCTCCGGCTCGTCGCCGCGCACGATTTTCACGCTCACGAGCATCATGAGCTTGACGTTCTCAAGGGAATCGCTTTCCTGGGAGACGAACCAGTTCATGATCGGGATGTGGCGCAGGACGGGGAACCCGGCCGGCGGCATCGTCGACTCGACCATGTTCTTGTAGCCGGCCAGGACGACGGTCTTCCCGATCGGGCAGACGACGGAGGGGTTGTACTCGTTCTCCTCGATGTTGTACCCCTCTTCGTACCCGCCCTCCATCGGAATCGGCTTCTTCTGCATAATCTGAAGATCCACATCGACATGTTCCGCATCCAGGAGGACGGCACGTTTTTTCTCGATGAAGAAGCCGTACTCAATGGGCTCGAAATTCTGAGTCGGCGTACCCTCTGCCGTCGCACTCTGCATCTTCACCTTCATCGTGCCCCCGATCTTGAGTTTCCGGGTTTCCGGGTCGTTGTTCTTGAAATAGACGTGCCCGCCCACCGTATGGCGGACCAGTTCATTCTTCTTGAGAAACCCCAGCGTGCTGTTCAGGTCGGCGCCAACCGAAAAGGCGTCACGATGGGTCTTCCCCTTGTACAGGTCGATGACCCCCTGGAAAATGCCGTTGAACTTCAGGGCGTCGTCGGACGAACCGTACTTGGAGATATCCGTCTCCTTGTAGCCCACGAGCACGACGTCCATGCGCATCTGGGCGGAATCGACCGACACGTTCATGCGGCACGTCGTCTTCCAGGATTCGTCGGACGGAACGTTCTTCCCGTCCTCCACGCGCAGCCAGGCGGCCTGGGCCCCGACGATGCGCTCAAGCTTCTCCTTTTCCTCCGGCGAGTAGACGACGCCGTTGATGAGCAGCATGTTCCCTATGTTCCCTTCGTACTTGACGTACAGCTTGCCGGCCTTGGCCTCCTCCAGTTTGTCCGTGATCTGGAACTGCGCCTCCTTCAGCTGGGTACGGAAATCCTTCAGGGTGTCCGCCTGGACGCGGAAGTGCGTCTGGTCCTTGACGAGGCTGCGAAAGTCAGGGTGCGCAAGCGTCTTCTTCAGGAGCCGCCATCCCTCAGGGTCGTTGATCTCGCCCTTGACGATCAGCGATTCACCGACCTTCGTGACGTCCACGCCCCCCACGTCCTCCAGTTCCGTCTGGAGGTTCCGCATGGTCTCCAGAAGGTTCCCGCCGACCGTCACCTCGTATGCCTCCCTAAGCTCCCCCGGGCCAAAAAGCTCCAGGGCCGCCGTCCCTTCTGCGAGCCCCGTCACGCGCGCAGGGCCTCCCCCCGGCGGAATACTCACTTCAAGGATGCCCTTCTGCGGCTCGACGAGGAACTTCGTCGCCTTGAACCCCGGATCGACGGGCAATGACTTTCCCTTGCCGACCGTGAGACGCTGCCCGGCCGCCTCCACGTCGGCAACTACGCAGAAACCAAGGCAGAACGCCAACGCCAACTTGAAGATCTTCATGATTTATGTCTCCTTATTTCGCCTTGTTGGAGGGTTGATCGGGAACCTGGACCTTTGGGCATCCCTGAAGCATGTCCACGAACGCCTGGTTGTCGAACTGGCCGTTGTCCCTGCGGCTGGTCGCCTTGCCGTCGTGCGGACGGCGCAGCACGACAAACAGACGGGCCTGCTTCTGCGCGGCGATCGCGACAAGCGCCTGCTGCGGCGGCAGCGACAGAAGAACCGATCCGTCCGACGACATGCTCATGATCCGCACCTGCGGAAAGAGGACCGTCGTCACCGTCCGCTTGACCGTTTCAGGCTTCGCGCGGGCATCGGCGGAGGTCGATTTCACCTCTTCCTGGATCTCAAACATGCCGACAACCGCGATTTCGTCGCCCGGCTTGAGCTGCTTGGCGAACTGCCGCGCATTCTCGAAGGAAACCGGAACCGCCCACTCGCCCTCGCCGACGGATTCCCCGACGCTGCTCTGGCGGCCGAAATCGTTCCAGAGGATGTAGTCCCCTGCGGCGATGTCCCGGACAAGCGTCTGCCCCAGGATGGAGGCGTCCTGATCGCCCAGGATATGCTGCTTGGGAACATAGGCGGACGGGACAACGGCCCTTCGGAAATTCTCGGACGACATCACGCTTCCGCGTTTGAGGTTGCCGTTTGCAACCAGCACGGAAACCTCCTTGCCGTATTGCCGTGTGCCGTTCTTCGAAAGCGCCCGGCTGACGGCGAAGACGGCCGCCAAACCAAGAACGACCGCGACAATCAAGGGTATCATGTTTTTCATCTTTTCGTTTCCTTCTTCTCAAAAAAGCGAATCAGTCCCATCCCGCGACTTCCCGGATCAGGGCCGCACAGCGCCGCTGCGTCGCCGCATCGCCCGGGTTGCCGTCCAGTTCCGGCGCCAAAGCGGCAAACAGGCGGCGGAGCCGTTTCGTGTTGGGGTCGTGCAGGGATTCCTTCGACTCGGAACAGTCCCGCGCATAGTCGACGCCGGACTTGACCGCGAGAAGGACCTCCCGCGCCAGCGTTTCCGCAGTCCCCGAGGATACGGAGGTCGCCAATCCCCGCGCCGTCGCCTCTAAGCCGTCCGGGACGCCATGCCGGTCCAACCGACGGACAACGCGCATGAACCGCCGGACCGTCTCGCCGTCGCACGACGCGGCGAGCTCCCCCGCCGCCGAGAGCACCGCCTTCTTCTCCACCCGTGCCGTGGAATGGACAAACCAGGACGCCGTAGCCAGAAGCAGAACCGTCATCCCCGACAGCAGAACAACCGCCCCGGATCGCCGACGCGGGGATCGGACTTCCATACGGCGCGTCCGGTCTCCATGTTCTTCCCCCGTCTCACACACCTCCAGCGACGTCGGCAACGGATCGTCCTGAAGGGCCCGAAGTGGGGGCGGCAGGTCTCCGACGTCGATCAGCACGACCGTGATGTTGTCAAGGCCCCCGCCACGCTTCGCCGCCTCGACCATCTCATCGACGGCGTTCTCGGTCGAGTGGACTGACGACAGGATGTCGGTCAGGGCGGTATCCGGAACCATGCGGGAGAGGCCGTCGCTGCACAGGAAAATGCGATCCCCCGTCTGTACGTCGAACGCATTCCGCTCAAGGTCCACGGTCTCCTGCGCGCCAACCGCCCTGACGATGACACCCCGCAGCTTCTTGTCGACTTCGCGTTCGTCCGCAACCCCCATCAACTCCGCAACCGAGTGGTCGCGCGTCACACGCAGGAGCGTGCCGTTCCGATAACGGTACAGACGGCTGTCTCCGGCATGAAGGGCGATGGCCGTATCGGGGGCCGTCGCGTCGAAGACAACCCCGACAAACGTCGACCCGCACGCCTTGAGCCCATGTTCCGCAGTATGGCGGACGATGGATGCCGAAGCGCGGTTGAGCGCGGCGGAGATTCCCATCGACAGGACGGCTGCGGAATGCCCGCAACCTGGAGCGGCGTGCAGTTGTCCGCAGAATTCCGACAGGGCGGCAACCGTCTCGGCGGAGGCAAACTCGCCGTCATCGCCTCCGCCCATGCCATCGGCCACACAAAACACCCCCGCTTCGGGGAAGCCCCCGAAGGCATCCTCGTTGTTTCCCCTCACAAGGCCAAGATCGCTCCGGGCCGCATGATGGAGATGTTCAAAGGGATGCATGGCGAGACGTCCTCAATCAAATGCGTTATTTTTCCAAGACGGCACCGAGCCGACGCGGCAGATCGGCAAACGCCCGGGCAAGAAGCCGACGCCCGTACTGCGCCGTCAACCAGGACGGCGCGGCGCCCGTTTCGCGACCGAGCTCGATGTCCGAAAGCGCAACCGCCACGGGTGCGGCCAGAGCCCTCCCCTCCGCATCCGTGACGGCGAGCGCAAATGAAACGGTTCCACGATACACAAAGCCCCCATCGTCGGCAACGGCGCGCACGGAGAACGATGTGACGGTCGGCACAAGGCGACGTGTGCCTTCCCGTCCCGGCACGCAGGAGATCCCCGCCTCGGGAAGCACCGTTTCAAGACAGGCGTTGAAATCGTCCGCCAACCCCTTCGGCGGATTGGACAGGCGCAGTTCGACCGGCAGGAGAACGGTCCCCGCCGGCGCGGGCCTCAGAACCTTCGCCATCTCACCCCGGATGAGCGGCAGGAGCGTCCCCAGGCTCTCCGCCGTCACGCTCCCCGTGCGCGACGCCTCGATCTCCGCCGTCGAAGCGTCAAAGACCTTGAACGTCATCACATACGTCCCGCCGATGCGGCCGACGGAGGCGGCAAGCAGCTTCGAGACCGTCGCGAGCTTGCCGACGCGCGCCTTTTCGCGGCAGGTCGGGTCGGTCAGGTAGGAAGACGTCGTGACGGCGACCTCCTCCATCTGACGCGCCACGTCCGCCCGGGAAATCACCCTGTACGCGCCGCCTTCCACCGCGCTCTCCAGATACCCCCACAGCATGACGGCCTCGTTCTCGGTCACGCCATCCCGGAAATCCGGGCGGAGAATGGCCAGCGCGGGACGCCCCACACCCACATCGGCGGAACGGACGGGCCGAATGCTGCCGCCAGTTGAATCGGATGTGGAAACCGAGGCCGTCGCAACCGTCTCCTCATCCCGTGGCTCGAAGGAGTCAACCAACGCCTCTGCGGCTTCCTCAACCTCCGAAATCATGAGCGAATGGAAGATGTTGTTGTCGAACTGCGACGCGCTGATCGGACGCTGCTCGTCGCATGAGCCCGATACGGACTTCGCCCACGCGATATCGCCCGTTACCCGGTTCCGAAGGGTTAGGATGACATCGAGCGTCCATTTCGTCGTCTTTGTCTCAACACCGTAGGTCGTGCCCTTGAACGTGTTTTCACGCGACCGCAGAAAGGAGATCACCGGTTCAAGCACATGCGTTGCCGATTTCTCGTCCTCGGTCACCACAAAGGGGTGTCCGGGCCGGGCAAGCCGGGCAACCAAATAGGACTTGCCCAACGCCACGGAACGGGCATCCGCGTCCTGCTGGCGCTTTTCCGGCAGGACGAAGGAATCGGCCGTCTTGAAGGCATGAACAGAGATCCGGGGACGGGATTTTCCCCCGTCTTTCGGTTGCGTGTCGCGTGCGCCCGCCACGCCCGCAACAACCAATACGACCAAAAGCAATCCGTTGCGTATCCTGTTCATGCCCTCTGCTCCGTCCTACCGGTTGTTCGTCTTGATAGGCGTTCCCGTCACGCGCGTCGTCATGATCTGGACCCAGAAGAGGTTGAGCATCTGGTAGTCGACGGCCATGCTGATCAGCCCGTCGGCACCCGCCGCCTTGTCAAGCGCGCTCCGAAGGGCACGACGCTGCGGAGATCCCGGCAATCCGACGCTGTAGCCGAGAACGAACAGCTGCGAGTCGGAACCCTCGACCTCGTCGCCGACAACGGTGTACTTGCCCTGTTCAACGGGAAGCGACGCATCCGAGAAGTTCTGCGGCACCGTCGAGCATCCGGTCACGACCGCCGCGACGACGGCCAGGGCGGCAAAGCCCATGAGTTTCTTCATTTCAGTTTCTCCTTAGTTTTTGTTTCGTGTTCGTCAGAGTCAAATCAATACACCACGCGGAACGTGCAGTAGGCCAACGAGTCGCGCTGGTCGGTCTTGAAATCGTCAAAGCGGACATTGGCCTTCACGGCCTCGCCGCCGCTCTGCTGCACGCCGGCGCGCTTGTCCATTTCCTGCATCACGTATTCCTTGAGCGCGTCGGCGGCCTTCTCGGCGGGCTTCCCCATCAGACCGAAGTCCACGGCGCACGTCCCCGACTTGGTTGCGGCATCGTAGTTCAGCACCATCTCGGAGCGCGCAAACGCCGAGAACGACACATGCCACTCTCGTGTCTTCCCATTGTAGGAACTGGAGTCGTAGATGACGCGTACGCGCGTCGCCTCGACGCCCAGCTGGTTTTCCGCCCTCCGTTCAAGCTGCGCCCGCAGCCAATTCGCGGCCCGTCCTTCGTCCCAGTCGTTGCAGGACAGGACGCAGGTACCCTGGATCACGCCCGCCGCGTTCTTGGGACGACTGTCAAACTGGCGGAACGCCGGTTTCTTGATGGTTGCCGCATCCGGCGAGATGCCTTCCAGGCGCGCAATCAGCGTGCCGTCCTTCGACAGGTCCTTAAGAAACGCCGCCGCGACCTCCTGGATGCACGTGTACACGGAATCGGGAATCAGCTCGCCGCCGTCCCACGGCATCTCCGACTTGCCACGATAGACCTTCTCATGGCAGACCACGTCCTTGGCGACGTCCTTGATCGTGATGCGCATCGTCGCCTCGCTCTTGACCCGTCCGTCCTGCCGCGTCAGGATGATGCCGAGGATGTCGACGGAAACACGAATGGCCGGTTGTTGGTCGCCGACCAGAGGGTGGAAGTGTTCCGACACGGCCCGCGTGAACTGCCGGCGCACGAGCGCGGACACGGGAACGGATGCCACCAGTTCCGACGTTCCCCACAGCATGCGCTTGGTGATGAACACGTTCTCGACGTGATCCGAGATCACGAACTGCGCGGGGACCTCCTCGATGCGGCGCAATTCCGGGAACACGAAGGAGGAAAACTCGCCGGCGCGTTCCGGCTCCTTCAACTGGCGCCTGTTGTCGAACGAAAAGCTCGTCCCTTCCCAGGTAAAGCCCTCCGGCTTCACGCTTTCACAACCGCAGAACAGCGCCACCACGGACAGGCCCGCGAGGATCGGTGCGTTCATCTTCATTTTTGGACACTCCTTTTCTTCACCGTGCGTCATACTTGGGAACGACAACCGAATCGCTCCAGAAGACTGTTCCCGA
The DNA here is from genome assembly GCA_900547945.1 of uncultured bacterium. Classification (GTDB taxonomy): domain Bacteria; phylum Verrucomicrobiota; class Kiritimatiellia; order RFP12; family UBA1067; genus RUG572. The sequence goes on from URIT01000003.1 coordinate 58,280, forward strand.
GGCGGCATCGAGCATCTCCAGGTTCAGGAAATGGTGGTAGACCCTGCGGCGCCCATCATCGGTCCGCTCGCGCCGCAGTTCGCCGGTCAGGACAAAATCGGCCGAAGTGTACAATCCGATGCCCTGAAGGGCCGCAGCGTCCTCTCCGGCATTGGTTCCGGCGATCAGGGCGTCCGTCATCTGCCTGCGACGCATCGGATCGATCATCAGGAATTTCCCGGTCTTGCGGATGGCTGTGAGGAGGTCGCGGTACAGTTGGCCCGTCGCGGAGGAATCGGACCGTCCGTCCCCCGTATTGTTTTCAATCGGGCTGATTGAAATCGTCGGCAGCGAACGCCCCGCGTCGAGCGCGCGTTTCCGCGCCCTGTCGTAGTTCTGCGTGAACAGCGGGTCAGTCAGAAGCCGTTCGACGGATGCGACCACCGTTCGCCGCTTCTGTGCGTACTCCATCCGCGACGCCCTGCCGTAGACATCCTCCTCCGGGTCGAGATATCCTAACCTAGGACCGGTTGCGCATCCAGACAGGGCGGCAAGTACCGTGGCAAGCAAGACCTTCTTCATTTGGAAACCTCCCTCCAGCTTCCATCAACCCGCTCAGCGGCCTTCCGAAGAATCTTCTCGGTCGACACCACCCGTTCGTCACCCTGTTCCGGCCTCAGCCCCAGTTCAGGTGCCTGGCTGCCAGTTCCCCAATTCGATTTCGTGAGGACCTGGGGCATGCCCGCGATGCGCGTGTGTGAACTCGCAAGGTACTTGGCATACCCCTTGGCGCGTTCGGTCCGGCAGAAGTCATCCGTCGCCCCGCTCTTCGCCGCACGGTCGAGAAGTTCGGCGAAATAGGCATCGTCCTTACGGCGGCGACGCCCTTCCTCGGTTGGCTGCAGGGAAATCATATAGGTCGAGTTCGCCATGAAGTTCGCCTGGACCTTGTAAGGCAAGGCAAAGGGATAGGAAACGGTCAGATTGTGGATGCCCGGCGAAACAGGAACCTGAAGCGGCGCCTCGCCCACGGTTCCCGCCGTGCCGTAGGACACGCCGTCGATCGCGACATCGGCGCCGGCATAGTTGCAACCAAACGCCACCATGACCTTTTGCGCAGACGTCTTCCACTCGACCTTTGCGACCTGCGGCAGGAACTGCTGCGCCGCGCTCCTGCAGATCTGCGACATCAGCTGGGCATAGACGGCCCCTGCGTTCTGCGCGAATTCCGCCGTTGTGTACTTGCGCGACAACGCCGTCACCTCGATCCCCCCCGTTCCACCACCCGAGGGGACGCGCTTGGCCTGCAGGGTCATGGTGACGCTGAGCTGTTTCACCAGTGCGGGAGAGCCGATCGTGATTTCCGAAATGTCATCGATGGACGCCGTAATCAAGGCCCCCGCGCCCAGATGTTCGGCCAGGCGCGTGGCGGACGAAAGCGGCATCGTCTCGCCCTTCACGCCGCGATTGAGGTTTTCCCCCACCACGTCGTTTGGGTCGATGACCTCGAAGGTTTCACCGCTCAACGCGACGGAAAGGCGCGTCGCAAGGTTCGGCAGTTTGATGAGGCATTCCGCCCCCGTGTGGTTCTGCACGACAAGGAGGGCCTTCACCGGTTCGGCGCCGCCAGTCAGCATCGTAAGGACCGTCCCCAAGAGAATGAGTCGCTTCTTCATGTTATGACCTCGTTTTTACGGATTCGACCGACGAACGGACAAACGGAAATCCTCAGTATCCTTCAGGGGCGAAACGGCCTCGAATACCGTTTCATCACGTCCGTGGATGACGACGGGACGCCACGGCATCATCGCATGGGTCTGCACAAGTCCCTGGGCGTTCTTCCATTCGAATCGGTACTGACAGCGGAAATCAGAGTTGTTCAGATTCCTGATCGTCGCCTGGACATGCAGAAACCCCTCCGGCGTCCTTTCACATGCGTCCCGTACGATTTCAAGATTCAGGGCAAAGGAGGGATCATGGATCTCGACCCGGCCCTTTTCCACGGCGACGCCGCTGGTTCGGGACGAAAGACAGCCCCCCAGTAGGCAACATCCAAAAACACAGGCAAACGGCAGGACTTTCATGCGCGGCTTTCCTTAGAATGCAAAGTTGAACACAGGTAGGACGGGAACCGCCGAATCGCGGTTGATGTTGAATGCGCCAATCTGAAGCCCCTCAAGCCGGGTGGACATGTTGACGATCCCCACCTGTACGCCCGTCCCCCGCTCCGCCATGTTGAAACCGCCGACCTGTAGGCCGTCAAGGCGGCCAGATCTGTTGACAAGCCCCGTCTGCAGACCGTTGAACAGTCCCTCCGTCCAGTTCCAGACAAACGAAATCTGGCAACCGTTCATGTCCCGTCCGGAATGATTGCAGACACCTGCAAGATGGAAAGCCCCCGGCGAGGATCCCGTTCGATTGAAAATTCCGGAAATGCCAAGCCCCGTCATTTCATCATCCGAAATGCCGCCAATCACGCCCAAGTCAAAAATGGATACACGGCGATGGGCCCCGACAAGGAGATTCAACTGGAACAAGGCGACATCAAGGGTTCTGTCGGGGGTCTCAGCCGAAGGTATGAGCGAAAGGGCAAGCGGCTGCGCGCCGACAAAGGCAGACGACTCAAGTGGCTGTATTGGACGTACGACAACGGGATTCTCCGCCGTCTTGTTCGCCCCCTCCGCAGCATATGTCCTGACCTGGACATTCTGCGCCTGAAGGCGAACGAGCGAAACCGCCACAATCGCCGCAACAAGTACATTCATTCGCATATCCGTGACCTTCTCCTTCCAATTACCCCTGTACCCAAATCCATGTACCGGCATTCGTGCCCCTCGCACACATGCCAGTCACATGTTTCCTCGCCCCTCCCGCCCAGGAGTGCCTACACGCGGGGCGAACGTTGTTATTGTATCACATTGTTATACGCGATTGCAAGGACGAGTCTTCAATTCTTGGTGTAAAATCCAAGACCATGTTCGAAAAGAAAGGTTCAGCCACGCCGGTTCGGCTCACCGAGGACGAAAAGAACCAACTGGCCCGCATCGCAAGCGATACGGGCCTCACGTCGTCTACCCTGATCCGGCTCCTGATCAGCTCTCTTGTGGCGCACTACCGGGAAAATGGAAACACGATCACCCTCCCCCTCCAGTGGACGCGCCTCATCGCCGAGCAGAAGGTGCCCGCGCCCAAGGCCAAACGCAGTTCCGCCCCGGGACCGCGCTGAACGTCTCAGCGTTGTCCCGGAGCGGAACAATCCGTCCGGCGTTTCGGCGCGCACGCGGCACGCGAAACCCTGATGCGCCTACCTGCGCGGCGTCACGACGACCGTCTCGATGCCGAGCGCGCGGCCGAGCTTCTCGATCTCGGCGGCGTGGTGGCCGATGCCGAGCGCGAAGTGGTGGGTCGGGCCTTCCATCGTCCAGTTGCGCAGGAACGTCCGCACGTCCGGCAGGAACTTCCCATGCGTGTTCGTGTTCCCCGTCGGCGGAATCGGCCCGGCGAGGGACTCGCCCTCGGCGACGATGAACTTGAACGAGCCGTCGGCCTTGAGGCCGAGGGACATCATCGTGATCGGCCCCTCCTTGATGTTGAACTCCACGCCCGCGCCCTTCCCGGGCTTGCCGTGGTACTTCTTGAGGGAGCGCAGGACCGGCTTCTTCGCGGCGATGTTCAGGTGGTGCGGCCCGTCGTGGCCGACAAGCACCGTGTCGCGCTCGAAGTCGATCGGGTGGAACTCGGCGAAGCTGCCGCCGATGTCGAGGCGGTCGAAGATCATCATCGCCACGCAGTTCTTGAGGTCGAACTCCCCGCACATCGGAAAGCCGGCGGCGGTGAGGAGGGAGTTGCCGACGATGAAGTTCGTCACGAGTTCGCGCGTCAAGGAGCCTTCCTCGCCCTCGTAGTAGTAGGCGAAGCCGTCGAGCGCGCGCTTGTCGATGAACGCCTCCAGCGCCACGGCGGCCTTCGCGGCGACGTCGAGGTCGTGGGCGGTCAGCTTCTCCGTCCACGGGTCGGAGACGGGGTCGGGCGTGTCGAAGAAGCCGAGGATGCGCGCCTTCATCGCCTCGACCGCCGCCGCGTCGGGGTTCCGGTAGAACGGCAGGATCTCGTCCGGCTCGCAGAGCGCAACGTGGCAGCCGAACGTGCGCGAGACGGCCGTGGGGTCGACCTGCATGTCGTACATCGCCTCCAGCACGTGGCCCATGAGGCCGATGCGCGCGCGGCGGAGGTCGTGGAGGACGTGCGCGACGGCGCACCACTGGCGGATCTCCTCGTCCGCCTTCGCGTCGCCCGTGCGCAGACCGATCACGACGTCCGCGACCGGGCGCCCGTAGCGGATCGCGACGCCCGTGAACTCGGGCACGCTGCAGAGGTCGTCGTTGTAGAGCTGCTTGTAGATCGTCGCGCGTTCGTAGTCGAGGCGCGCGTCGGGCTGGAGGGCTACGAGGACGATCGGCACGTTCAGCTCGCGCACGAACGGCGCGAAGGTGGAACTTGTCGCGTAGGTCACCATGTCCACGAAGAGGAGGTCGAGGTCGGCCGCCTTCATCGCCGGGATGAGCGCGTGCGCCTTCTGCGGGTTGTCGCTCATGCCGAAGCGCGTCACCTTCACCTGGTGGGCCGCGAGCTTCTCCGCGAAGACGCCCTCCTTCTTCACCATGTCCTCCAGCAGGCCGGGGCACTGCTTCCAGTACGTGTCGAGCCCCACGCTCACCACGCCCACGTTCGCCGTGAGCGGCTTGCGCCGCGCCACGCGCGGTCCCTCGGCGAACGCCGCAAACGCCACGGCGCACAGCGCCGCCCACACCACCATCCGTCTTGTCATCATCGTGTTTCCTCTTTTCCGGATTGAACTTGAAATGCGCGTTTTCGCCTACCGCAGCACGCGGACGGGGCCGAGGAGGCCGGACGGCTGGAGCGGGTCGTTCGGGCAATACCCCGAGTAGGGCGTCGGGTCGAGCTTCCAGGGGTTCTTCGGATCCCCCTGGCGCGGACGCGCCCAGCAGCGCACGTTGCTCCGCGTCAGGCGCGCCGCCTCGGGGCGGCCGCACTCGCCGATCAGGAGGTTGTGCCAGTTGTTCACGTAGCGGACCGCGATCTCGTTCTTCCCCGCACGGAACGCCTCCCGCACGGCGACCGTCCAGGGCGCGCACCACACGACGCCGCAGTCCACGCCGTTCACCGTGACGGCGGCCAGGCCGCTCGGCAGGGCGCCCAGGTCGAGCGCGGTGGCCTGTTCGGCCTCCTCCGCCGTCAGCTCCACCTGCGTGCGGTAGGTGGCGGACCCGGCGAAATGGCGCAGATCGGCGCGCGTCGTCCAGTCGGCCAGCGTCTCGAACGTCGCCGGGGCGGGCGGCGGCGCGGCGAGCCGGTGGTAGGCGAAGGAGACGTGCCAGGGCGCCGTGAGCGTCCTGAGCGGCACGGCGGGCGCCGCCTCGGGGCGCGTACCGGCGGAGGAGACGGGACGGAAGAGGACGAAGCGGGAGCCGCCCTTCGGAAGATCGAGCGCCACGTCCGTGCGGCCGTCGGCGCGCACCGTCGCCCGCGCCGCCGTGCGCGTGCCGTCCACGGCGTTCCACTCCTCCACCACGCGCCCGGCGACCGGCGCACGGAACGTCATCGTCCCCGCGCCCTCGCCGGTGACGAAGTAGATGTCCGTCGCGCCCGCGCGGCGGTGGACCGTCTCGAACGGACCCGCGTAGTCCGGCGGCACGCGCGCCGCGACCTGCGCGGCCTCGGCGGCCGAATAGACGGGGAGGCCCGCCTTCCGCCAGCCCTCCACCTTCTTCACCACGGCGGGGTTCAGCGGCTCGTCCGGGAACTCGGGATCCCACACGAGCGCGCCGTAGGAGATGCCGGAGGGCAGCACGAGCTTCCCGTCCCGCAGGGCAAGGCGCTCCAGCACCGCCGCGTCGTTCACGAGGTCGTAGGTGTAGCCGGCGGGCAGCTTCGCCTTCGAGGCGTCATAGGGCTTCTCGCGGTAGAGGCCCCAGTGCTGGTAGGGGCGGTCGCCCGCGTAGACGGCGAAGTCCTCCACGGGCTGCCCCTGCTGGAGCAGCCACTGGCAGCGGCCGAGGTAGCCGACGAACGCCTCGGCCTCGCGGTGCCACGTCACGTTGCGGTTGATGTGCGAGCCGGCGAAGTATTCCGCGCCGGGCACGCCGAAGGCGTCGGGCGAGCAGGTGAACGTGTGCCAGACGAGGTGGTTGACGCCCGCCGCGAAGGCGCGGTCGCCCGCGTACTTGAGGTGGGCGGGATCGACGGACCAGTGGCGGATCATGTGGGTGAACGCCTCGGCGGACGCGCGTGGGCGGCCGTAGAGGTGGGCGGCGGCGACGGCGGCGCGCACGTGGTAGCGCGCACGGTAGCCCTCGCCCTTCCCGTCGGGCCAGAACTCGCCCTGGGGGATGTCGTTCACGCCGAGGAAGGCGAGCTGGTCGGCCTCGCGGAAGACGGCGGGCGTGCGCTGCCAGGGTCCGCCCGACTCGGAGACGAGGCCCATGCCGTGGGCGTGGGCGAGGCGCGCGAGCGTGCCGTAGAAGTTCTCGCGGAACATGTCGTTGCGCGCGCGGCGGTAGGCGCGCAGGAAGGTCTCGTGCGCGGCGGCGTCCGCCTTGCGGAACCCGGCGAGGAGGGGCAGCTCGGGGCGCACGTCGAAGCCGGTGAAGCGGCGGAACTGGTTTTCGAAGTCGCCCGTCCAGGTGGGCATCGTGCCCTCCCAGCTGACGGAGTAGAGGTGCGTGAGCGTGCGGTCGGCACCCACGAGCCCGGGCAGCTGCGCGATGAGCGTGCCGTGGAAGCGGCCGAAGTGGCCCTCGATCGCGCGCGCGTCGAGAACGTCCACGTCGTATTCGTGGTCCGGCAGCACGGCCCAGCCGAAGCGCACGAGGAGGCGCTTCGCGCCCGGCGTACCCGGCGCGGCAAGCGTGCGGGGCTCTGCCGCCGCCGCGCCGTCGAGGCGCTTGCCGCTCGTCGCCTCCATCGTGTAGACGCCGTCGCCGCCGTTGCGCCACACGCCGTCCGCGGGCAGGTCGTCGCCCGTGTAGAAGACCTCCTGCGCGTCGATGTCGTGGTAGAAGGCGAGGTCGGGCTTCTCGAACGCCGTCTGCGGCGTCCCGGCGGGATAGTAGCGGTAGACGAGGCGTTTGGGCGCGTCGACGCCCACGGGCCAGGGACCGTTCATCTTGCCGCCGGACGTACTCATGTTCATCGCGAAGGAGAGCCCCAAGCGCGCGGCCTCGCGGATCGCGAAGACGGCGCACTCCTGCCATTCGGGACTCATCACCTCCATCTTCGGCTTCGGGTTGACGACGTGCCGCTCGTCGTCCCAGTAGCCGCGCGAGTCGAACATCAAAAGGCCGCCGAAGCCAAGGCGCTTCATCGCCTCCAGGTCGGCCGTGATCGTCGGCTTGTCCACATGACCGTTCACCCACCACCAGTAGCACCACGGGCGGCTGGACATCGGCACATCCGTCCAGCCCGCCACAAGCGGATCCCCGTTCGCCGCACACGCCTGTACGAGCGCCATGCAGACCGCCAGCGCAGCCACGACCATTCGGTTTGCGTTCACCCTTCAACCTCCTCTGCAAAGACTGGTGGACCCGCCGGGACTTGAACCCAGGACCAAGGGATTATGAGTCCCCCGCTCTGACCGACTGAGCTACGGGTCCGAAAGCAATAGAACCGAATTATAGCATACCCCCAACCATCGGACAAGGAGAAGCGTGCCACAGAAGAAACGCTTATATTTTTCCGCGCCATAATCTCATTGCGTCCAATCCCGTCTTCTGCTATCATTCCCGCATGTCCAAGAAAGCCCTTCCATCCGTCCCCGCCGCGCCGTCCCACCCACTCCCGGCGGGCGGTGCCGCCCCAGACGTCATCCCGCACCCCGTCCGTGTGAATGCCGCCAACTCCGTCGATGCCAACCGCACCGCCCTGCCGCCCCCCTCCGGCGCGGATGTCCCGCGCCCCGGCGGCTCCGCCAAACGCGCCCCCGCCGGCGAGCTGGCGGCGTGGCTCGCGAAGTACGGGCCCGTCGAGCGGGCCATCCTGGAGG